>JAQIIU010000003.1:1915000-2215000 GCA_036946625.1 Methylorubrum populi
GAGGGCTATGCCGCGACCTTCAAGGAGCTGATGGAAGAGACCGACTGGGACGCCTACGGCACCGGCAACTACGAGAAGTGCGCCGACTGCATGGTCCACTCGGGCTACGAGGCCTCCTCGGTGGTCGATTCCGTGCGCAAGCCCTGGAAGCCGCTGGTGCACGCGATCCGCGGCATCAGGACCGAGGGCGACATGGCGCCGGAGGTGAGCCTGGAGAACCAGCGCCCGGCCGAGTTCGTGTTCTCCCGCAACGTCGCGCAGAAGCTGTCCGAGATCAAAGCCTCGGGCGTCGACACCAAGCAGGAAGCCCGCAAGCGCACCGCGGCCTGAGCCCGGTCGTTTCGCGTCATCCGACATCCGATTGATCCCTTCGGGATGGCGGATGTCGGCTTCGCTCAAGCGCCGCGCGGGCTGCGATCCACCGTTTCGCGGCCCGCCCCGTGCGTTCTCGCGAGCTCGTCGGCACGGCCGGGCGAGGACTCATACCGTTTCCGATTGATCGCTTCGGGTTTCGCCCCCCCTCCGTCATCGCGAGCGGCCGCGAAGCGATCCAGGGCGCGCCCTGTCCGGAAAGGGCGCGCCCTGGATGGCCACGGCTTCGCCTCGCAATGACGCAGGACAGGCCGAAGTCATCAACCGGATATCGTATCAGGACAGCCCGAGACCGGGGCCGAGCCGGGCGCGGCAGCGGGCGAGCGCCGCGAAGGCCGCCGAGGAATCGCGCCCGAGCCGGATCAGGTCGCCGATCCGGGCCCGGCCGCGCAGCAGCGCCCCGAGAACGGCCCGGATGTCCGGCTCGCCCTCCGGCGTCAGGGCCGCGGCCGCGAAGGCGGGCAGGGCGCGCTCGGCGGGATCGCACACCACGCGGAGCGCGGCGAAGGGCAGGGCATGGCGGGCGGCGTAGGCGGCCGCCACGTGCGATTCCATGTCGACCGCCAGGGCGCCGGTGCGCGCGCGCAGCGCCGCCTTGTCGGCGACCGTCATCACCGCGACGTCGGAACCCGCGAGGCCGCCAGCGGCGACGCGCTCCGCCGATCCGCCCAAGGCCTCGGACAGGCGGCGGGCGAGATCGGGATCGGCGGGAAGGCGCGCATCCGCGTCGAGATGCGTGCAGACGACGACGTCGCCCGGCCGCAGGGCGGGATCGAGCCCCCCGGCGATGCCGAAGCTGACGACGGCGCGCAGGCCGACGGAGGGGCGTCCGTCGAGCGCTGCCCACAGCCGCGCGGGGCTGCCGCCGGCCTGGATCGTCTCGACCCCAGGCCCGGTGGCGATGCGCGCCTCGCGGGCGAGCCCGGCGACCGCCAGAACGGACGCCTTGCCCAGGGACGCCCTCTCGGACCCGGATACCGCGCGCCGGATCACCGCGTGACGGTGTAGATGGAGGCGCCGGCGCCGATCGGGGCGGCCACGGTCGAGAACACGCCGAGCACCTTGCCGAGTTCGGCGAACGGCGAGCTCGACACGTAGACGAGGTCGCGGTTGCGCATGCGGAAGCTCTGGGTCAGGAACAGCCCCTGCGCGTCGCGCAGGTTGACCCGGTAGACCACCGGCACCTGGGGCGCGGCCAGCAGCGGCGAGTTCGGGCGCAGCCGCCGCACCACCGCCGACGGCTCGTAGCGGAAGAGGAACACGCCGGCCGGATCGGCCTGGGTCTCGCGCAGGCCCGCGGCGCGGGCCAGCGCCTGCGACAGCGTCAGGCCGTCGGCGGAGAACGGCACCTCGGTGGTGCTGCCGAGCGCGCCCACCGACAGGAAGGTCTGCGGGTCGCGCACCAGCGTCAGCGTGTCGCTCGGCCGCACGAAGATGTTCTCGCGCGGGTTGGCGACCACGGTGCTCATCGGCACCGTGACGGTGCGGTTGCCGCGCGAGAGCCGCACGAAGGTCTCGGCCACCGGCGTGCGCACGCCGCCGGCCAGCGCGATCACGTCGAGCAGGCGGTCGCCGCGGCCCGAGAGCGGCACGCGCATGCCCATGGCGCCTTCGCCGGTGACCGAGACCGACTGCGAGACCGGCTTGGTGACGGAGACGAGCACCTGCGGCTGGATCGCCTTGCCGGCGAGGTCGGCCTCGATCAGCGCCTGGACGTCCTGGGTGCGGCGGCCGGCGACCTTGATGCGGCCGGCATAGGGCACGGAGATCGCGCCGTCCGGCCCGACCACCTGCTCGGGGATGAGGGCGGACTTGGAGCCGGCGGAGAAGCGGTCGGCCACCAGCGGGCCGGAGAACAGGCCGCCGGAACCGGCCTCCCAGACCTGCACCGCCACGTAATCGCCGACGCCGATCACGGGTTCGAGCGCCGGGCGGTTGTCGCCGAAGGTGACGAGGAGGCTGTCGAGGGGGCGGGTGCGCAGGGACTCGACGATGGCGGGGGTGACGTCGATGATCTCGTAGCGCGCGAACAGGCCCTCGGCGGTGGCGACGTCGGCCCCGCTCTCGATCGCCGAGGTGGTCGGGCCCGAAGCCGGCAGGATCGAGCACCCCGACACCGCCAGGGCGGTGAGGAGGACGGTGGCAAGAGCGCGCATTCAGATCGCCTGACGGTTTTCCTCATGGGGTGGGTAGCCCAAACCGGCCAAGCTGTCCGTGGCGAGGCCGCCACACCGGGCCGGGGAGCACGCAACCGGCGGTCCTTTCCCCGAAGCCCACACCTGTCCCGTTTCTTCCGCTCGGCGACGCGAGGCCGCGGAGGGAGGATGGTCCCGCCGCCAAGGTCCGCTACCTGAAGCGGTCGGACCCGGCGTCTTCCGCCCGCGAAGGGGCAGGGCGGTCGGAGCATGGGAAAACAGCTTTCAGGGAGCCGGATGAACGTGCCGCGATCCTCCGCCCCGACCGTCCTCGTCGTGATGGGCGTCTCGGGCTCCGGCAAGAGCACGGTGGCCGCGCTGCTGGCCGAGCGGCTCGGCTGGCGCTTCGCCGACGGCGACGACTTCCATTCGCCCGAGGGCGTCGCCCGGATGCGGGAGGGACATCCGCTCGACGACGCGGCGCGCATGCCGTGGCTCGGACGGATCCGGGCGTGGATCGATGCCCGTCTCGCGGCCGGCGAGAACGCGGTCGTCGCCTGCTCGGCGCTCAAGCGCGCCTACCGCCGGGCGCTGACCGGGGACCGCGCGCCGGTGCGGATCGTCTTCCTGGAGGGGAGCCGGGACGTCATCCAGGGCCGGGTCCGGGCCCGGCACGGCCACTTCATGCCGGCCTCGCTCCTGGACAGCCAGTTCGCCGCCCTCGAACCGCCGGGGCCGGAGGAAGACCCGATCACCGTCGGCATCGAGGATGGACCCGACGCCATCGTCGCGGCCGTCGCCACCCGGCTCGGCCTGCCTCCGGGCGACCTCTGCGGATAGGACCCCTTCATGGACATCGCCCTCGTCGTCTCCGACGTCGACGGAACGCTCGTCACCGACGACAAGCAACTGACGCCGGCCGCGGTCGCGGCGGTGCGGCGGCTCGGGGACGCGGGGATCGGCTTCACCCTGGCCTCCAGCCGCCCGCCGGTCGGCCTGCGCCATCTGGCCGAAGCGCTCGGCCTGCGGCTGCCGATGGGCGCCTTCAACGGCAGCACCGTCTGCGGCCCCGACCTCGCGCCGATCTCGGAGCGGCTGATCCCGGAGGCGGTCGCCCGGGCGGCGGTGGCGCGGCTCGACGCGGCCGGCATCGACGTCTGGGTGTTCGCAGGGGGCGCCTGGAACCTGCGCGACGGGCAGGCGCCCTATGCCGACCTCGAACGCCGCACCCTGCGGGCGGACCCCGTGGTGGTCTCCACCCTTGCGCCCCTGCTCGGACATGCGGCCAAGATCGTCGGGGTGAGCCGCGACCATGACGGGCTGGCGCGGCTGGAGGAGGCCCTCGCGGCCGAACTGAACGGCCAAGCCGCCGTGCACCGCTCGCAGCCCTACTATCTCGACGTGACGCCGCCCGGCATCGACAAGGGCAGCTTCGTCGCCGATCTCGGCCGGCGCCTCGGCATCGGGCGGGCGCGCATCGCCACGCTCGGCGATGCGGCCAACGACATCGCCCTGTTCCGCGAGAGCGGTCTCTCGATCGCCATGGGCAACGCCGCCCCCGCCGTCCGGCGGGCGGCCTCGGCCGTCACCGCGAGCAACGCGGAGGACGGTTTCGCCCGCGCGATCGACCGGTTCGTGCTCGGGGACACCTGAGGCCGGCCGCCGCCGCGAGGGAAGGGGACTGTGCCCATCGTGCGACAGGGCCGGCGCCGCGAGCCCCGGCATCCGCAGGGATTTGGCCCGGCTCCACGTTCCCGCCTCATTTGGCACCGACGCAAGGCGGACAAACTGAGCCGTAACGAGTGATGCCCGTGAGGCTCCCGCGGCGGACGCCCCCGTTCGGGGGCGGTCTGCCGATCGACGGGAGGCTCGCGAGACACCCAAAACGACCGGGTCTCCCATGCGATTTCTCCTCGCCGTCCTGCTTGCCGCCGCCGTTCCGGCGACGGCCCTCGCCCAGGAGGCGGCGCAGGAGGCGGCGCGGGACAACATCGATGCGCTGATCGCCGAGCAGGCCCGGGCCAACAAGGTGCCGGAAGCCTTCGTCCACCGGGTGGTCAAGCGGGAGAGCAACTACAACGCCCGCGCCAAGGGCGGCTCGGCGCTCGGCCTGATGCAGATCAAGCACGCCACCGCCCGCGGCCTCGGCTATACCGGCGACGCGGCCGGGCTCTACGACCCCGCGACCAACCTGAAATACGGCATCGCCTATCTCGCCGGCGCCTACCGCGCCGCCAGGGGCGATCTGGAACAGGCCTACCGCTACTACAATCGCGGCTACTACTACGCCGCCAAGCGCCTCGGCATCGACGCCACGCCGCCCGACGACGAGAGCGCGACGACCATCGCCGCGGCGGCGCAACCGGCCACCGCCAACGCGTCCGCCCAATCGGCCAACGGCTTCGACGGCCTGTTCGCCCGGCGCGGCGGCGCTCCGACCGCCGGCACGCAGGCGCTGGCCTACGCCGCGCCGGGCCCGGCCCCGACCGACGCCGTGGAAGTGCCCCTGCCGCCGCGCCGGCCCAGCGCGCTCTCCGGCACCGAAACGGTGCAGGTCGCGAGCCTTCAGCCGTCCGCCCCGGCCGCGGCGACGCTCCCGGCACAGCCGGCCCAGGCCCAGCAACCCCCGCGACAGACCGTTCCCCAGGCGACCGCGCAAGGCGCCGTGCAAGGCGCCGTGACGGACACCGTCGAGGTGCCGCTGCCGCCGCGCCGCCCCTCCGAGACCGTGCTCGCGGCCATCGCCCGGCCACCCGTCGCCGTGGCCCGCAAGACCGCCGAGCCCGCCCCGATTCTGGAGGCTTCGGCCGCCCCCGGCACGCCGTAAGACCTTTCCCTGTTCAGAGCCGGCGGGCAGACCCGGATTCTTGTGCCGGCCCCCGCTTCGGCGGTGGGCATCAGAGCAATCGCTTGAAGCGGTCGCTCTGCGTTTTTTGTAATACGCCATCCGGTTGATGAGTTCGGCCTGTCCTGCGTCATCGCGAGGCGAAGCCGTGGCGATCCAGGGCGCGCCCTTTCCGGACCTGTCGCGCCCTGGATCGCTTCGCGGCCGCTCGCGATGACGGAGGGTGGCCGAACCCGAAGCAATCAAGCGGAAACGGTATAAGCCTCAGACGCTGGCGCCCGCGTCCGCGGGCTCAGGCTTTCGCTCCGCTCGACGCTTTTCAGGCCTTCCGTCCTGAAAAGCCCGCTCCGCGCGGCGCTCTTGGTCGTGTCCCTTGGCACCACGAAACCGCTCACGCGGCTTCGCGCGATGGCCCTGCGGCGGGCACTCTAGCCAGTCGCCGTTCCTGCGGTTATACAGCCCGCCTCGAATCTCCGTCACTCAACGCGGTGCCATCGGCGATCCCCCGGTTCAGGGGATGGGCCTCGGGCGCCCTTTTTGCCTGAGGTACACTCCCATGGCCGTTCCGAAGCGAAAGACCTCCCCCTCCCGCCGCGGCATGCGCCGCTCCGCCGACGCCCTCAAGGCCCCGACCTATGTCGAGGACAAGGATTCGGGCGAACTGCGTCGCCCGCACCACATCGACCTGAAGACCGGCATGTACCGCGGTCGCCAGGTGCTGAAGGTGAAGTCCGCCGAGGCGTGATCGCCGGCCGCCACCGGCCGTTTCGATGATCAAGCCCGGTGGTCAGGCTCGTTTTCCGAAGGCCGCGGCCCGTGCGTAGAGCGCGGCCGCGGCCTTCGTGCGTTCGGAGCGCGCGGGACGCAGGGCCGGGTCGGCGCCGACGATCAACTGGGTGAGGAAGCCGGCCATCGGGCGGCGCCCCTGGACACGCCGGCCGGCGCCGGAAGCCGACACAGGCACGAGGTCGCGCGCAGGCGCAACCGAATCGGCGGGGCGGCCCGGCTCGGCACAATCCGTCTCGGAACGATCCACCATGCCACGCGCCTCCGGCCTCGCACGCATTCTCGTGCAAGGCCGGGGCCGACGTTAACCGGATCTCAACGATCCGTCTCGCGCCGTCCGGCAGGGCCATCGCCCGGACGCGACCGCCTTGAAGTCCGCCGCGCTCTTCGCGCGCGGAATACAGCGCAGGAGCGGGACCATCGTCAATGCTGCGAACCCGGACGAAGGGGCGCGCCGGAGGCGTGCAATCCCCGACCGGTCTCGACGCCATGCTTCGGCGACGCATCGCGGGTGGATGTCCGGGTTCCGCTGCGCGGCCCCGAAATGAGGGCGGCGATGGATCGGTGAGGGTCCGCAAGCGCCTTGAACCCGAGTTCGCAGCCTCGGGACCGCCGTGGCGCTACTTGCGCGCCAGCGATTCCAGGCGGGCCTGCATCTCCGCCATCTGCTTCTTCAGCTCGTCGAGGTCGCCCGAACCCGCGGCAGGGGCGGGCGGCGCGGCGGGAGCCGGGCTCGACGGCGGGGCGGGGGGACCGAAGCCGCCGGTGAACATCTTCATCGCGTCGCCGAAGAAGGTCATGTTGGCCCGCACCTGCTCCTGCAGCGCCTGCTGGAAGGCGGAAGGGCCGAAGCTCTGGGCGAGCTTCTCGCGAAGACCGTCCTGATCCCTGGCGAAGTTCGCCATGGAGAATTCGAGGAAGCTCGGCACCATCGTGCGCATGCTGTCGCCGTAGAAGCGGATCAACTGGCGCAGGAAGGCCACCGGCAGGAGATTGTCCTCGCCGGCCTTGTTCTCCTGCTCGAAGATGATCTGCGTCAGGACCGAGCGGGTGATGTCGTCGCCCGAGCGCGCATCGTAGACGATGAAGTCCTCGCCGTTCTGCACCATCGTCGCGAGGTCTTCGAGCGTGACGTAGGTGGATGTGCCGGTGTGATAGAGCCGGCGATTGGCGTATTTCTTGATGACGGTCTGATGCGCCCTGCCGTTCTCGGCCATCTTTGCGACACCTCCCGCTTCGGTCATGAGTCCGCGCAAAGCCGAACGCTCCGCCATGATCGGATGCCTGCCGAGCGTCTCTCACGAAACGCCCGCCGCGCCGCCGCGCCTCGCGTGAGCACGGTCGGCGAACGGGAGTTTCGTGAGGCGCTCTTACGCAAGCTTGGTCCTGTCATCGTTCGCAGCAACCTTAAGGCTTTCGCGACGCGGCGAAAACAGCAATTTCTCCCTGTCCCATAGAATCCGGCCGTGCCGAGGAGACGTTCCCGCCGGGTTGTCCGCAAGCACGCTTGACTTCGCCGGGCGTGCGCTCTTCATCCGGAGAACGGCAGGCCGCGCATCGGTCAATCCGGTCTACCAAAATCGCGCCGCCGAACGAGGAGAACGTCACGATGGCAGCCAGCGAAGATATCGTCATTGTCGGGGCGGCCCGCACGCCGGTGGGCTCGTTCGCCGGCGCCTTCGGCGCCGTGCCCGCCCACGAACTCGGCGCCGTGGCGATCAAGGCCGCGCTGGAGCGCGCCGGCGTCTCCCCGGACGACGTGGACGAGGTGATCTTCGGCCAAGTGCTCACCGCCGCCGCCGGCCAGAACCCGGCCCGCCAAGCCGCCATCGCCGCCGGCATTCCGGAGAAGGCGACCGCCTGGGGCCTCAACCAGGTCTGCGGCTCGGGGCTTCGCACCGTCGCCGTCGGCATGCAGCAGATCGCCAACGGCGACGCCACCGTCATCGTCGCGGGCGGCCAGGAATCGATGTCGCTCGCGCCCCACGCGCAGTACCTGCGCGGCGGCCAGAAGATGGGCGACCTGAAGCTCGTCGACACGATGATCAAGGACGGCCTGTGGGACGCCTTCAACGGCTACCACATGGGCCAGACCGCCGAGAACGTCGCCCAGGCCTTCCAGCTCACCCGCGAGCAGCAGGACCAGTTCGCGGTCCGCTCGCAGAACAAGGCCGAGGCCGCCCGCAAGGAGGGCCGGTTCAAGGAGGAGATCGCCCCCGTCACGGTGAAGGGCCGGAAGGGCGACACGGTCGTCGACACCGACGAGTACATCCGCGACGGCGCCACCGTCGAGGCGATGGCCAAGCTCAAGCCCGCCTTCGCCAAGGACGGCACCGTGACCGCCGCCAACGCGTCGGGTCTCAACGACGGCGCCGCGGCGATCGTGCTGATGTCGGCCTCGGAAGCCGAGCGCCGGGGCATCAAGCCGCTCGCCCGGATCGTCTCCTGGGCGACCGCGGGCGTCGACCCGAAGGTGATGGGCACCGGCCCGATCCCGGCCTCGCGCAAGGCCCTCGACAAGGCCGGCTGGAAGCCCGCCGACCTCGACCTGATCGAGGCCAACGAGGCCTTCGCCGCCCAGGCGCTCGCCGTGAACAAGGACATGGGCTGGGACGACGAGAAGGTGAACGTCAACGGCGGCGCCATCGCCATCGGCCACCCGATCGGTGCCTCCGGCGCCCGCGTCCTCATCACCCTGCTGCACGAGTTGAAGCGACGCGACGCCAGACGAGGCCTCGCCACCCTCTGCATCGGCGGCGGCATGGGCGTCGCCATGTGCATCGAGCGCATCTGAGCGATCGGCGCCGAGGGGAGGGCGCTCGACGCCCTTCCACCTCGGACCTCAAGCAGAATTTGACGAAATGAGCTTGAGGGTTTGTGAAATTTAAATGCGATGCAGGCCCACGGACGCCCGACCACACAGGCGGGGATGATGGGCGGGTGCCCGCTTCAGCGAAAGCGGTGACAGGATCGTTGCCCTGTCGGCCGCACGCCTAGCGGGTATTTCGCGAACCGGCTTAACAAAAACCCGATACGGGAGCACGGAGGAAACCATGGCTCAGGAACGCGTCGCCCTCGTCACGGGCGGAACGCGCGGCATCGGTGCCGCGATCTCGAAGCGCCTGAAGGACAAGGGCTACAAGGTCGCCGCCAACTACGGCGGCAACGACGAGGCCGCCAACGCCTTCAAGGCCGAGACCGGCATCCCGGTGTTCAAGTTCGACGTCGGCGATCTCGCGAGCTGCGAGGCCGGCATCAAGGCGATCGAGGCCGAGCTCGGGCCGGTCGACATCCTGGTGAACAACGCCGGCATCACCCGCGACGGCGCCTTCCACAAGATGACCTTCGAGAAGTGGCAGGCGGTGATCCGCACCAACCTCGATTCGATGTTCACCTGCACCCGGCCGCTGATCGAGGGCATGCGCTCGCGCAACTTCGGGCGCATCATCATCATCTCGTCGATCAACGGCCAGAAGGGCCAGGCCGGCCAGACCAACTACTCGGCGGCCAAGGCCGGCGTGATCGGCTTCGCCAAGGCACTGGCGCAGGAGAGCGCCTCTAAGGGCGTCACCGTGAACGTGGTCGCCCCCGGCTACATCGCCACCGAGATGGTGATGGCCGTGGCCGAAGACATCCGCAACAAGATCATCTCCACGATCCCGACCGGCCGCCTCGGCGAAGCCGACGAGATCGCCCACGCGGTCGAGTACCTCGCCAGCGACGAGGCCGGCTTCGTCAACGGCTCGACGCTCACCATCAACGGCGGCCAGCACTTCGTCTGATCGCCAGCCTCGGCTCCCCCTTATGAAGGTCGCCGGCCCGCTCGACGGGCCGGCGGCCTTCGCCGTTTCGCGACAAGTTCGCGGCAAGCGTGCTCGCCTGCCCGAAGAAAATACTTTATGGCCGCCTCCAACCCTCCCCGACACACGCGCTCGATGAACCGGCTGTGCTGCGCCTCGCGCTGATCCTGCGGCGGAACCTGCCCCGGCTGGCGGGGCTCGCGACCATCCCGCTGATCCGGGCGGTGTTCCTGCTCGCGCGAATGCTCGGCACCGACCGGGCGAGCGCGGCCGGCGGCCGGCTCGCGCGCCTCGTCGGCCCGTTCCTGCCCTCGCACCGCACGGCGATGGCCAACCTGCGCGCGGCCTATCCGAAGGAGGACGAGGCGCGGCTGCGGGCGATCGCGGGGGAGGCCTGGGAGAATCTCGGCCGCACCGGCGCGGAATACGCCCATCTCGACACGATCTTCGATTACGATCCCGAAAACCTCGCCACTCAGCGCATGGAGGTGCGGGGACTGGAGCAGTTCTTCGCGATCCGCGACGACGGCCGGCCGGGACTGATCTTTTCCGCGCATCTCGCGAACTGGGAGCTGCCGGCGATCTGCGCGGAAAAATTCGGGCTGGAAACCACCGCCGTGTTCCGGCCGCCGAACAACCCGGCCGCCGCCCAGCTCGTGCAGGAGGTGCGCCGCAAGACCATGGGGGGGCTGGCCGCCTCCGGGCCCGGCGCGGTCTTCGCCATGCAGGGCGTGGTGGAGCGCGGCGGCCATCTCGGCCAGCTCATCGATCAGCACTTCACCCGCGGCGTCGTGGTGCGGTTCTTCGGCCGTCCGGTTCTGGTCAACCCGCTGCTCGGCAAGCTCGCCCGCCACCACGATTGCCCGGTCCACGGTGCGCGGGTGGTGCGCAAGGCGGGCGGGCGCTTCCTGCTCGAACTGACGCCGCCGCTGGATCTGCCTCGCGGGCCCGATGGGCTGATCGAGGTTCGGGGCGCGATGCAGGCGATGACGACGGCGATCGAGGGCTGGGTGCGCGAGCATCCCGGACAGTGGCTGTGGATGCACCGCCGCTGGCGACCGGCGATGCTGCCGAAGGGCGTTCGCACGGACGAGCCCACCGGACTTCCGACGTCCCATCCATCGCCCTCATCCTGACACCAGGCGGCGGACGCCCGCCGCCTCGCCGTCGCGAGGAAGGTGGCGGATGGGACGACAGGCTGAGAGCCTGTTTGACTGCAGTGATCCCCTCTTCGACCCTCATCCTGAGGTGCCGCGTGAGCGGCCTCGAAGGATCCTCCAGATCCCGCGCGGTTCCTGGAGCCCCCTTCGAGGCCTCCGCTCCGGCACCTCAGGATGAGGGTTCAGGATGGGAGTAGGATCTTCCTCTCGCCTTGCCGTTGCCTGACGAAGACACGGCGGCCGGTCAAACAGGCTCTGACAGACCCGTCACACGGCCTGCGGTCGATCGCCTTGGGTTTTGCCGCCCTTGCCGTCATCGCGCGCGTCCGCGAAGCGGTCCGGAAGCGCGGCGAGGACGGGATTTGCGCATCCGCGCTCCGACGGGACGACGGTTACCGCCCCGCCCCGATCCGCCGGCTCATCCGCCGCGCCAGCCCTTCCGAGGCGACGAGCGCCAGCATCGAGACCGCGACCGAGACCAGGGTGAGGCGCAAGGCCCCCGCCTCGCCGCCCGGCACCTGGGTCAGGGTGTAGATCGCCGAGGGCAGGGTCTGGGTCTCGCCGGGGATGTTGGAGACGAAGGTGATCGTCGCGCCGAACTCGCCCATCGCCTTGGCGAAGGCGAGCACCGCGCCGGCGAGAATCCCGGGCAGGCTGAGCGGCAGGGTCACGCTCAGGAACACCAGCGGCGGCGGCGCGCCCAGCGTCGCCGCCGCCTGTTCGAGCCGGCGGTCCACCGCCTCGATCGACAGGCGCATCGCCCGCACCATCAGCGGGAAGCCCATCACCGCGCAGGCCAGCGCGGCGCCGGTCCAGCGGAACGAGAACACGAGGCCGATCTCGGCGAGCCACCCGCCGAGCCATCCGCGGCGGCCGAAGGCGAGCAGCAGCAGGTAGCCCGTCACCACCGGCGGCAGGATCAGCGGCAGGTGGACGAGCCCGTCGAGCAGAGCGTGGCCGGGGAAACGCCGCCGCGCCAGCAGCCACGCCACGGCCAAGCCGGGGACAAGGCTCGCCAGCGTCGCCACGGCGGCGACCCGGAGGGAGAGAAGGAGCGCCGTCGCCTCGTCGGGGGTCAGGCCGAGCCCGTCCGCGAGCCCGCTCACAGCGTCGGCGCCCGATGGGCCTGCCCCGGCCTCAGGGGAGCGCTCACCCGCGCGCCTCAGAGGCCCGCGGCGGCCTTGAGGGCGGCGTTGATGCGGTCCTGCCAGCCGGGACCGTCCTTCTGGAAGTGCTCCAGCACCGCCCGATCGATGCGCAGCGACACCGTCTCGCGCGCGCCCGGGATCGCCACCGGGGCCCTGGGCGGCTCCGGCGCGGCCTCGGGCGTCTTGCGCGTCACCGCCCGGAAGGCGGCCTCGGCCGCCTGGCGCGGATCGCTCGGGCGGCGGGTGCGGTCGATCGCCATGGCGGTCAGGCCGTCGCCTTCTTGCGGCCGCGCTTGGGCGCGGGCGGGTTGGCGGCCCGCTCGGCGGCCTCCTTGGCCTCCTTGGCGAGCCGCAGGGCGCGCAGGCGCACGGTGCGCTCGTCCACGGCTTTGACCGCCGCCAGATGCTCGGCCATGGCCTGCTGACCCTCGCGGGCCATGCGCTCGGCCCGCTCCGCGCGCTCGGCGGCGCGGGTCTTGGCGTCTGTGTCGTCGCTCATGAAAAGGTCTTTCGATGAGGGATCGCACCGCATGCGGTCCCGGCGGCGGCGCGCGGCGTCCCGACGCGGGGCAGAAGGAGCGCGGGACGGCAGAAAACCCCGGGCGGGACCGCCGGGGCGTCTTGCCCCGGGCTTAGCACGAAAGCGCCGGCAAAGACCAATTCCGCAGGGGCGAGGCAGGTTTTCCCCCGCTCTTCGCGCGGGGAAGGGCAGGCCCCCTCAATCCCTGTCGGCGCGCCGCAGGGACCCGTGCAGGACGCCCTGCGCATCGACCAGCCACAGCGCGTTCACCGCCTCGTCCTGGGTCGAGAGATCGCGCTCGTTGGCGAGGCGAACGGCCTCGTTCGGGCTCGCCGCGGTGATCGTCTCCTCGAACAGCGGCGGCCCGATCTGACCGTCGGCCGCCCGGCGGGCGCCGCGCAGGATGAAACCGGCATGCTTTCTCCTGATCGCTGCCGACGCTCCCCGAACGTCGGAGGAAGGGTGATACGGCGACGCGACGATGCAGGGGATCGAAGCGCATCGTCCACCGCCCGCCGGGCGGTCTGTCGGCGGGGATGTCAGGACGCGGCCCCCTCCAGGCCGGCGCAGGCCCGCACCCGCGCGACGGCCGCCGTGGCCTGGGCGGCCAGCGTTTCCAGGCGGGACACCGTGGCGGTGTCGAGCAGGACCATGGCGCACCAGTAGGCGCCGAGCGCCGCGACCGGCTCGGGCTTGCCGATCGGGACCATCACGAGGCTGCGCACCGCCTTGGCCATGTAGGCGGCGACCGGGACGCGGGGATCGCGGCCGATATCCGGCACGATGGCGGTCTCGTCGTTCAGCATCGCCCAGCCCGAGACGCACGCGTCGAGCGGGAAACGACGCCCCTTCCAGAGCGGCTCGATCGCGTCCTCGGCCACGTAGACGCAGGAATCCCCCTCGCGCAGCACGACGGCGATACCGTCCGAGCCCGCGATCCATCGGGCGGTCCGCGCCAGCACGGCGACGACATCGTCCAGGGACCGAGCCGCCGCCATCAGCTCCTCGGTCCGCGCCAGTTGGGGATCGGGCTGGGAACGCTCATCGAACATGCGGACAGGCTAGAGTTTTTAGAGCGCCTCGTACAGGCGGCTCAGCCCTCGGCCGTCACGGGATCGTGACCATCGATCCGGTCCGGCGCGCCCGATCCTCCAGGGTGTAGGTCGATGACGAGGCGCTCCACGGGTTCGCGCACGTCGATACCCTCGGCGAAGGTGCCGGCGGAGGCGAAGAACACCTGGCCCGACACCCGATCGGTGCGGGTCCGCCCGTCCGCCGACAGTTCCGACGTGACCCGACTCATCCGCGAGACTTTTCCGGCGAAGCCCCCCGAGAGCAGCACGCCGACGGCGAGGTCGCGGGTGGCGAGCATCCCACCGAGGAGGGCAGCGCGTTGCACCGCAGCGCAATACGACCCTGCAAGGGACTGAGACCGAACCGCTCGAACGCCTCTTCCGGCCCGGTCGCGCTTCTGGATTGCTTCGCCTGACGACCGCAATGACGGTGCGGGCCGCCCTTTGCGTCATGGCGAGGCTTCAGCCGAAGCAATCCAGACCGCAACGGTGACCGGCTTCGCCCCCCCTTCCGCGCCCGTCGGCAGATCGCAGGACGGGGTTCGTGGTCTTGCCTCACCTTAAAAAACTCACCGCCACCGGCACCAGGATCGCGGTCAGGAACGCGTTGAGCCCCATGGCGATGCCGGCGAAGGTGCCGGCGACCTCGCTGACCTGGAAGGCGCGGGCGGTGCCGAGGCCGTGGGCGGCCAGCCCCGCCGCGAAGCCGCGGGCGCGCATGTCCTCGATGCGCAGGGTCCGCATCAGCGGCGTGACGATGATCGCGCCGGCCATGCCGGTCAGCATCACCAGCACCGCGGCGAGCGTCGGATCGCCGCCGAGCGCCTCGACGATGCCCATGGCGACACCCGTGGTCACGGATTTCGGCGCCATGGCGAGCCGCACGTCGTAGGGGATGCCGGCGAGCTTGGCGAAGACGAGCGCCGAGGTCATCGCGGTGACGCAGCCCACGACGAGGGCGGCGAGCATCGGCAGGAGCGCGCGCATCACCGTCGCCCGGCGCTCGTAGAGCGGCACGGCCAGCGCCACCGTGGCGGGGCCGAGCAGGAAGTGCACGAACTGCGCGCCCTGGAAGTAGGCGGCATAGGGCGTGCCGGTGACCACGAGCACGAGGCCGATCATCCAGATCGCGTGGACGACCGGGTTGGCGATCGGGTGGCGCCCGGCCGCCCGGAACAGCCGGTCGGCCACCGCGTAGGCCAGCAGCGTGACGGTGAGCCACAGGAGCGGCGTGCGGGTGAGATAGACCCACAGGGCGAACTCGCCGTTCATGGCCGGTCCAGCAGGCGGGACACCGCGACGAAGGTCAGCACGGTGGCCGCGAGCGTCAGGGTCACCGAGAGGGCGAGCACGGCCGCGAGCGCCACCCCGTGGTTCGCCAGCATGTCGAGCTTGCCGACGATGCCGACGCCGGCCGGCACGAACAGGATCGAGAGATGCGCGAGCAGGCCCCTGGCGGCGTTCTCCAGGCCGCCGTCGACCAGGGGCGGCGGCAGCAGGCGCGCGGAGGCCGGCCGCGTCCGGTCGCGCAGGACCAGGAAGACGAGGAGCAGCGCCATGCCGATCACCGGCCCCGGCACCGGCAGGCCGGCCGCGCGCGCGGCGATCTCGCCGAGGAGCTGGGCGAGCAGGATCAGGGTGAGGCTGACGATCACCGCGGCGTCTTCGCTGGTCTCGGGATTCCAAAGGGATGATCCCTTTGGCGGGGCGCCGGGGCAGCGCCCCGGCTTCCCTTCACCAGGGCTCCGCCCTGGACCCTTTGACAAGGGCTTGCCCTTTCGAAACCCCCGATCTTTGCATCGCGGCTCATCACGTGCCGGCCGGCTCTCGGAAGCCGCGGTCGCGGGCGGCGGCGATGCCGGCCTCGTCGAAACCCAGGAGCTTGCCGAGACGCCAGACCAGCGCCTCCTCGAACTCGTGCAGCGCGCCGTCGGCACCGGCCACCGACCACGCCATGGCGAGCAGCCGCCCGCGCTGCTCGGGATCGCCGTCGTCGCGGATCAGCTCGACGAGGCTGGTCATGTCGCGGGTCTGCGCCTCGAAGGCGGCGGCGCGCTCGATCAGGCTCTCGGCCTCGGCATCGCTGCGGGCGTAGCGGCGGCGCACGAGGCGCACCAGCCGCTCGGATTCCGCCGGGTCGAGCACGCCGTCGGCCCGGGCGACGTGGACCAGCAGCGCGGTGGCCGCGAGGTGCTCCTCGCTGCCGTCGGGCACCGTCTCGGCCGGGGCCGGCAGGCCGAAGGCCGAGGAGGCGTAGGAAAGGAGGCGCTGAAGGAGGGGCATGTCCGTTCCCGTCCGGATATGCGGCTTGCGCGCGGCGCCCGGCCGCCGGCCGTCGTCTCTCCGGCGGCGGCGGCGGGGCGGGCGTTTCGCGTGAGACGCGTGCGGGCGCCAAGGTCGGGGCCGGACCCGGCAGGGTCAAGCGAGGAGGCTGTCGGCATGGGGCCGGGCGTGCCGTTTCGCGGGCAGCGTGGCCCGGCTGCACCGGCACGGCGTCGGGCTTCGGGACGGTCGGCAGCGCCCCGTGCGCCGACGGAGCCGGCCGGCTTCGCCGGGACGCGCCCTTCCCGAAGACGACCGGCCGATACGGGAAAATCTTCCAACGTACCCGACAGATAGGCCCGTGCCTTGCCGCGCAAAGTCCATGTTACGTTTTGTCAGGTGATTTCATCCGAAACGATCTCTATAAATTGAGGGTCAATTAAGAAGATCATAAAGAGGAACGACAATCCCATGAACGCCATTCGAACACTCTGCGCGACGTTGCTCGGTGCAACTGCGCTCGGGACGGCGTGCCTCGGTCTCGGCACGGCCTCGGCGCAGCCCGCCAGCGGTCCTCAGACGGGCATCGTCCTTCGCAACACCATCACCGGCGAGGCCATGGACACGTCCCAGGGCAAGCCCGGCGGTCGCGACACGCAGGCGGTGAAGACCTTCCTCGAGACGGGCAAGAACATCTACATCGACGACAAGTCCTGCCTGCGCAACGGCGAGAGCCTGTTCCTCACCTCCTGCTCCGGCTGCCACGGGCACAATGCGGAGGGGAAGGTCGGCCCCGGGCTCAACGACAATTACTGGACCTATCCGCTGAACACGACGGATGTCGGACTGTTCTCGACGATCTGGGGCGGCGCCAACGGCATGATGGGCCCGCACAACGAGGATCTCAATCCCGACGAGATCCTGCAGGTCATCGCCTGGATCCGGCACCTGTATACCGGGCCGGCCAAGGATGCCGAGTGGCTGACGGCCGAGCAGAAGCAGGCCTACACGCCCTACAAGGGCCACGAGACCTTCGCGCCGGACGAGAAGGGCCAGTGCAAGCCGCTGGCGGAGTGACGCTCAGGCGGGCGCCGGGCCGGTCGGGAGGAGGGCGACCGGCCCGCTGGGGGGGCCGGGGGCGAGGCCGAATACCGGCGTTCAGCGCACCGAGGCGATGCCGTCGGCGGTCGTCGTGGTGCTGACGTTCTGGCGCAGATCCGCTTCGCCCAGCGTCTTCAGCTCCAGGCGCAGGAGCACGGTCTGGTTGCGCTCGCGCACGCCGGTCGCGGTGGCGATGGGCGAGACGATGTAGTTGAGCGAAACCGTGGTGCACTCGTCCTGGTAGCCGCCGCCGAGGCTCATGCCGGCCAGGTAGGCCTTGCCCGGATTGCTGTAGACCGGGGCGAGGCCGACCGGGTCGGCGAGGTAGGCGGTGTAGAGGTCGGCGAAGGTGTCGCGGGTGTCGAGATAGTGGGTGAAGTCGACGAGCGCCGAGCCGGTGACGAACCAGTTCGGGGTGATCCGGTAGGTGGCCGAGGCCGTCACGCCCTCGCGGCGATGGGCGAAGCCCAGCGCCGGCTGCGCCTCGTAGTAGGAGTAGAACAGCGAGGTTTCGAGCGGCAGGAACGGCGAGAAGCGCGCGGTCACGCCGGTCTCGAACCGGTTCACGGCGAAGTCCCGCTGGTCGAAGCGGGCGCGGCTGATGAAGCTGATGTTCTGGTTGGGCGAGAGCTGGAAGCGGCCCACGAAATCCGAGCGGCGGTTCTCCAGGCCGGAATCGAGGCCGACATTGGCGAGATCCCCGCGGCGGAACGAGTTCACGCCCGCGATCTGGATCGACTCGCCGAACATCACGTTGGCGTACCAGCCCGTCGGCGTCACGACGGAGTACTGCCCGCCGAGATTGGCCCGCACGCCGCCCTCGACCCGGTCGTAGCCGGAGAACTTGTCCCACTCGAACAGCGAGGTGTCGTCGAAGACGAGGCTCTGCGCGTCCTCGTTCGGCAGGCGGCCGATGCGGGTCTCGGAGGGCCGGGCGATCACCTGGGCGATCGGCTCCAGGGTGTGGACGCCCAAGGCCCCGAAATCGGCGACGAGGGGATAGCGGTAATCGAGGCCGATCGCCGGCATGACGCGGCCGGAGAAGCCGTCGTCCACGGTGGTGATGTTGTTCACCAGCGCGTTCTGGAAGCCCGACAGGCTCGGGTTCACGAAGAACGCGTCGGTGCGCAGGTAGGTGAACGGCGTGAAGACCTGACCGAGATCGTCGATGAAGCTGCGCCGCCAGGAGACCTGGGCCGAGAGGCGCGTGTCGGTGCCGCCTAAGCCCCGCACGATGCAGCGGTCGCGCACGAAGGTGGTGCAGGTCTCGTAGAGCGGGTAGCTCACCCCGGCATAGCTCGGGGCGAACAGGTAGCTGCCGGTGCGCGGGATGCCCTGGAAGTCGGTCGCCTCGCGGGTCAGGCTGGTGACGTTGGCCTCGAAGCGCACCTCGCCGCCGATCGGCTGCGGCCCGTCGATGCGCTTGTCGTAGTCGATCACCGGCAGGACGACCGGCTGCTCCTTCTGCCAGTCGAAGCTCGACAGGGCCTTGAAGTAGTAGCCCCGCGCCTCGAACCACGAACGGTCGCCCTGGCCGATCAGGTAGGCGGTCGAGACCGCCTCGCGGAAATAGTCGGTGGTGATGTTCTGGTTGCGGATGCGGTAGTTGTCGAGGAACCACTTGTCGGTCACGCCGACGAGGTCCCAGCCCGTGCGCCAGTGCTCGTTGATGAAGAAGCGCCCGCGCGACTCGACCGAGCCGCGGAACTCGCGGTCGGCGGCGCCGAGCGGGCCCGGCAGGAAGGCTGAGGGCGTCGACTGGAAGATGCCCGACAGGCGCAGGTTGTAGCTGCCGTTGTCGATCCGCTGGCGGAACTCGGCCTGGCCCAGCACGCCCTGGCGCGTCAGGAAGGCGGGCGAGAGCGTGAGGTCGTAGCTCGGATCGAGGTTGAGGAAGAACGGCGTCGCCACGCCGGTGCCGAGCGGCGTCGAGGTGATGAAGCGCGGCGTCAGGAAGCCGGTCTTGCGCTTCACCGTCGGGTCGGCCGACTCGAAATAGGGCAGGTAGGCGACCGGGATGCCGCCGAGTTCGAGGCTCGAATCCTCGTAGCTGATCGTGTGGGTCTCGTTGTTGTGGATGATCCTGGCCGCCTTGATCTGCCAGAGCGGCGGCGTCTCGGGATGGTCCTTGCACGGCTCGCAGGCGGTGTAGGTCGCGTAGTCGAAGCTCGACTGCTCGCCGGCGACTCGCTCCGCCCGCGGGGCGGAGATGCGGGTGCGCACCGTCTCGCCCTTGAGCTGGACGGTCTGCTGGATGCGCAGGGCGTCGACGAAGCCGTCCTTGAAGTCGTCGGTGAGCTCCATCCGCTCGCCGGTGACGACGGCGCCGGTCTCGTCGGTCAGGCGCACGTTGCCCTCGGCGAAGACCCGCGAGGTGCCGCGGTCGTAGCGCACCCGGTCGGCCTGGAGCGTGCGCGTGCCGTAATGCAGCTCGGCATTGCCCCGCGCGGTCACGGTGTTGCGGTCGTTGTCGTAGATCAGCTCGTCGGCCTCGACGAGCAGGCGCTGGCCCTTCTCGTTGCCCTGGCCCTTCTCGTTGCCCTTGGAGCCGGCGAGCTTCTCCAATCCGGCCTGGGCGTGCGCACGCGGCGCGGCGAGCCCGAAGGCTGCCGTCAGCAGTGCGGCCATCGAGACCGTGATCGCGATGTCGGCGACCTTACGCAACGCGTCCCTCGACCCCTGTGCAGCCCCCTGCACGACGATCCCGTCCGACAGCCCCGCCACCCGGAAGACCCTGCATCAGCCGTCCTCCTGGTAGAGAAGCGTGAGCGTACCGAGCAGACTCCCTACCACGGCGGGGAACCACGCCGCCACCGTCGGCGCGACCATGCCCGACGCGCCGAGGCCCTCCATGACCTGCCGCGCGACGTAGAGCACGAAGCCCGCGCTCACCCCGCCGAGCACGAGTTTCCCGACCCCACCAAAGCGGAAGAACCTTAAGGAAACCGTTGCCGCCACGAGGACCATCGCGAGGTAGAGCAGGGGCGTCGCCAGGAGCACATCGTACTGGAGCCGGTAGCGCGTGGCATCCAGCCCGGCCCGCTCGTTGCGCGCGATGGTCTCCGGAAGTTGCCAGAAGGGCACAGATTCCGGAGGGGTGAAGCGCTGGCGGATCTGGCTCGGATCGAGGGTGGAGGCCACGAGGTAGACCTCGTGGCTCTCCGGCGGCGAATCCCGTGTGAGAACGCGCACGTCGCGCATCTCCCACCAGCCGTCGTGCAGGATCGCCCGTGCCGCCTCGATCTGCGCGGTGAAGATGCCGGCATCGTCGAACAGGAAGGCGGTGACGCCGGCGAGCGTCGTGGTGCCCTCGACCGCCGTCTCGGCACGGATGATCGCCTGCCCGTCGACGCTGCGCTGGCGCAGCCACAGGTCCTTGCCGGTGCCGGCCTTGGTCGATTTGGCGAAGATCTTCGCCTCGATCTCGCTGGAGCGCTGCTTGAGCGCGGCGGACAGAGGGTTGTAGGCGCCGATGGTGAGCGCGCCGATGGCCAGCGCCACGAAGGCGCCGGGCTGGAGGAACTGCCAGGCCGAGATGCCGGCGGCCCGCGCCACCACGAGTTCGAGCTTGCGGGAGAGCTGGAGCAGGGCGGCCATGGAGCCGAACAGCACCGCGAAGGGCAGGACGCTCTCGGCCACCGTCGGCGTGCGGTAGAGGGCGAGCTGCGCCATCAGCCCCGTGGACGCCCCTTCCGTATCGCCGGCGCGCCGCAGCAGTTCGACGAAGTCGAGGGTGTAGACCAGGGCGAAGACGGTGACGAACACGCCCAGGATGGTGCGCACGAAGCGCCACGCGAAGTAGCGGCCCAGCGTCGCGCCGATCAGCATGGCGGCGGCTCCCTCAGGCCCGTCCGGCCTGCGGGCGCCGCCGCAGGGCGCCCGTGAGCGCGCGCCATTGCCGGCCGAAGCGCTCGCCGGCCGCGCGGGTGCGGGCCCCGCCGAAGATCAGCAGGCAGGAGAGGGCGATGGTGGCGAGCGGCGCGCCGTAGACCGCCGCCACCGCGCCGGGGCTGCGCACGGCGGCGCTGCTGGCGGCAAAGCCGGCGATGCGCAGGCCCACGACGCCGAGCACCGCGCCGGCCACGGCCAGCCCGCGGCCCTGGCGCGTGGTGCGCGGATCGCCCAGCGCGGCGAACGCGATGAAGGCGAGCGCCAGCGGGTAGAGCCAGGCCGAGAGCCGGTCGTGCAATTCCGCCCGGAAGCGGCCCTTCTGCAGCCGGTAATAGCCTTCCGAGGTGTCGGGGAAGAACAGGGCCAGCGTCGAGCGCTCGCGCGGCTTGTAGACGGTCTCGGAATCCGGGGGCGTGAAGGCGGCGAGATCGACGGCGTAGCGCTCGTAGCTCACGATCGAGGAATCGCGGCTGTCCTTCTGCTGCCGGTGGATGCTGCCCTTCTCCAGCACGAGGTAGGTCTGCCCGTCGACCTCGGCCACGCGCCCGCGCTCGGCGAGGTAGACCACCGCCTTGCCGGCCTCGCGCTTGTCCTGGATGAAGATGCCCTGGAGCGAGCCGTCGGGCCCGCGCTCGCGGAAATGGAAGGTGATGCCGTTGTCGAGCGCCGTGAACTGGCCTTCCTTGACCACGTTGGCGACGAAGTCGCCGCGCACCCGCGTCAGCACGTCGCGCAGTTCCTGGAAGGAGGAGGGCATCACCTGGATCGTCAGGAAGGCGACCACGACGCTGACGGCGAGGGCCAGCGTCACGAAGGGCCGCAGCAACTGGCGCGGCGGCATGCCGGCGGCCGACATCACGATCAGCTCGGAATCGCCGTTGAGCTTGTTCAGGGCATAGACGCAGGCGATGAACAGGGCCACCGGCGCGATCACCGTGATCAGGGTCGGCAGCGACAGGCCGGTGATGAACAGGAAGACGAGGATCGTCTGCCCCTTCGCCGTGACGAGGTCGAGTTCGCGCAGGGCCTGCGTCACCCAGATCGTGCCGGTGAGCCCGATCAGGCAGGCGAGGAAGGCCCCGAGCGCGATCCTGAATATGTAGCGCTCGATCTGCGTCATCCTGCGCCTACGACCCCGAACCCGTCCCTGCTCGCCGCCGCGACGGCACCCCGCATTCTCGCCCGCCGCCGCGCCCGGGCCAAGCGGCCGGGCATGCCGAGCCTCGGGGCGCCCGGAATGAGGCCGTTTCGCGGCGCGGGCGGGCGGGGCTGAGGCGAGGCCGGGGGCGGCCTCCGGCGCCGTGCGCGCCACCGCGACCGTCATCCGCTCTGACGCACCTCGCCCGCGGCCCCGTCACACGTCCGCCCCGCGTTGCGTTCTGCGTCTCAGCGGGTACACAGGTTCGCCGGTCTTTGCGAGGCGCGCGAAGGGCCGGCGGCAGACGGGTGGAAAGCGAAGCGCACATGGCCGGTGGGATCGAAATCGCCTTTGAACCGCTCGCATCGCGCGGCCGCGGGGGCGACCTCGTGGTGTTCGTCGGCGACGACCTCGCCCTGTCGCGTGCCGCCTCCGAGGCGCTCGGGCACGCCGGCGCCGCGCTGGTGGCCCGCGCCGCCGCGGGCGAGCGCTTCAAGGGCAAGGCGCAGTCGGCGCTCAGCCTGCCGGCCCCGGCGGACGTCGAGGCCGACCGGCTGGTGGTGATCGGCCTCGGCTCGGAGAAGGACCGGGCCAAGACCGACTGGACGCTGCTCGGCGGCTTCACCGCGGGCAAGGTCGGGGCGCGCTCGGCCCGGGTCGTGCTCGATTGGCCGGGACTCGACGGCAGCCCCCGGGACGTCGCCGACTTCACCCTGGGCGCGCGCCTGCGCAGCTACCGCTTCGACCGCTACAAGACCAAGAAGAAGGACGAGGACGAGGCGAACGCCGCGCTCACCCTCCTCGTGGCCGATCCGGCCGCGGCGCAGGCCGCCGCGGGAGACGCCGACGCGGTGGCCGAGGGCGTGATCCTCGCCCGCGACCTCGTCAACGAGCCGCCGAACGTCCTCTATCCCGAAGAATACGCCCGCCGGGTGTCGGAGCTGACCCGCCTCGGTGTCGAGGTCGAGATCCTCGACATCGCGCGGATGAAGGAGCTCGGCATGGGCGCCCTGCTCGCGGTGGCTCAAGGGTCGGCCCGCGAGCCGCGGGTGGCGATCCTGCGCTGGAACGGGGCGGAGGACGCCGCGGCGCCCCCGCTGGCGCTGATCGGCAAGGGCGTGGTGTTCGATTCCGGCGGCGTCTCGATCAAGTCGGCCGGCGGCATGGAGGACATGAAGGGCGACATGGGCGGCTCGGCCGCCGTCGTCGGCACCCTGCATGCGCTGGCCGCCCGCAAGGCCAAGGCGAACGTGATCGGCGCCATCGGCATCGTCGAGAACATGCCCGACGGCAATTCCTATCGCCCGTCCGACATCGTCACCTCGCTCTCGGGCCAGACCATCGAGGTCATCAACACCGACGCCGAAGGCCGCCTCGTGCTGGCCGACGTGCTCTGGCACGTGCAGGCGACCTACAAGCCCAAGGCGATGATCGATCTGGCCACCCTCACCGGCGCGATCATCGTGGCGCTGGGCCAGGACATCGCCGGCCTGTTCTCCAACGACGACGCGCTCTCGGCGCAGATCGCCGCGGCGGGCGAGGCGGCGGGCGAGAAGGTGTGGCGGATGCCGCTGATCCCGGCCTTCGACAAGGCGATCGACTCGAAGTTCGCCGACATGAAGAACACCGGCGGGCGCCACGGCGGCGCGGCGACCGCCGCCGCCTTCCTCAAGCGCTACGTCAACGACGTGCCCTGGGCCCATCTCGACATCGCGGGCGTCGGCATGTCCTCCACCCCCTCCGAGATCAACCGGAGCTGGGGCGCGGGCTGGGGCGTGCGCCTGCTCGACCGGCTCGTGCGCGAACACTACGAGCGGTGAGCCGGGCCGGAGCACTCGCCGCCGGCCCGGAGGCCGGAGCGGCGGAAGGACGCACGTCGAGAATGGCCTGGACCGTCGCCGCGGCGCCGCTGATCGCGGCGCTCGCCGTGCTCTTCGCCGTCTTCCTCACCGGCTTCGACGGGCGCAGCCCGATGCCGCCGGACGTGGCGGCGCATTTCTACGGCTTCTTCCTCGACCGCTACCCGCTCTTCGCCTTCGCGCTGGTCTACGGGCTCGCCCGCATCCTCGCCGTGGCGCTGGCGCCGGGACGCGCCTCCCTGGTCCGGCGGCTCGTCGGCGGGGCGATCGGCCTCGTCCTGGTGCTGGGCCTGAGCCTGCATCCGACCTTCGGCGGCCTCGTGCTGCGCGCGGGCTTCGGCACCGGCGCCGGCGCCTTCCTCAACGGCACGCCGATGGCGGCGGCCTATCTCCTCGGCGCGGCGGCGGCCGCGGGCCTGTTCGGGCTCGCCCTGGGGCTCGGCGTGCTCCTGACCGGCCGCCCAAGTCTTTCACCTGCTCCTCTTTCGCCCGCCTCTCCACCCGCGCGAAGCCGCCGGCACCGGGCCGCGCGCGCCCTGCTCGGAGGGCTCGCGGGCTTCCTGGCCCTGTGGTTCGCCGCGGCGCTGATCGGACTCGCCCGCGAAGCCGGGTTCGGCCCGTGGCCGCGCCGGCCGCTCGACGCCCGCGACCTCGCCGCCGCCGCAGGGCTGCTCACGGCGGCCGCCCTGCCGCACGTGCTGGTGGTGGCCCTCCGCCTCAAAGGGGGACGATCGGGGGCATTCGGTGACGATATGCGCCGTTCGTGACCGCGGCTCCCGCGGCATCATCCGGCGCGGGTTGATCCGGCGCGCCGGAAACGCTTAAGCCTCTGCGGAAGCGGCAGGGCCGGCGCGAGGCCGGTCGCCATAAGCCGCTCGCGCGACGGGCAGGAGGACGAGGATGGCGCAAGACCGGAGCGCGGAGCGCCCTTGGCCGGCCCCTTGGCTGACCGCCTATCCCCCCGGCATCCCCCCCGCGATCGACGTCGAGGCGGTCGGGACGGTGGTCGATCTGTTCGACCGCAGCGTGCTGCGCTTCGCCGAGCGTCCGGCCCTCACCTGCTTCGGGGCGAGCCTGCGCTACCGCGAGGTCGGCGCGGCGGCCCAGGCCGTGGCGGCGTGGCTCGCCGCGCAAGGCTACGGCAAGGGGACGGAGAGGAGGACAGGCGCCGACGGGATCGGTGACCGCATCGCGGTGATGATGCCCAACGTTCCGGCCTGTCCCATCACGCTGCTCGGCGTGCTGGTGGCCGGCTGCACGGTGGTGAACGTCAACCCGCTCTACACCCCGCGCGAACTCGCCGCGCAGATCAACGATTCCGGCGCCCGCGTCCTGTTCGTGCTGGAGAACTTCTGCCACACCGTCGAGCGGGCGCTGCCGCAGATGCCGGGCGTGGAGCGGGTCGTCGTGGCGGGGCCCGGCGACGCGCTCGGGCTGAAGGGGCGGCTCGTCGATTTCGTGTCGCGCCGGGTGAAGCGGGCGGTGCCGCCCTTCGCGCTGCCGGCCGCGCGCACCCTGCGGTTCGAGGCGGTGCTGCGAGCGGGCCGCGGCCTGAAGCGGCCGACCGTGGCGGTCGAGCCCGGCGACGTCGCCTTCCTGCAATATACCGGCGGCACCACGGGCGTGGCCAAGGCGGCGATGCTGACCCACCGCAACGTCATGGCCAATGTCGAGCAGAGCCGGCTGTGGTTCCGCGGCTCGGACGAGAATCCGGACGAGCGCGTGGCGGTGACGGCGCTGCCGCTCTACCACATCTTCGCGCTCACCGCCTGCTTCCTGTTCTTCTTCCGGCTCGGCGGCTGCTGCCTGCTGATCCCGAACCCGCGCGACATCGACGGCTTCGTGAAGACGCTTGCCCGCACGCGGTTCACGAACTTCGCGGGCGTCAACACGCTGTTCAACGCGTTGAACAACCACCCGAAGATCGGCACGGTCGACTTCTCGAAGGTCGAGTACGTGGTCGGCGGCGGCATGGCGGTGCAGTCGGCCGTGGCGGCGCGCTGGAAGGCGATCACCGGCCAGACCATCCTCGAAGGCTACGGCCTGTCGGAGACCTCGCCGGTGGTGAGCGTCAACCCGCTCGGGCTCGCCGACTGGACCGGCACGATCGGCTATCCCTTGCCCTCGACCGAGGTGTCGATCCGGGCCGAGGACGGCACGGCGCTGCCCTTCGGCGTGCCGGGCGAACTCTGCGTGCGCGGCCCCCAGGTCATGGCCGGCTACTGGAACCGCCCCGACGAGACCGCCAGGGTGACGACGGAGGACGGCTTCTTCCGCACCGGCGACGTGGCGGTGATGACCCCCGACGGGCAGGTCCGCATCGTCGACCGGATGAAGGACATGATCCTGGTCTCAGGGTTCAACGTCTATCCGAACGAGGTCGAGGACGTGCTCGCCACCCATCCGGGCGTGCTCGAATGCGCGGTGGTCGGCGCGCCCTGCCCCGACAGCGGCGAGATGGTGGTGGCGCACGTGGTGCTGCGTGATCCCTCGGTGAGCCCGGACGCCCTGAAGGCGCACGCCCGGGCCGGCCTCACCGGTTACAAGGTGCCGCGCCGGATCGTGCTGCACGAGACGCTGCCCAAGACCAATGTCGGCAAGGTGCTGCGCCGGGCGCTGCGGGAGGAGGGTTCGACGGTCGGGTAAGGGCTCAGCCCCTTCGGCACGCGCCGACGACCCGGTCGAGGCGCAAGGACCGGGCGGTCGTCCCCGCCGGGGATCAGGCGCCCGCCGAGGGCGAGGCAGCGCCGCGCGGCCCAGGCCTCGGCGATCGCCGCCCGGTCGGCAGCCGTGCCGATCATCGGCGGGGGAGGGGCGCGTCCGTCGCGGTCGGCGTGGAGCAGGCGCTCCCGCTCGGCCTGCCCCCGCTCGGGCAGGGCAGGCGAAGGCAGCGGATGCCGGCCTCGCCGACATGCAGGTGGACGGTCATCCTCGGTCCTTCCTCGACGCGCGGTGACCGAGAGCCCGACCGCGGGCTGCCCGAAGGCAAAGCCATGCCACCGCGCCCGTGTCTTCCCAGCCCGGATCGGCTCGCCGGCAAAGACCGGCAAATCATTGCGAGGGCTGGATATTCTTCATGATGCCGGCTCTTGCCCGGCCGCACCCCTTGCACAGCGAAGGGCGGGCGGGCGCAGGAAATCGCACGAATCCGAAGGTTTCGCTCCGGGCTATTGTGCAATGCGGAACCGCGCTCGGCAGCGATCATTGCCCCCTGACGAGGAGGTGATCGATGGCGCAAGCGCACGCATTCTTCGACGACCTGATCGGCTGGATCGTCCAATTGCCCTGGTGGCTGGCGAGTCCCGTGCTGATCGCCGGCTGCTGCGCCCTGGTGCTGCCCCTGCACGGGATGGCGTTCCGCTTCGCGCAAGCGCGGGTGAGCGGGAGGAGCCTGTTCTGGCGCTCGCTCGTGTCGCGCACCCGCGGCCCGAGCCGGCTCGCCCTGCTCGTCGTGTCCCTGGCGCTCGCCTCGTCCACCGCGCCCCTGACCTGGGAGGTGCGGCTCGTCGTCAACCAAGTGCTGCTCGTCGCCTTCGTGACCCTGGCGGGCTGGACCTGCGCCACCGCGATCCACATCGCCACGGTGATCTATCTGCGCCGCTTCAAGCTCGACACGGAGGACAACCTGCTCGCGCGCAAGCACTTCACCCAGATGCGCATCCTGGAGCGGGCGGCGATGACCCTGGTGGCGATGATCACCGCCGCGATCGCGCTGATGACCTTCGAACCGGTGCGGCAATACGGGGTGAGCCTGCTCGCCTCGGCGGGCGCCGCCGGCCTGATCCTCGGCCTCGCGATGCAGCCGGTGCTCTCCAACCTCGTGGCCGGCATCCAGATCGCCATCACCCAGCCGATCCGGATCGAGGACGCGATCATCGTCGAGAACGAGTGGGGCTGGGTCGAAGAGATCACCGCGACCTACGTGGTGGTGCGGCTGTGGGACTGGCGCCGCCTCGTGCTGCCCTTGACCTACTTCATCCAGAAGCCGTTCCAGAACTGGACCCGGGACGGCGCCTCCCTGATCGGCAGCGTGTTCCTCTACGTCGACCACATGGCCCCGATCGAGGCGATGCGGACGGAGCTGAGGCGCGTGGCCGCCGCGTCCCGGCTCTGGGACGGCAACGTCGTCAACCTTCAGGTCTCGGACGCCCGGGAGGGCGTGATCGAACTGCGGATGCTGGTGAGCGCGCGCAACGCGCCCCAGACCTGGGACCTGCGCTGCGAGGTGCGCGAGAAGATGATCGCCTTCCTGCAGAAGGAACACCCCTCGGCCCTGCCGCGCCAGCGCGCGGAGTGGGTGAACCCCGATCCGCCCTATCCCGACCAGCAGAGCGGGACCGGACGCTGGGATCGGCGCCCGGCCGGAAACGACGCCCGCGCCGCGGCCGCCTGAATCGAGATCCGTTCCGTCAGTGCGAAGGCCTCAGCAGCTCGCGTGGCCGCACTGGCGCATGTCGGTGATGGTCTTGCGCATCGGCTCGACGCCGACCGCGCCGGGCAGGATCTCGTCGCCGATCACGAAGGCGGGGGTGCCCGACAGGCTGAGCTTGTCGCCGAGCCCGACATTCTCGGCGAGCGCGGCCTTCACCTCGGATCCTTGCGCATCCTTCTTCAGGCGCTCGATGTCGAGGCCGAGATCCTTGGCGACCGCGAACGCGCGCTCGCCGTTGACGCGCCCCTTGCTCTCCAGGAGCTTGGCGTGGAAATCGAACATCTTCTCGGGCTTGAGCTGCTGCTTGGCGGCCAGCGCGATCTTGCTCGCCTCCAGCGACTCGGCGCCGAGCACGGGGAAGTCCTTGAGCACCACCCGCAGCTTCGGATCGGACTTGATCAGGGCCTGCACGTCCGAGAACGCCTTTCGGCAATAGCCGCAATTGTAGTCGAAGAACTCGACCAGGGTGACGTCGCCGTTCGGATTGCCGGCGACGATGCCGTGGGGCGAGTTGGTCAGCGCCTCCTGCGACTCCTTGAGCGCGGCGGCCTGGGCCAGCTTCTGCGTCTCCTGGGCCCGGCGCTCGCCCTCGGCGATCGCCTCCTGCAGCACGTCGGGATTCTTGACGAGGTAGTCCTTGACGATCCCCTCGATCGCCTTGCGCTGGGCGTCGGTGAAGGGGGCGGCCTCTTCCGCGCGGGCGCCCGCGGCCGCGCCGAGCGCGAGACCGCCGGCGAGGGCGAGGGCGGAAACGGAGCGGGAGAACGGCATGGACACCTCAGGAAGCTGATCGCGAAGCGGGTCTTGCGGCCGATCGGAGCGGCCGGTTTCGGCAGAGGGCGCGAGCCCGCATCATGGCACGGAAGCCCCGCGCCGCCATGCGACTCTTTTCTGGCGAGCACGCCCCCGGACACGCCCTGTCTCGGCCGGCGGTGCGGCGTTTTCACGGCGCGGAGGACGGGCCGGGCTTCGGGCGGCTCGTCCGGAAGAAGGTCGAATCGAACGGTCGGCAGCCCGAACCGCGAAGCACGCTGAAAGAATAAACGGAAGATCTTTTCAATCGTAACGTGAAATAGAACGGCCAACCTCAGTCAAACTGGAAAAAAATTACAACCCTCGTTGCGGTTAAAGAATTCATGATTATTATCCGGCAAGCTCTCCGGGAATGCGCCGCACGGTGGACACGAGGAACGATGGATGCCGGTGTAATCGTCGTGGTGAGCGACCGGCCGGATCGAAGCCGGCCCCTCGTCGACGCCATCCGGTCGGTCGCCGAATGTCGCGTGGTGGGCACCGGGGAGACCTGGGACCGGATCGTCTCCCTGCGCGGCGTGATCGCCGACATCACCCTGGGACGCCCGGAAGCCAAGCGCTGCCTGCGCCTGCTGGCGACCCGGCTCGGCGCAAACCGCACGCCCCTGATCTGCCTGACCCGCAGCAACGGGCAGGGCGCCTTCACGGAGGCGCGCAACCTCGGCGCCACCCTGTGCCTGTCGGCGCTCTCCGAGCCGCGCATGGTGGTGAGTTCGCTCGTGCGCGAGGTTTGGCCCGACAAGTCGGTGACCGACCTCGTCGTCACCCGCGAGGCCGAACGGGCCGGCACGCTGATGACGCGGCTGTTCGCGTCCGCCCAGACGGGTGCCGTCGACATGCCGAGCGTCGAGCGGGGCATCGATCCGGTGCTCGACGCGATCCACGAGGGCGGCCTGTCGCGCTGGCTCGACGAGGTCTGGGCGCATGACGACGTGACCTTCCAGCACTGCCTGCTGGTTTCCGGCACGGCCGCCGCCTTCGCCCAGAGCCTCCGCCTCTCGACGGCGGATCAGCAGCTCATGACCCGCGCCGCCCTGGTGCACGACGTCGGCAAGTCGCGCATCCCCCACGCCATCCTCAACAAGCCGGGCCCGCTCGACCACGACGAATGGGCGGTGATGAAGACCCACGCCTCGATCGGCCACGAGATCCTGAGCGCGTCGGGCGACTGCGATGCGGTGACGCTGGCGGTGACGCGCCACCACCACGAGATGCTCGACGGCTCCGGCTATCCGGACGGGCTCAGCGCCGACGCGATCGGCGACCCCGTGCGGCTCCTGACGATCTGCGACATCTACGCGGCCCTGATCGAGCGGCGCCCCTACAAGACGCCGATGACGAGCCGCGACGCGCTCTCGATCCTGTCGAGCATGGACGGCAAGCTGGAGGGCGGCCTCGTGCAGGCCTTCGGCCGTGCCGTGCAGGGAACGCACTGATACCAAGCGGCGCCGATCCCAAACCGCATCCCTTGGCGCGGGGGGCAGCCGACGATGCGTGATCCTCATCGCCGACTGGTATGAGAGCCTGTTTGACTGCAGTGATCCCATCCCGACCCTCATCCTGAGGTGCCGCGTGAGCGGCCTCGAAGGATCCTCCAGATCCCGCGCGATCCCTGGAGCCCCCTTCGAGGCCTCCGCTCCGCTCCGGCACCTCAGGATGAGGGTTCAGGATGGGAGTAGGATCTTCCTCTCGCCTTGCCGTGGCCTGACGAAGACACGGCGGCCGGTCAAACAGGCTCTGAGACGGATATCGCAGCCCGGCGTCGCAAGCCCGTCACGCGAACCATCGAGACCGTTTCGATCCGGAAAGCCGGTGCCTATGCCGTCGCGCTTCCTGGGCCGCTCCCTGTCGCCGACTCTCGCCTTGGTCTGCAGAACAACGGCATCGCCGCCGCCGCCCGCGTGACCGACACGCCGTGGCTCTCCGACAATCCGGCAACAAGAACGACGTGCGGCATCTCGGGCTCGCCGGCAGCGACCGTTTCTCCCGCCGGCTCGCCGACACCCGAGCGATCCGCGACGCCACGGCGATCGGGCGCGTCGGCGTCGAGGCGGCGTGGCAGCGGGACCCGTTCCGGCGCCAGGGCGCGGACATCCTCACGGACGTCGAGCACCGTCGATGCGGACATCTTCATCGGCCGGGCGCGGCCCTCCTGCCGGGCGTGCGGGGCGGTTGAGCGGGGCGCCGGCAGGGGCTACCTGCATCCGGGTCCCGTCTCTCCCGCAGGAGCCCCACTTGAGCCCCGACCCCGCTCTCTCGCGTCGCGCGCAGGCCGTGGCGCCCTTCCTGGCGATGGACGTGATGGCGGCGGCCGGCGCCCGCGAGCGGCGGGGGAAGGGCGTCGTCCACATGGAGGTCGGCCAGCCCTCGGCCCCGGCGCCCCGCGCGGTGATCGCGGCGGCGCAAGCCGCGCTCGCCGACGGGCGCATCCCCTACACGGAGGCACTCGGGCTTCCCGCCTTGCGCGAGCGCATCGCCCGGCACTACGCCGAGACCTACGGCGTCCGCCTGCCGCCCGAGCGCGTGGTGGTGACGACGGGCTCCTCGGCGGGCTTCGTCCTGGCCTTCCTCGCCCTGTTCGATGCCGGCGCCCGCATCGGCGTGCCGCGCCCCGGCTACCCGGCCTATGACGGCATCCTGCGCGCCCTCGACCTGATCCCGCAGCCGCTGACCCTGCGCGCCGAGGACCGCTACGCCCCGACCGGCGCGCTGGTGCGCGCGGTCCACGGCGCGAAAAGGAACCTCTCCGGCCTGCTGGTGATGAGCCCGGCCAACCCCTCCGGCACGGTGATCGAGCCCGCCCGCCTCGCCGAACTCTGCGCCACCGCCCGGAGCTTACGCCTGCCCTTCATCTCCGACGAGATCTACCACGGCCTCAGCTACGGCGTGCCGACGGCGACCGCGCTGCAATTCGACGAGCGCGCCGTCGTCATCAACTCCTTCTCGAAGTTCTACTGCATGACCGGCTGGCGGGTCGGCTGGATGGTGGTGCCGGAGGCGCTCGTGCGCGGGATCGAGCGGCTGGCGCAGAACCTCTACATCTCGGCCCCCACTCTCTCGCAGGTCGCGGCGCTGGCCGCCTTCGACACGCTCGACGAGATCGTCGCGATCCGCGAGGGCTATGCCCGCAATCGCGCCCTGCTCCTCGACGCGTTGCCGTCCCTGGGGTTCTCCGACATCCACCCGGCCGACGGCGCCTTCTACCTCTACGCCGACATCGCCCGACTCACGGACGACGCGAGCGCCTTCTGCCGCCGGATGCTCGACGAGGCGGGCGTCGCCGCCACACCGGGCCTCGATTTCGACCCGGAGGAGGGCGGCCACCACATCCGCTTCTCCTTCGCCGGCTCGCAGGCGGACTGCGCCGAGGCGGTGGCGCGGCTGAAGGGGTGGCTGGGCTGAGGCTCGCCGGATCGGGCTCGTTCCCCTGCAAAGCGTCGGCGCGAATCAGCGCGGCGCCTCCCCGGCGACGGCCGGCGCAGGCGGCGTGCGCGTCGGCGGCCGCACGCCGAAATGGTCGGCGAGCTGGCCCCCGTTGTAGGTCTCGGAGAAGCCGTCCGGCTTCTCCGGCAGCATGGTCTCGTTCCAGGCCTGCCAAGCGGCCTGGAGGCGGGCGAAATCCTCCGGCCGGCGGCTCTTCAGATTCGCCCGTTCCAGGGGATCGGCGGCGACGTCGAACAGGAAGGTGGCCGAGCAGACCGGCGAGTTGGCGTAGCCTTGCGTGAAGCGGATGCCTCGTGCCGCGATCCAGTCGGCATGCGGGGTCGCGAGATCCGGCCGGCCGTAGCAGCCGATATCGGCCTAGCCGAGATCGTCCGCCATGATGAAGACGATGTTGGGTCGCGCCGCCGCCCGCGCCTCTCGCCCCACGGCCATCACCGCCGCCGTGCCGGCCGCCGCACTCCGCAGCACCCGCCTGCGCGTCACGTTTGCCATGGGGTCCGCCGTCGTTTCGGGGGGCCTGTAAACCAATCGATGGTGGATGGCAGCCGCGCGGCCTGTCAATTCCAGGGCTTCTGTCAGCGCCGCATCCGGCCTTTCCCGAAAGCCGGCGTGGTGCAGACTTGTCCTTCGGGTGCCGGCGAGCCCCCGGATATGCGAAGCGGGGCCCGGCAGAACCGGGCCCCGTCTCGATCGCGGAGCGTGCGCCGGCCCCTCACTCTCCCGTCAGCGCCGCCTTGGTGCGCGACCACCAGCCGGCTCGCTTGGGACGGTTCGGGTCCGGCGGCGTCAGCACCACCGCGACGGGCTCCGGCGCGGGCGCCGCCGCCTCGGTCGCGGCGAAGGACTCGGCCAGGATCGGCTCGGCCTCCGGCGCGGGCACGACCGGCGGCGGCTCGGCCGCGCTGCCGTTCTCGGCGGCGAGCGAGACCATGCTCACGTCGGCGCCGCTGACCGGCTCCTCGGGGCCGACCGGCAGGACGTCGGAGGCGGTCTCCTCGGGATGCGCCTCCGCGGCCAGCGGCTCGCCGGCCTCGTCATCCTGCTGGCCATTGCGCTCGTTCCGGCCACGCCCCCTTCCGCCCCGGCGTCCGCGGCGGCGGCGGCGTCCGTTGCCCTCGGCGTCGTCGCCGTTGGCCTCGACGGCCTCGGAGGCGGTCTCGTCCCGCTCGGCCACGGCGCCCACACCCTCCTCGGCCGCCTCGGCCTCAGGCGAATCGTCGCCGTCGTCCTCGGTGTCCGCGCCATCCTCGGACCCGTTCTCGTCCTGCGCGCGGGCCTCGCCCTCGCCGGAGGCGCGCCCGCCGCGACGGCGGCGGCGACGGCGGCGGCGACCGCCGCCCTCCTCGGACGATGCCCCGGCCGAGCGCTCCTCGGAGGCGCCCTCCGCCTCGACATCCTCGCCGGCCTGGGCCTCTTCGCTCTCCTGAGCCTCGGCCTCGTCCTCGAACTCCTCGGCCTCGTAGACCGGCGAGATCGCCACCGCGCGCACGCCCGTCACCGGGCCCTCGTGCTTCACCGCCGGCTCGCCGCGGTCGAGCTGGAACGCGGAGGTCGCCGCCAGCCGCTCGTCGGCGGAGATGGTGATCGCCACCGAGAAGCGCAGTTCGAGGTCGTGCAGGTGCGCCCGCTTCTGGTTGAGGATGTAGAGCGCCACCTCGGTGCGGGTGCGCAGCACGAGGTTGTGGCTCGACGACTTGAGCAGCGCCTCCTCGATCGAGCGCAGGATGTGCAGGGCCACCGAGGAGGTCGCCCGCACGAAGCCTGAGCCGCCGCAATGGGCGCAGGGGATGGACGAGGATTCGAGCACGCCGGTGCGGATGCGCTGGCGGCTCATCTCCAGGAGGCCGAAGGGCGAGATCCGCCCGACCTGGATGCGCGCCCGGTCGTTCTTGAGCGCCTCGTTGAGGCGCTTCTCGACCGCCCGGTTGTTGCGCTTCTCCTCCATGTCGATGAAGTCGATCACGACGAGGCCGGCCAGATCCCGCAGGCGCACCTGCCGGGCGACTTCTTCCGCCGCTTCGAGGTTCGTCTTGAGCGCGGTGTCCTCGATGTCGTGCTCGCGGGTGGCGCGGCCGGAGTTCACGTCGATCGAGACCAGCGCCTCGGTCGGGTTGATGACGAGGTAGCCGCCCGAGCGCAGGGCCACGTGGGTCGAGAACATCGCGTCGAGCTGCTGCTCGACGCCGTAGCGGGCGAAGATCGGCGTCGGGTCGCGGTAGGGCTTCACCACCTTGGACTGGCCGGGCATCAGCATCCGCATGAAGTCCTTGGCCTCGCGGTAGGCATCCTCGCCGGAGACCAGAACCTCGTCGAGATCCTTGTTGTAGAGGTCGCGGATCGCCCGCTTGATCAGCGAGCCCTCCTCGTAGACGAGCGCCGGGGCGGTCGAGGACAGCGTCAGTTCGCGCACGCTCTCCCACAGGCGCATCAGGTACTCGAAGTCGCGCTTGATCTCGGGCTTGGTGCGCGAGGCACCGGCCGTGCGCAGGATGATCCCCATCCCCTCCGGCACGTCGAGGTCGGCCACGACCTCCTTCAGGCGCTTGCGGTCGGCCGCGCTCGTGATCTTGCGGGAGATGCCGCCGCCGCGGCCGGTGTTCGGCATCAGCACCGAGTAGCGGCCGGCCAGCGACAGGTAGGTGGTCAGCGCCGCTCCCTTGGTGCCGCGCTCTTCCTTCACGACCTGGACCAGGATGATCTGGCGGCGCTTGATCACCTCCTGGATCTTGTAGTGGCGGCGATAGGCGCGCGGGCGCTCGGGGATCTCGGCGAGCGCGTCGCCCGAACCGCCGACCTGCGCGACCCGCCCCTCGCCGTCCTCGGATTCCTCGTCCTCTTCCTCGTCGTCGGAGTCTTCGTCGTCCGACCCGTCGTCGTCGTCATCCTCGTCGTCGGACTCGTCATCCTCGGGCTCGTCGTCGGAGTCCTCGTCGGTTTCCTCGGCCTCGGAGACCGAGGCGGTGGCGGCGACGGGCTGCGGTTCGACCGTCTCGACGGCCTCGGAGGCTTCCGCGGCCTCGACCGGCGGGTTGGGCGCCTCGGAGATCGCGGCGATGTCGGAGGGCTCGACCGCGGCGGCTTCTTCCGCGGGAGCGGACGCGGCGGGCGGGTTCTCTCCGGCGACCGCGGCGGGCGCCAGCGCCGCCTCGGGCAGGCTCGCGGAGGCGTCGCCGCCGGCCTCGACCGGAGCGGATCCGCCCTCGGACGGCTCGGCCGCCTCCGGCCGGCCCTCGACCGGCACCGCCTCCTCGGACGAGCCCGTCTCCTCGGAGGCCGCGTCCTGCGACGTCACGGTGTCGTCGCCCCGCGCGCCGCGGGCCTCGGCCCGTCGCCCGCGTGAGCGGCGGCTCCGCGGCGGACGGCGCTCCTCGCGCTCGCGGTGCTCCTCCTCCTCGCGCGCCTCGGCCTCGATCAGCGCGAGGCGATCGGCCATCGGGATCTGGTAGTAGTCGGGGTGGATCTCGTTGAAGGCGAGGAAGCCGTGGCGGTTGCCGCCGTACTCGACGAAGGCCGCCTGGAGCGAGGGCTCCACGCGGGTGACCTTGGCGAGGTAGATGTTGCCCCTCAGAGGCCGGCGGTTGGCCGCCTCGAAATCGAACTCCTCGACCCGGGAGCCTTGGACGGTGACGACCCGGGTCTCCTCCGGATGCGTCGCATCGATGAGCATCTTGTTGTTGGCCATGACGAACTTTCGGTCATGGCGGCCGACGTCGTTCTCCTCACGCGTGAGCCGCGCGGTCCCGGCGGGGTCTTCCCCGGCCCTGAGGCCGGCGGGGAAAGGACACGCGCCGGCCTCGTCGCCGAGGCTGCGGGGAGGGGATTGCCGTCAACCGCCTTCCGGCGCCGGGCATCGGCGCGCTGGGGGTTGAACAGGGCCGGGGCGACGGAAGGGGCGGGGCGACGCGAAAACCGCGCGCCTTCGGCACGAGCTGCGGCAACCGATGCTGTGCGTCCTCCCATCCTGATCCGGCCTCGCGAAGATGGTGGGCCGTATGAGCGGCCCGTGCAGAGTTCATGGGCGCGGCCGACCCGCAACGATCGGGAGGCCGCGAATGCCGTGACACCCGCCCGGATGCCGGGAGACGCCGACTGACGCTGCCAATTCGAGCGAGGAGGGCGCCGACATGCCCCGGGCGCGCCCGAGGGCCGCCGAAGCGCCAACCCGGGAATGGGGTCGATATCATTACAGAGTGTCGCGGGAGAATTGCAAGGGTTCCGTGATATCGGCCGCCGGGCCCGCGTGACGGAAGCGGCCCGGTGTTCACGTCGCTCCCGCCGCGAACCGGATGCCGCCCCGTCGGCTTGAAGGAAGCGGAAGAGCCCGCACCACGGGATGTCGTCGTTGTTGCAGACGTTGGCGATCCAGCCACCGAGCTTTTGCGCCCAGCCGATGACGGCGTTCGGCTTGGCGCCGGGGATCTCGCGGGGACCCATTCAGGCGCCCGGCCCCGTGGAGCCAGAGCTTCGGCAACGGGTTCCGCGGAGCCTGCGTGCCGGGGCGAGCGCATGGCCTCCGCAAGGCGGGGGTGCGACGGGCGACCGAGAGCGGCGCGACGAGGCCGAATTGAACGCGTGGTTCGGCTGGGCGGACGGCAGCCGGGAGAGCGCGATCTGCGTGCGCGGCGCCAACCGGGCAAAGCGCGCGGAGCGGATCGCCGGGCGCTGGAACGACGACGCTATCCCCGCACCGTCCGACCCGGCGCGAGGCTCGGCGCAAAAGGCGCAACGTTCACAAGATGTTAGAAAATTGTTGGCTCCCCGAGCAGGACTCGAACCTGCGACAAAGCGATTAACAGTCGCTTGCTCTACCAACTGAGCTATCGGGGATCACCCGGCCGCCTCGGCGGCGCTGGCGGGTCATTAGCCTTCGCCGGTTGCCGGCGCAAGGGTGCTTTCGCAGGTTTTTGCGGGTTCCCGGGCCGCGGTTGCGGATCGATCCCCGGAATGGGCGTCCGGGCCACGGCCGATGCCGAACTTGCGACAAGACCGTTGCCGAGCGGGCAAAGCCTCTGCTAGAGACGCCTCGCTCCGGGGCCGCCGCCCGGCCCGGAGCGTCGCGCACGGCGCGGTCGAGGCCTCGTGGCGGAGTGGTTACGCAGAGGACTGCAAATCCTTGCACCCCGGTTCGATTCCGGGCGAGGCCTCCAAATTTCCCAAGTCCCGGAAGCATCCCCGATCGAGCGATCGATTCCCGTCATGACGGGACGGAGCAGGGCTGTCGCGAGCCTTGCAATTCGCAGAACGATCCACGACAACCCGTCCCGCTCGGGCCGGCGCCGCTCGACGGGCGGGCGCAGGAACGGTCAGGCGCGGCGGCAAGGAATGGACGGCTCATGCTCGATTATGCTCAGGCACGGCGCCTCATGGTCGATTGTCAGCTCCGGACCTTCGACGTGAACGACGTTTCCGTGCTCGACGCCTTCGACTCCGTGCCCCGCGAGCGCTTCGTCCCGCCGGGCCGGGAGGAGTTCGCCTATATCGACCAGACGCTGACCTTCGGCGCCGGCGAGGACGGCACCCGGGCGATGCCCGCGCCCATGGTGCTGGCGCGCATGATCCAGGCGCTCAAGATCCGTCCGGGCGTCCGCGCCCTCGATGTCGGCACCGGCTACGGTTACGGCGCGGCCGTCCTGGGGCGCCTGGGCGCCGAGGTCGTCGCCCTCGAAGCCTCTTCCGAACTCGCCGGAGCCGCGCGCGCGCGTCTCGGCGAGACCGCCGAGGTTGTCCAGGGCGCACTCGGCGCTCCGGCCAAGGGCGGTCCCTTCGATGCCATCCTCGTGGAGGGGCGGGTCGAGACGCGGCCGCAGGCGCTTCTCGACCAGTTGCGCGACGACGGGCGGCTCGTCTGCGTGCTCGGCCCCCACCGGAACGCCAAGGCGACGCTGTTCGTCCGGGCGGGCGACGCCTTCGGCTCCCGCTCGCTGTTCGACGCCTCGCTTCCCGCCCTCAAGAGCTTCGCGGCCGAGCCCGGCTTCGCCTTCTGAGTCGCGGCCGGCCGCGGCGCGTCCGCGGTATCTTCGCCGCACGCCCGCAGGGCGGGCAGTTCGCCCCCTCACCGGACACGGCAAGGAACCGACCGCCCGTCACGCAACGGGGGAGCGATCCAGCGCGCCCGTCCGCTCGATCTGGGATCGAACCGGAAGGGGTGTCGCTTTTTTGAGCCACCCCCCCGGCAATCCGACATCGCAGCGCGGTAAACCCTGTCGTCGTCGGCGCAAGCTCGGCTACTCTTCGGCCCGAGGCGGGCTGGCCACCCCAGCGCATAGGCATGCAGGCGGCGACCCTGTCGCGGCCCTCCCGGAACGGATCGACCGGCGGACGTCCCGATGGGATGGGCGCAGGGATGGTGGACCGGAGCGGACGCGGCGGTGCGGCGGGTTGGTGAATCGAGAAACCGCAAGGGCTGATCGACGTGAAAGAACGGAACCCTGCGGCGCGGTCCGCGCTTCGGCTGGCCGGTGCCGTCGTCTCGGCGCTGGTGGCCGCGAGTCCGGCCGCTGCCGAGACTCTCGAGAGTGCGCTCTCCCGTGCCTACCAGGCCAACCCGGCGCTGAACGCGGCGCGGGCGAACCTGCGCGCGACCGACGAGGACGTGAACCGGTTCCAGGCCGGCTACCGCCCGAACGCGGCGATCTCGGCCGATATCGGCGTCCAGCAGTTCCAGGGTTCGATCGGCGGCATCCAGGGGCTCGGCGGAACCGGGCTCAACCTCACCACCCGACCGGGCGGCGCGGGCCTGACCATCAACCAGAACCTGTTCGACGGCTTCCAGACCGACAACCGCGTCCGCTCCGCCGAATCGACCGTGCTCGGTACGCGCGAAGGCCTGCGCCTGACCGAGATGAACACGCTGTTCAACGCGGCCCAGGCCTACATGAACGTCCTGAGCGACACCGCGACGCTCGAACTTCAGCGCAACAACGTCGAGGTGCTGGAAGAGCAGCTCCGCCAGACCCGCGACCGGTTCAACGTCGGTGAGGTGACCCGCACCGACGTCGCCCAGGCCGAGGCGCGGCTCGCCGGCGCGCGTTCCCAGGTCGGCGCGGCGGAAGCGGCGCTTCGCGCCTCGATCGGCATCTACCGCCAGATCGTCGGCATCGAGCCGCGCCAGCTCGCACCGGGCCGTCCCCTCGACCGCTACGTGCCGGGCTCGCTCGATCAGGCCCTCCTCATCGGCCTGAAGGAGCACCCGCAAATTCTCTCCTCGCTGCACGCCGTCGACGTGGCGGAGTTGCAGGTGAAGGTGGCCGAGGGCGCGCTCTATCCCCAGGCGCAGATCACCGGTGCGGTGCAGCAGCGCTACGACCAGCAGTTCCCCGGCGACAACGGCGTCACCGCCTCGATCGTCGGCCGGGTCAACATCCCGCTCTACCAGGGCGGCGGCGAGTACGCCGCGATCCGGCAGGCCAAGGAGAATGTCGGGCGCGCCCGCCTCGTCGCCGACCAGGACCGCGACACGATCCGCGCCTCGATCGTGCGGACCTGGGGCAACCTCGAAGCCTCGAAGGCGCAGGTGATCGCCTCTCAGGCCCAGGTCCAGGCCAACGAAGTGGCGCTCAACGGCGTGCGCGAAGAGGCCCGGGTCGGCCAGCGCACCACCCTCGACGTGCTGAATGCGCAGCAGGAGCTGCTCTCCGCCCGCGTCGCGCTGATCCGCGCGCAGCGCGACCGCGTCGTGAACTCCTACGACGTGGTGCAGGCGGTCGGCCGGCTGACCGTGCGCTTCACCAGCCTGCCGGTGACGCCCTACAGCGCCCGCGAACACCTCGATCAGGTCCGCGACCTCTGGTTCGGCCTGCGCACCCCGGACGGGCGCTGACCGCCTCGCGCCGGCCGGTGATTTCTGTTGGCCGGCCGAGGAACATGGTTGATGCCGGACGAGACGCTGAAATAGTTCGTTAACCCAATCATCGTCTTGTCAATCGTCACCGAGTATCGTCCCGATGAGCGCAGCGAGCCCCAAGGTTCAGGACAAGACGCAGGAACCCTCCATGGAGGAGATCCTCGCCTCGATCCGCCGCATCATCGCCGACGATCAGGCTCCCAAGCCCGCCGAGGCCGAGGCGCCCCCCCCGGCGCCTCCGCCGCCGGAAGAGGACGACGTGCTCGACCTCGCCGAGGTCGCCGAACCGGTGCGCAAGCCCGAACCCGTCGCCTTCGACATCCCCGAGATCGATTTCCGGATGCCGGAATTCGAGGCCGAGCCGGAGCCGGAACCCGCTTTCGAGCCGCCGCCCGCTCCGAAGCCGGAACCGGCCGCCTTCGCACCCGAGCCGCAGCCCGCGCCGCGGACGCAGGAGCGGATCCGGGCGGCGGTCGAGGAGGAGGTGACCGAGCGTCTCGTCTCCTCGCGCACCGTCGAGAGCGTCGGGCAGAACTTTCAGTTGCTCGCGCACACGGTGCTGTCGCAGAACGCCCGCACGCTGGAGGATCTCGTCCAGGAGATGCTGCGGCCGATGCTCAAGGGCTGGCTCGACGAGAACCTTCCGCACATGGTCGAACGGCTGGTGCGCAGCGAGATCGAACGGGTCGCCCGCGGCCGCTGACACGCTCCCCCGCATCCGACGGTTGACGGCGGCCCCGCGGCGGGCCGATAGCGGCGGCGACATCCCTTGAAGACGCCGCACGCCTGAAAAGCCCGCTTTCGCCCATGATGGACAAGACCTTCGACCCCGCCGCCGTCGAGGCGCGCGTCTCCGCGGCCTGGGACGAGCGACAGGCCTTCCGCGCCGGCCGCCCCGAGCGGGCCGGTGCCGAGCCGTTCAGCATCGTGATCCCGCCGCCGAACGTGACGGGATCGCTGCATATGGGCCACGCGCTCAACAACACGATCCAGGACATCCTCGTCCGCTTCGAGCGGATGCGGGGCCGGGACGTGCTGTGGCAGCCGGGCACGGACCACGCCGGCATCGCCACTCAGATGGTGGTCGAGCGCCGGCTCGCGGAGACGGGAGCGCCGGGCCGGCGCGCCTTGGGTCGCGAAGAATTCCTGCGCCGGGTCTGGGCCTGGAAGGAGGAATCCGGCGGCACGATCATCGGCCAGCTCAAGCGGCTCGGCGCCTCCTGCGACTGGTCGCGCGCGCGCTTCACCATGGACGAGGGCCTGAGCCGCGCCGTGCTCAAGACCTTCGTCGACCTGCACGGGCAGGGGCTGATCTACCGCGACAAGCGCCTCGTGAACTGGGATCCGAAGTTCCAGACCGCGATCTCCGATCTCGAAGTGCAGCAGATCGAGGTGAAGGGCCATCTCTGGCACTTCGACTATCCCGTCGTGGACGCGAACGGCACGCCGACGGGCGCGCTCATCACGGTCGCCACGACCCGGCCCGAGACGATGCTCGGCGACACGGCGGTCGCGGTCCACCCGGACGACGAGCGCTACCGCGGCCTCGTCGGCAGCCCTGTGCGCCTGCCGCTGGTCAACCGGCTGATCCCGGTCGTCGCCGACGCGTATTCCGATCCCGAGAAGGGCACCGGCGCGGTCAAGATCACGCCGGCCCACGACTTCAACGACTTCGAGGTCGGGCGCCGCCACGGCTGCCGGCCGATCAACGTGCTCGATGCGGAGGCGCGCATCCGGATCGCCGGCAACGCCGCCTTCCTCGACGGCGCGGAGCCGGAGGCCGAGGCGCTGGCGCTCGACGGCCTCGACCGGTTCGAGGCGCGAAAGCGCGTCGTCGCCCTGATGGAGGCGCGCGGCCTGCTGCGCAGGGTCGAGCCCAACACCCACGCGGTGCCGCACGGCGACCGTTCGGGCGTTGTCATCGAGCCGTATCTGACCGACCAGTGGTACGTGAACGTCAAGCCGCTGGCCGAGCGTGCGCTCCAGGCCGTGCGCGACGGGCAGACGAAGTTCGTGCCCGAGAACTACGAAAAGACCTTCTTCCAGTGGCTGGAGAACATCGAACCGTGGTGCGTCTCGCGCCAGCTCTGGTGGGGCCACCAGATCCCGGCCTGGTACGATGCGGAGGGCGGCGTCTTCGTCGCCGAGAGCGAGGCGGAGGCGCTCGCCCAGGCCAAGGCCGAGCACGGCCGCGCGGTCGCGCTGACCCGCGACCCCGACGTCCTCGACACGTGGTTCTCCTCCGCGCTGTGGCCGTTCTCGACGCTCGGCTGGCCCGACGAGACGCCGGAGCTCGCCCGCTTCTACCCCACCAACACCCTGGTGACGGGCAAGGACATCATCTTCTTCTGGGTCGCCCGGATGATGATGATGGGCCTGCACCTCACCGACCGGGCGCCGTTCGAGACGGTCTACCTGCACACCCTCGTCCGCGACGAGAAGGGTGCGAAGATGTCGAAGTCGAAGGGCAACGTGGTCGATCCGGTCGACCTGATCGACCGCTTCGGCGCCGACGCCCTGCGCTTCACGCTGGCCGCGCTCGCCGCACCCGGCCGCGACATCAAGCTCGGCCCCCAGCGGGTCGAGGGCTACCGCAACTTCGCGACCAAGCTCTGGAACGCGGCGCGCTTCGCCGAGCTGAACGGCTGCGAACTCAGGGCCGACTTCCGGCCCGAAGCCGTGAAGGAAACGCTCAACCGGTGGGCGCTCACCGAGGCCGCGAAGGCGGTGGCCGAGGTGGCGCAGGGCATCACCGTCTACCGCTTCAACGATGCGGCGGCAGCCGCCTACCGCTTCGTCTGGAACGTTTTTTGTGATTGGTATCTGGAGTTGGCCAAGCCCGTGCTCCAGGGGGAAGGCGTCGATCCGTCCGCAAGAGCCGAAACGCAGGCCACGGTCGCCTTCCTGATCGACCAGATCGCCAAGCTGCTGCACCCGTTCATGCCCTTCCTCACGGAGGAGCTGTGGGCGATCAAGGGGCAGGCGCTGCCGACGCCCCGCGGCCTGCTCACTCTCGAATCCTGGCCCGACCTCTCGGCCTACGCGGACGCGCAGGCCGAGGCCGAGATCGGCTGGCTGGTCGATCTGATCTCCGAGGTGCGCTCGGCCCGTTCCGAGACGAACGTGCCGGCCGGGGCCCAGGTGCCGCTGGTGCTGGTCGGCGCCGACGCGACGGTGCGCGCCCGCGTCGAGCGCTGGAGCGAGACGCTGGTCCGCCTCGCCCGGCTCTCCGAGATCGGCTTCGCCGAGGCGGCTCCGAAGAACTCGGTGCAGCTTCTCGTCCGCGGCAGCGTCGCCGCGCTGCCGCTGGAGGGCATCGTCGATCTCGCCGCGGAGGTCGCCCGGCTGAAGAAGGAGGCGGGCAAGGCGCGGGCCGAGATCGGCAGGATCGCGGGCAAGCTCGGCAACGCCGACTTCCTCGCCCGCGCGCCCGAAGAGGTGGTGGACGAGCAGCGCGAGCGAAGCGACGCGGAAGCCGCGCGGCTCGCCAGGATCGAGGAAGCGCTGACCCGGCTCGGCGACGCGTGAAGCGGCTGCGGCGGCTCGCGCGGATCCTCGCCGGGCTGGCCGCCGCGCTCCTCGTTCTCACGCTCTGCACGGCACGGCCCGGCGACCCGAGTCTCTATCCGCCGTCGGACCCGGACACGGAGACCGTGTTCCTCGTCAGCCACGGCTGGCATTCCGGCCTCGTCCTGCGCCGCGAGAGCCTGACCGGGGAGGGCACGGGCGCCGCCCTGCGCAACATCGCGACGCGGTTTCGCGCCGACGATGCCCTGGAATTCGGCTGGGGCGAAGCGCGCTTCTACCGGGCGACACCGACGCTCGCCGCCTTCGACTGGCGCCTCGCCCTCTCCGCCCTGTTCACCCCCGGTGGCAGCGAGGGCGTGGTCCAGGTCGTCGGCCTCGCGCGCCCGGCCCGCGAGAGTTTTCCGCAAGCCGACATCGTTCCGGTGCCGCTCTCGCGCCAGGGTTTCGCCCGGCTGCTGGCCCGGCTCGAGGCGAGTTTCCGCCTCATGGACGGCCAGCCGGTGGATGTCGGGCCGGGGCTCTACGGGCCGAGCCTGTTCTACGAGGCGAACGGCCGCTTCTCGTACCGCAACGTCTGCAACCACTGGGCGGCCGGGCTCCTCAACGCGGCCGGCCTGCCGATCACGCCGGTACTCGACACCCACCCGCTCGGGCTTCTCATCGACCTGCGCTGGCGGGCCGGCGCGGCGGACCTGTCCAAACCGTAATCTTCGCGCCATCCGGCCGTCAGGCGGCGGCCTCTAGGACTCTCCCCACGGATCGGCGCCCCGGCCCTCGGATCTCGACGGGCAGCCGACCGAAAGATTCCTCGTCGGAGACTTCCATGACCCTGACCGTCCGCCGCGCCCTCGCCTCCGTCGCCGCGGCCGCCCTCGTCGCCGGTGGTGCGGCCGGGTTCGGCCTGACCGAACCCGGCACGCCGGCCTACGCCCAGGCCCTGCCCAAGACGCCGATCGAGGCGCCCGAGCATCCGCCGGGCTCCTTCGCCAACGTCGTCGAGAAGGTGAAGCCGGGCGTCGTCGCCGTGAAGGTGAAGCTCGACGACGGTGCCGACGATGACGACGACGCGTCCGGCGGGCCCAACATGCAGCAGGTGCCGCCGCAGTTGCGCGAGTTCTTCCGGCGCTTCGGCCAGGGCGGTCCGGGCGGGCGCGGCATGCCGCAGCAGCGCGGCGAGCGTGGCGCGGTGGGCTCCGGCTTCATCATCTCGGGCGACGGCTACGTGGTGACCAACAACCACGTCGTCGATCACGCCAAGACCGTGCAGGTCACCCTCGACGACGGCCGCACCCTCGACGCCAAGGTGATCGGCAAGGATTCCAAGACCGATATCGCGCTCCTGAAGATCAACGAGAGCGGCAGCTACCCCTACGTCCAGTTCGGCAAGGGCGCCCCACGGGTCGGCGACTGGGTGGTCGCCATCGGCAACCCGTTCGGCCTCGGCGGCACGGTGACGGCGGGCATCGTCTCGGCCCGCGGCCGCGACATCGGCGCCGGCCCCTACGACGACTTCCTGCAGATCGACGCGCCCATCAACAAGGGCAATTCCGGCGGCCCGACCTTCAACGTCAACGGCGAGGTCGTGGGCGTGAACACGGCGATCGCCTCGCCGTCCGGCGGCTCGGTCGGCCTCGCCTTCGCCATCCCGGCGGAGACGGTGCAGGCAGTGGTCGATCAGCTCCGCACCGACGGCAAGGTGGTGCGCGGCTATCTCGGCGTGCAGGTGCAGCCGGTGACCAAGGACATCGCCGAGGGCCTCGGCCTCGACAAGGCCAAGGGCGCCCTGGTCGATCACGCCGAGAACGGCACCCCCGCCGCCAAGGCCGGGCTGAAGTCGGGCGACGTGATCGAGTCGGTCAACGGCGCGCCCGTCAACGATGCCCGCGACCTGTCGCGCCGCATCGCCGGCCTCAAGCCCGGCACCGAGGTGAAGCTCGCCTACCTGCGCAACGGCAGGAACGACGTCGCCACAGTCGAGCTCGGCACGATGCCGGCCGACGCCAAGGTGGCGAGCCGCAGCGACAGCGGATCGGGCGGCCAGCCGCGCCTCGGCCTGAGCCTGGCGCCGGCGGGCGATGTCGGCCTCGGCGACGAGGGCGTGGCGGTGATGGACGTCGATCCGGACGGCCCGGCCGCCGCCAAGGGCATCGCGCAGGGCGACGTGATCCTGGATGTGGCCGGCACCGGCGTCTCGAAGCCCTCCGACGTCCAGGCGCAGATCCGCGCCGCGGAATCGAACGGCCGCAAGGCGGTGCTGATGCGGGTGAAGGGCGCCAAGGGCCAGACCCGCTTCGTCGCGGTGGCGCTCACCAAGAAGGAGGGCTGATCCCCTCCACCGATCGGGACCGGCAGCGGTCCCGATCCTCGCGGATCTTCCCGCGTCTCCTCCCGACTTCGCGCCCGCTCCCCGGAGCGGGCGTTTTTTCGTCGCGTCCACCGGGCCGTCCCGAAGGGGTGCGCCCTCTTACGCCAACGCCTTCGCCAGCGCGGAAGCCGGCCGCCATTGAGCCGCCATGAGCCACCATGAGCCGCCTCGCCGCGGGCGAGACGGATGTCGCCGTGCCGTCCCGGGATGCGACCGACGAGATGGGCCGCCCGACCCCGGCGGATTGGCGAACCGCCCGCCACCGTCTACCAACGGTTCCGTTCGAGGAACCGCCGTGGACCCAAGGGCTCGAAGATCGGCGGCGCCGTCGCTCCGCCCCCGCACCGCGCGGCCCGCCGTCGGGAGCGGCCGCGTCCTGGCGGCCCTGCTCGCCTGCGCGGCGCCCCTCGGAGCGACCGCGGGTGCCGAGCCGCTCGCCTCGGAGAGTCCGCGTATCCCGGAACCGATGGTGTTCGATCTGTTGCGGCCGCTGGGCGCGCGAGCGGGGGAGCGCGAGATCAACGTCCTGTCGGTCCGACCCTCGGGCCGGGGGCCGACGAACTGGGCGCCGGAACTCGAATACGCCTACGCCGACGGCCAGTCCTTCGAGCTCGAACTCCCGTTCGAGGACGGGCGCCTGACACAGTACAAGTTCGCGCTCCAGGGCACCTTCGGCGTCGGCGCGGAGGGCCGCTGGATCCACGGCTGGCAGTATATCGGCCAGTACGACCGCGACAGCGCGACGCTCCGCAACGCCCTCCTCTACATCTCCGGCTACCGCTTCGACGCGCGCTGGAGCCTGCTGAGCTTGGCCGGCCTGCGTCAGGTCGGCGTGCAGCGGCCGGGCACCACGTCGCTGCTTCTCAACCAATCGGTCTTCTACGACCTCGATCCGGAGACGGTGCTCGGGCTCGAAGTGAACCTGCGGCAGGACATCGCCGGGGGCGAGGCCGCCCGCACCCTGGTCATCCCCCAGGTCCATCGCCGCCTCTCGGAGCTGACGAGCGTCCAGGCGGGCCTCGGCCTAGAGTTCCGGACCGGCGACGATCCGGGACTGGTGGCGGCCCTGCGGCTGATCCGCGAGTTCTGAACCCCGCACCGTCGTCTCGACGGACCCGCGGCCCGCCCGCCGGGTTCACCCGGCAGCGGCAGCGGCCCCGAGCGGGGGAGACGCCCGAGAGCCTGTTTGACCGGCCGACGTGTCTTCGCCAAGCAACGGCAAGGCGAGAAGGCCAGGCTCCCATCCCCACCCTCATCCTGAGGTGCCGCGTGAGCGGCCTCGAAGGGTGTTCCAGATCCCGCGCGATTTCTGGAGCACCCTTCGAGGCCTCCGCTGCGCTCCGGCACCTCAGGATGAGGGGCGAGATGGGATCACCGCAGTCAAACAGGCTCTCAGTGCTGCCGCACACCTCCCGGCGAGGCGGCAAGGGAACCCGAGATGGGCTGAGCCTTTCCGTTCCCGGCGCTCGAGCGAGCCCGGAAGGGAAAAGGATCGATCGATGTCAGCCGGCCGCCTCGCTCGCTCGAGCCTGCTCGGGAGCCTCTTCCTCGCGGGCCTCGCCACGGGACCGGCCGCGGCGCAGACGCGCTGGGTCTCCGGCACCTACGTCTATGCCGATCTCTGCACGACCTCCGACGAAGGCACGCGGGCGGGGCGGCGCATCACCCTCAAGCGCTGGCCCAAGGGCGACGGCCTCGTCTACGAGGGCGCGGGCCTGGCCGCCCCGATCGAGACGGCGGTGACCGTCGACGATACGACGAAGGACGTCGCTTTCCATGTCGAGACGCCGGCCGGCCTCGTCAGCTTCCGCGGCACCGCCGGCCCGGAGGCGCTGATCGGCACCCTCGACAGCGCCGCCGGCTCGCAGGCCGTGCGGCTGAAGCGGGTGCTGCGCGCCCGGCCCCGGGAAGCCTGCCCCGGCGAGACCACCGGCTCGATCCCCTGAACTGCGCCCATCCGAGAACGCCGCCATTGACGCCGCCGCCGGGGGGCGCAAGGGGGGGCGCAAGTGATACCGTTTCCGATTGATCGCTTCGGGCTTCGCCCCCCTCCGTCCTCGCGAGCGGCCGCGAAGCGATCCAGGGCGCGCCCTTTCCGGACCGGTCGCGCCCTGGATCGCCACGGCTTCGCCTCGCGATGACGCAGGACAGGCCGAACTCATCAACCGGATGGCGTATCAGACGCCGAGGGCTTACTTGAGGGCGCACACGAGGGCGAGCGGCATGGGCCAGGCGAAGCGCAGCTACCGGATCGCGGTGATTCCCGGCGACGGGATCGGCAAGGAAGTCGTGCCGGAAGGCGTGCGGGTGCTGGAGCGGGCGATCGAGCAGGCGCTCGGATAGAGGTCGCCGCCTCATGAGACCCGTCGTCGTCACGGTGGCGATCACCGGCTCGGTCGCGCGCAAGGCCGACAACCCGACCGTGCCGATCACCCCGGCCGAGCAGATCGAATCGACCCACGCCGCCTACGAGGCGGGGGCCGCGCTCGCCCATATCCACGTCCGCGGGGACGACGAGAGCCCGTCCCTCGATCCGGAACGCTTCGGACGGGTCCAGGCCGGCATCCGCCGACACTGCCCGGGCATGATCGTCCAGTTCTCGACGAGCGGCGGCGGCAGCGATCCGGCGCCGCGCGGCGCCTGCCTGGTCCACCGCCCGGACATGGCCTCGCTGACCACCGGCTCGGTCAATTTCGGCGACGGCGTCTACGAGAACCCGGCCGCTTCGTTCACGGCACTGGCGGAGCGCATGCGCGACGCGGGGGTGCGGCCGGAGATCGAGGTGTTCGACCTCACCCACATCCACAACGCCCGCCGTCTCCTCGACACGGGCGTGATCGGCGCGAGGCCGCACGTGCAGTTCGTGATGGGCATCCGCAACGCCCTGCCGCCGGACCCGCACCTGCTCGACCTCCTGCTCGCCGAGACGCGGCGCCTGCTGCCGGACGCGACCTGGGGCGCCTTCGGCATCGGCCGCAGCCAGAGCCCGGTGATGGGCTGGGCGCTCGCGCGGGGAGCGGACGGCGTGCGCACGGGCCTGGAGGACAACGTGCGCCTGTCGAAGGAGCGGCTCGCCGACGGCAATGCCGGTCTCGTGCGGCTGGCGGCGGAGATCTGCGCCGGGCACGGCGCCCGGCCCGCAACGCCCGCCGAGGCGCGGGCGCTGCTTCACCTGTCCTGAGGCGGACGCCGGTCAGGCGATCGCCGGGCTCGTCCTGCGCCCCAGCGCCTCCTCGACGGTGCCGTCGCCGTCGAGATAGCCGTGACGCTTCGGGTTCGGCATCAGCAGCGAGGCGGCGAAGGAGATCGCGAGCATCACCGCGACGTACCAGAAGAAGGTGCTCTCCGCGCCGGCCTGCTTGAGCCAGAGCGCCACCGCTTCGGCCGTGCCGCCGAACAGCGAGTTGGCGACGGCGTAGGAGAGGCCGACGCCGAGCGCGCGCACCTGGGCCGGGAACAGCTCCGCTTTCACGATGCCGCTGATGCCGGTGTAGAAGCTGATCACGACGAGCCCGGTCATGATGAGGCCGAAGGAGAGGAGCGGGTCGGCGGCGGCGCCGATCGCCGTCATCAGCGGCACGATCATCACCGTGCCGAGCCCGCTGAACAGGAGCATGTTCGTCTTCCGGCCGATCCGGTCCGAGAGCCAGCCGAAGAAGGGCTGGATCACCATGTAGGCGAACAGCGCCACCGTGGTGACCTGCGAGGCCGTCACCTTGTTCATGTGGGCGGTGTTGAAGAGGTATTTCGGCATGTAGGTCGTCAGCGTGTAGAACGACAGCGACCCGCCGGCCGTATAGGCCAGCACGACGGCGAAGGCCCGCCAGTGCTTGAACAGCCCGGAGAGGGTTCCCGACTCCTTCGACTGCTTGTTCTCCTCGCTCATCGTCTCGGACAGCGAGCGGCGCAGGAACAGGGCGATCACCGCGGCGAGCGCGCCGATGACGAAGGGGATGCGCCAGCCCCAGGCGGTGAGTTGCTCGCCGGTGAGGAAGCCTTGCAGCGTCACCAGCACGAGCGAGGCGAGGAGCTGGCCGCCGATCAGCGTGACGTACTGGAACGAGGCGTAGAAGCCGCGCGATCCCTTGACGGCCACCTCGCTCATGTAGGTGGCGCTGGTGCCGTACTCGCCGCCGACGGAGAGACCCTGCACCATCCGCGCGAGCACGAGCAGGACCGGCGCGAGCTGTCCGACGGTGGCGTAGGTCGGCAGCACGGCGATGGCCAGCGAGCCGGCGCACATCATCAGGACCGAGATCATCAGCGAGGTCTTGCGCCCGAGCCGGTCGGCGATGCGCCCGAACAGCCAGCCGCCGACGGGGCGCATGAAGAAGCCCACCGCGAACACCGCCGCCGACTGGAGAAGCTGGCTGGTGCTGTCGCCCTGCGGGAAGAACACCGGCGCGAAGTAGAGGGCGAAGAAGGCGTAGCAGTAGAAATCGTACCACTCGACGAGATTGCCCGACGAGGAGCCGACGATCGCCATGATGCGGCGGCGGCGGTCGGCCGTGTCGTCCGACGCGGGTGCAGTGACGTCCGGCATGCGCTTCCCCCTGACCGGCCTTCGAGCGGCCGCTTACGCTTGCTGAAAGGTCTCTCCTAGGCGCCTTCGCGGCGTGCGCCGACTCGACGGAGGTCCATCGGATGACAGCCGGCGCCGAACGTTGCGGTTACGCCTCGCCGTGCAAGTCCGCCTCGTCCGGCTTGTTCCGCCCCGGATCGGCCCGTCGCACGGAGGCGGACGAAGCAGGCGCAACGGTTCCATGCGCCGAGGGCAATGCCGTCCGAAGTCGCCCCAAGCACATCGCTCCCACCCGCCTGCTCCGACGCCAGTCGATCGAACCGTTCGCAGCGTTGTGCCGAAATCGAGCTCGTTCCGGAGGCGACACGCCGTCTTCCGGGAACGGTTTTCCTGCAGCCGCCGTTGCGTGCCCGGTTTCGGCGCCGTCTCGGACGCCGGCAGAGAACAGGGACGGAGGACGATGACGAAGTTCTTTCGCAGCACCGCCACCGCGGCGATTCTCGTGCTCGGCGCCGCCACCGCCCTCGCTCAAGGGGGAGGCGCCGGCGGAACGGGCGCCGCCGGGATGGGTGCCGGCGGAGCAGGGGGCGGAGCCGGCGGCCCGGGAGGCCGTGCAGGCGGCGCGGGCGCCGCCGGGGATGGCGGTGCCCGGGGCGGCACCGGTGAGACGGGCGGCGCCGGCGGGGCGCGGGGCGGTGCGGAACCCGGCGGCGCCCGGGGCGGCGACGTGGGCGGCGGGGCCGGCGCTCCGACCCGCGCCGGAAACCAGGGCGGACGCGACGGGCAGGGCGAGCGCGGCAGGGTCGAGTCCGACAAGACTGATTCCAGCAAGACTGATTCCGGCAGGAGCGAGCGGGGTCAGGCGGGCGAGCGCGACGGCCGCGGCGGTCGGGATGCCGCCGGCGAGCGAGGCACCCGCGAGGGAGTCGGGGAGTGGGGCGGACGCGGCGAGGCGCGCGGTGCCGCCAAGAGCCTGAGCACGACCCAGCGGACCGAATTCCGCCAATCGATCACCCGCACCAATGTCCGGCCGGTGACGAACGTCAACTTCTCGGTCAATGTCGGCACGGCGATTCCGCGCTCGGTCGCGCTGCATCCGCTTCCGCCGGCCATCATCGCGCTGGTGCCCGCCTATCGCGGCCTGCAGTTCATCCTCGTCGGGGACGACATCGTGGTCATCGATCCCGACACCTACGAGATCGTCGACGTCATCCCCGCCTGATCCCGGCGCATCGACCGCAATCGAGGGCGGTGTGTGTAATCGATAATCAGCGCCGGCCTCAGAAAATTGGCGGGAATGAGCGGGTCGGTCCGGGTGGTTCCGGGTCGGATCATGGCGGATAGGGCTGGCCCGTGCGGCGAAAATCGGCTCATCTGCGGTGCCGGTTCTGCCGCCAAAACCGGTTGATCGTGGACCGGCTCGGCGAGCGTGCGACCCCAAACCGTTCTACGCATGCGGTGTGGGACTGGGATTGCCCCGGTTTGGTGGACACTGAGAGCGCTTTCGCGTGAGGTGTTTGCCCGATGCCCAAGCCCCGTCCCGCATACCCCGCCCGAGTTCCGCCGGCAGATGGTCGACCTGGTCCGCTCCGGCGGCGATCCGACCGACCTCGCTCGCGAGTTCGAACCATCGCGCCAGACCATCCAAAACTGGGTCGCGGAGGCTGACCGAGGCGAGGGCCGCCGCGAGGCCAAGCCGCCAACGGGCGATCCGCGACCGCATGCGCGACGTGGACGACTTCCGCAACGTCGGCTCCGACGGCGTGCGCTCGCTGGTGCGCGACCTCGGCGACGCCAAGAGCGGTGCGGATATCCTCGGCAACGCCCTCGAGCGGGTGAAAGCAGCGCGTGCTCGACATCGCGGCCGACAGCCTGACGGATGCGCTGTTCGGCAAGCGTGGCACCAGCGGCGGCATGCTCGCCGGCTTGCTCGGCGGCGGCACCGCGACGGCCGAGGCGGCCGGGCCGGCTACCGGCATCGCTGGCATGATGACCTCGCTGAACTCATTCCTCGGGTTCGCTGATGGCGGAATCGTCGGACTGTCCGGACCGCCCGGCGCGGTGTGCGGCACGGCGCAGGGGTGCGGGGAGTTGCCGGCATGACCGCGATCTTCATGGCCCGGATGCCGGACTGCATCATCGCCGCGTCGGACGGCGCGTTCTACGGCCAGGACGGCACCCTGACGGGCATTCACTCCAAGCTGGTGTGTGATGCCGGAGAAGGATTGCGTCGTCACGCTTCAGGGCCCCTGGTTCTACCATATCGCGCTGCGCGCCGGCCTGGGCGAGGCGACGGACTTCGATGGGGTGCTCGCCCGGATCGTGGATCTGACGGCCAACGCGTGGCTCGCCGCCGCCAACGACTACGGCTACAGCCGCGCCTTCGCCATGCTGATCGGCGGGTTCTCCGAGGCCCGGCAGCGCTGGGAAACCTACTGGCTCAACTCCGAGCCATGGGAGCCGGGCGGGATGCAGGAGCCCTACGAGGCTTGGGAACTGACACCCGCCCTCGCGACAGCCTGGACACCCGGCTACGGCCGCGAGGCTTGTGCCGCCGTCGACATGGACCCGGACCGCGCCCTGAATGATCAGGGCATCGGCTGCGCCGAGGCCGCAGTACGGATCATCTGTGCGGCTCGACAGCAGCGCATCCCGATCGGCGGCAAGGAGGCGAACGGCACCTGTCAGGTCGGCGGCTTCGTGCAGCTCGCTCAGATCAACCGCGGTACGGCCTGGACCGAGATCGCTCATCGCTGGCCCGATGCTGTCGGTGCCCGGCTTGATCCGGGAGCCGGCCGGGCCTGCCCCGCGCCGGGACATATCGCTCGGTCATAGGCCGGCCCCTTATCGTACCGTGTAGCGGATGGGTGCAGCGTCCCGCCGATAGCGGGGTCGCTCCGCGTTGCCGACTATGATGATGCTAGAGTGTGGTGAGGAATTAACTATCTGAGCCAGATGGCGATGGCGGCGAGTTTGACGAAGCCCATGAAGTTGACGAGCAGCTTGTCGTAACGGGTGGCGACGCGGCGGAACTGCTTGAGCTTGTTGAAGAAGCGCTCGATCTTGTTGCGCTCCTTGTACAGGTCGCGGTCGTAGGCGCGCGGGCTCTTGCGGTTGCGCTTGGGCGGGATGACCGCCTCGGCTCCGCTCGCCTCGATCGCCTCCGCCAGGGGATCGGCATCGTAGCCCTTGTCGCCCAGAACAGCGTCAGGTTCGAAGCCCGCGATCAGATCGTGAGCGAGCGTGATGTCGTTGCGCTGGCCCGGACTGGCAAGCAGGCGCACCGGGTTGCCCAGTGCATCGCCGGCCGCATGGATCTTGGTACTCAGCCCGCCGCGCGACCGACCCAGGCCCTGGGCATCCGGCCCCCTTTTTCCCTGCGCGCGCCAGTTCCCTGCGCGCGCCAGCCGCGTGCTGATGCGCGCGCACGATGGTCGAGTCGATCATCAGCCATTCCAGATCGGCTTCGCGCGCCAAGTCCGCCAGCATCTGATCCAGAACGCCGCGCGCGATCCAATCGTAGTAGCGCCGCTTCACCGTCGGGTAGTCGCCCAAACGCTTCGGCAAGTCCTTCCAGCGCCCGCCTGAGCGGGCCATCCACAGCAGCGCATCGAGGAACCGCCGGTTGTCCGTGCGGGGACCACGCTTCCCTTTCGTCCCGCCGGGCACGAAGCCCTTCACGCGCTCCCACTGATCGTCCCGAAGCGCGTCTACCTCAACTGACATCGCCGATCTCCTCAATCGGCCAACCCTCCCATTCCAAACTTGCCCCAGACTGACTCCCTTACATTCCTCACCGCGACCTAGCTGTTTGATCCCAGGGTTTGATGGTGCACTCTTCACGTTGGAGTGGAGGGACGCGCTATGGGCCAAGTTCTTCACGGCAGCGCCACCACGACGGAGGCAGTCCGTCGAGCGATCCAGCATAGTCAAGCGAGCCTGAGGGCGCTCTCGAAGCGCTACGGGATCAACCGGAAGACGGTCGCCAAGTGGCGGCAGCGGACCTCGGTCGCCGATCAGCGCACGGGTCCGAAGGATCCCCGCTCGACGGTGCTGTCACAGGAGGACGAGGCGGTCGTCGTCGCCTTTCGCCGCCATACGCTCCTGCCGTTGGACGACTGCCTCTACGCGCTCCAGGCGACGATCCCGCACCTGACCCGTTCGTCGCTGCATCGGTGCCTGCAGCGCCACGGCATCAGCCGACTGCCGGAGGTCGACGGTGACAAGCCCAAGCGGTCACGCTTCAAGACCTGCCCGCTCGGCTATTTCCACATCGATCTGGCCGAGGTTCACACAGCCGAAGGGCGACTCTACCTGCTCGTCGCTATCGACCGCACGACCAAGTTCGCCTTCGTTGAGCTCCACGAGAAGGCCACGCGGCGGGTCGCAGGTGACTTCCTCCGCCATCTCATCGAGGCCGTGCCTTACAAGGTGCACACGGTGCTCACCGACAACGGCACCCACTTCACCACGCCCGGCAACGTCGCCTCGGCCGCTTCCGTCATCAAGGAGGCGATTGTAGCCGGCGAGACCTTCCGAGCCCACAGCTTCGAACTTGCCTGCGCCCGCAACGATATCGACCATCGGCTGACCAAACCGCGCCACCCCTGGACGAACGGTCAGGTCGAGCGGATGAACCGCACGATCAAGGACGCGACGGTCAAGCGCTACCATTACGACAGCCACGCGCAACTCCGTGCGCACTTGGCCGACTTTGTCAGCGCCTACAACTTCGCACGCCGTTTGAAGACCCTGCGCGGCCTCACGCCCTACGAAGCCATCTGCAAGGCATGGTCCGCTGAGCCCGGCCGCTTCAGGTCAAACCCGCTCCACCAAATGCCGGGACCAAACACGAAAGACCGCCTCGCCGGCAGCCACGCCCTGACCGCCTCGACCCCGCCGCCCGATCCGATCACGGGCCGCCGCGGATCAGATCTTGCCGGGAAAGGCCCCGGGATAGGGCCGCCGGGTTAGGGTCCGTGAATGTGACGGGGGGGCCGCAGAGAGATTGCCGCCCGGCGAGCGGAGGGTCAGCGCCGGCCTTCGATCTCCGGGCCAAGATGAGCCATGAGCAGGCGATCGACCAGATTGGCGAGCGCCCCGTGCTGCGGGCTGCCCGCATCCCGCGCGAGGAAGGCCGGCACGCTCTCATCCGTCACGAAGCTGTCCGCGCCTCTGCCGCCGATGCACCGGACGACGGGGCTGTCCCCCTGATCGCAGAGCAGTGTCGCCCGCCGGGCCGGTCTCCACGTCAGTCAGCTGTTCCGCTGGCGCAAGTTGCTGTGCGAGCGTGTCGGTGCTCCCACGCCAGCGCTAGTCCCCGTCGTGATCGCTCCCACGCCCGCCGCGATGACGGTCGAGCCTGGTCGAGAGCCCAACCGCGGCCGTCGCTCCGGCGGGGTGATCGAGATCGATCTCGGCAGAGGCCGGCGCGTTCGGGTCGGCTCCGACGTCGATGCCGCGGCGCTTCGGCGGGTGCTCGACGCCCTGGAGGGCCGATGATCCCGCTGCCGGCCAACGTGCGGGTTTGGCTGGCCACTGGCCACACCGACATGCGCAAAGGCTTTTCCAGTTTGGGCCTGATCGTCCAGGAGACGCTCAAGCGCGATCCCCATGGCGGGCATCTGTTCGTGTTCCGCGGACGGCGCGGCGACCTGATCAAGGTGATCTGGCACGATGGCCAGGGCGCGTGTCTCTACACAAAGCGGCTCGACCGCGGCCGTTTCCTGTGGCCCTCGGTGGCGGATGGAGCCGTGACGATCTCGACGGCGCAACTCGGCTACCTGCTCTCGGGTATCGACTGGCGGATGCCGCAGGAGAGCTGGCGTCCGAGCGCTCTCGGCTGAGGATAACGCGTTACAGCGCTTGAAGAATATGCTCTTCTCTCAAGCGTGCCGAACGCGCCCGAGCCCCCGCCGCTTCCCACGGATCTTGCCGCCGCCCACGCCATGATCCTGGCCGAGCGGGCGGCCCGGCTTGCCTCGGAGATCGCGGTCGAACGGCTGAAGCTGGAGGTCGCCCGGCTGCGGCGAGAACGGTTCGGGACCTCCTCGGAGCGCAGCGCCCGGATCGACCAGCTCGAACTCGTCCTGGAGGATCTGGAGGAGACGCTGGCCGAGACCCAAGCGCAGGCGGCCGCCGAGCCCGAAGCACTCTCCGGTGCGGCTTCCTCGCGGCGCAAGCCCGCCCGCCGGCCTCTGCCCGAGCACCTGCCGCGCGAGCGCGTCGTCCATCCCGGCCCGACGACCTGCGCGTGTTGCGGCGGAACGCGCCTTCGTCACCTCGGCGAGGACGTCACCGAGACCCTGGAGCGGATCCCGGCGCGCTGGGTCGTGATCCAGCACGTACGCGAGCGCTTCTCGTGCAGCGACTGCGAGACGATCGCGCAGGCTCCGGCCCCGTTCCATCCGATCCCGCGCGGACGAGCGGGCCCGAACCTCCTCGCCGAGGTGATGATGGCCAAGTTCGGCCTGCACCTGCCGCTGCATCGCCAGAGCCAGCGCTTCGCCCACGAGGGCGTACCGATCGACGTCTCGACGCTGGCCGGCTGGGTCGGAGCGGTGACGACCGCCCTGTCGCCCCTGGTCACCCGGATCGAGGCCCATGTTCGAGGGGCTGAGCGCCTGCATCTCGACGACACGCCCGTACCGGTCCTGGCCAAGGGCAAGACCCGCACGGGGCGGCTCTGGACGGTGGTGCGTGACGACCGACCCTTCGGCGGTCCCGAGCCGCCGGCTGTGGCCTACTTCTACTCCCCCGACCGCTCTGGCGCGCATGCCGAGACCTGGCTGGGCGATTTCCACGGCATCGTGCAGGCGGATGCCTTCTCCGGGTTCGGTCGGCTGTACGAGCCCGGTCGCAAACCAGGCCCGCTCCGCGAGGCGGCTTGCTGGGCGCATGCCCGGCGCAAGTTCTTCGAGCTGGCTGACCTGAGGAAGGCTCCGATCGCCATCGAAGCGGTGGCGCGGATCGACGCGATCTTCGCGCTCGAGCGCACCATCATTGGCCTCGGACCGGACGACCGCCGTGCGCATCGAAGCGCCCGCTCGGCCGCCCTCGTCGCCGAGTTGAAGGCGTGGCTGCTGGCCAACCGTGCCAAGCTCTCGGCCAAGGCTCCGGTGGCGCAAGCGATCGACTACATGCTCAAGCGCTGGAGCGCCTTCATCCTCTTCCTCGACGACGGGCGCGCCTGCCTCTCAAACAACGCCGCCGAACGGGCGATCCGGCCGATCGCGGTAGGCCGCCGCAACTGGACCTTCGCCGGCTCAGACGCGGGCGGCCATCGCGCTGCGGCACTCTACACGCTGATCGAGACCGCCAAGCTCAATGGTGCCGACCCACAAGCCTGGCTTGCCGACATCCTCAGCCGTCTGCCCGGCCATCCGACCCGGCACATCGACGATCTGCTGCCCTGGAACTGGACCCCGCCTCAACCCAAGCAGGTCGCCGCCTGACACACCACCTCAGAGGACAACGCGGCCTTCACCGGAAGCGTACGCTACAGCAGGCAGGGGTGATGTCTCAGTTTGGAAGTGGCCCGGGCCGGACGATCGGGTATGGTCGCGCTTGAGCGTCTTCACGAACGCCTCGCTGACCCCGCTGCTCTCGGGCGAGCGCACCGGCGCGAGGTAGAGCATGAGACCCAGGGCCGCCGCGAAGGACAGCGTGTCGGCGGCTTTGTAGGCGGAGCCGTTGTCGGCCTGCCACTGTAGCTCGGATGCGCACAGACCGCAGAAGCGAGCTTCCAGGCTGCCGAAGCGCGCCTCGAAGCAGGCGAGCATCAGATCGCGCATCATCTGGCCGGTGACCCCGCCCGGTAGCAGCCTACTTGCTATTGATGATAGAAATCAATGCGCTCATCAAATGATCGACGTGTTCCACGCTTAGGCAGAGAGGAGGCCGAATTTTTAGCGTGTTACCGTGCAGACCAGCGATCCCCATGAGTATACCGTGAGACCGTAAATTATTGATCACAAGGCTTGCCATCCGAGCGTCTGGCGCGCCGTCTTCCGGATCTACGAGGTCGAGTCCGAGGAACAGACCCGCGCCGCGAACCGCGCCGACCCTATCCGACATATGAACGAGAGATGACAAGCGTTCTTTTAAGAGCGCTCCGACCGTCGCCGCGTTGGCGATGAGCCTTTCTTCCTCGATGACGTCGAGCACGGCGAGGCCGGCGGCGGCGGCGACCGGGTTGCCGCCGAAGGTGTTGAAGTATCCGGTCTCATCACAGAACGCCGCCAGGAGTTCGGGGCGCGTCACCATGCCCGCCATGGGAAAGCCGTTGCCCATCGGCTTCCCCAAGGTGACAATGTCCGGGACGATCCCGTGTCGGGCAAAGCCCCAGAGGCCCGCACCCGTCCGGCCGAAGCCGGGCTGCACCTCGTCCGCGATGAAGAGACCACCGGCTTGCCGCGTCACGTCCGCGGCCTGGCCAAGGAAGCCGGGCGGATCGGCGTGGACGCCATCCGAGGAGAAGATCGTGTCGACGATCAGGCCCGCGAAGCCGTAGCCGCTCGCCTTCAGCGACGCGATCGCCGTCATCAGCGCGCCGCTGAAGGCAGCGGCGACGTCGTTCCCGCCCGCCGTCGCCGCAGGCGCCGGGATCGTCCGCACATGGGCGTGGGGCGCACGCGTACGCAGGAGCGACGGGGAGATCTCGGTCACAGCCGACGTGTTGCCGTGATAAGCGGCCTGGGTGACGATGAAGCCCTTCGCTCCTGTCGCGGTCTCGGCAATCCTCAACGCGAGATCGTTGCTCTCGCTGCCCGTGCAGGTCATCACGAGATTGGTCAAAGGCGCCGGGAACGTCGCGAGCAGGCGCTCGGCATAGTCCGCGACCGGACGGACGAGGTAGCGTGTATGGATGTTGAGCTTGGCGACCTGACGGCTGATGGCCTCGACCACCTTTGGATGACAGTGTCCGACGGAAGGAACGTTGTTGTAGACATCGAGATATCGTCGCCCGTCGACATCGAACAGATACACGCCTTCGGCGCGCACCACCTCGAGCGGCTGCTCGTAGAAGAGCACCGAGGAGGCCCCGAAGGTGGCCTCGCGCTGCCTCAGGCGTTCGGCCAGGGCGCGATCCTGGCCATCGACCGTGACGCCGGCGAACCGGTTCATAGACAGGATCGAACGCGCGCTGCTCATGCTGCCACCCCTGCCGACGCGCCGAGGTAAGCCGTGGCGAGATCCACCGTGCCGCGCGTGAAGGTCGGGCCCATCGCCCGAGCGGTCGGCGTCTCGGCATGGGATGCGATCCAGGCGAGGAGTTGCATCCGCCGCAGCATCACGAACATGGGCAGGGCGCGGGCCTGCTCCTCGGGGAAGGGGGCGACGCTCCGGTAGCCCTCGCACCACGCTGCCATCAGGCGCGGCACGATCGGCTCGTGCTCCATGAAGCTGATGGAAGCGGCGAAATCGTAGGCGAACCAGGACAGGCCGCAATCATCGAAGTCGATCACCGCCATCCGGTCGCCTTCAACGAGAAGGTTGGCCGTCCGCATGTCACAATGGACGAGGCCGAAGCGATCCGGGTGTTGACCGTACGCCGCGGTCTCCGCCTTCAGACGCCCGTGCGCGGCCTCGAGGACGGCGCGCCCGGCGACATCCAGGCCGTCGGCCTGCCGCCAGTCCCCCCAATAGGCTGCGGGCCCCAGGATCGTGTCGAAGACCCAAGTCTTGCGCTGAAATCCCGGGGGGCGCGTCCAGGCGCGGGCGTGCGCGTGAAGGCGCCCCGTGATCGAGCCGAGATGTTTGTACCAACGAGGCAGATCGCTCTCAGCATCCGGCTCGCGTCCCGCCACGTGCTCGAAGGCGACCACGTGGCGGCGCTCGGCGCCGTCATCGAAGGTGACGATGCGCCCGCCCTCGACCGTCGGCACCGCCCCGGGCGTTGCGACCGTCCCCGCCTCGCGCAGCGCCTCGATCCAGGCGAGCTCCGAGGCGATCTCGACCTCCGTATGGTAGTTCGGCCGATGGACCCGCACGATGAGACGTCGCCCCCGGTCGCGCACGAGGTATGTTGCGTTCTCCGAGATCGTGAGCAGCGTCAGGTCGGCGGCGCCGTCGACGCCCCAGCGCGGCAACGCGGCGCGCACGCCCGCCGTCAGCCGGGTGAGGAGGGCATCGTCGTACGTCATGGAAGCGAATCTCCGTATGGCCTCTCCCGGCAATACATGAAAATGTTGGAACTGCAACATTTACTGTGGCCGGACGGGTTGCCTCGCGCTGCCTGCCGCGGGACCAGAGGGTGCGCGACATGAGTTCGTCGAAGTCGCGTCGCCACGCGCGGATTCTGGCCGAGCTCGTCGGCCAGCCGAGCCTGCGCGTCTCGGAACTCGCCCGCATCCTCTCCGTCTCCACCGAGACAATCCGGCGGGATCTGGACGAGCTGACCCAGAGGGGCGTCCTCAACCGGACGTACGGCGGCGCGACCCGCCCCCTCGACTCGGAGCCCTCGGTCACCGAGCGGCATCTCCTGTTCCAGGAGGAGCGCCAGCGGATCGCCAGGACCGCGGTCGACCTCGTGCGGGACGCCCGCACCCTGATGATCGGCTCCGGATCGACCACCGTCCACGTCGCCCGACGGATCGCCGCGGAACTCAAGAACGTCACGGTGATCACGCACGCGTTCGGCGTGGCCACCGCGCTCGCGATCAACCCGACCATCCGGGTCCTTTTCCTACCCGGCGACTATCACGCCAAGGAGGGCGTGACGGTCGGTTCTCACGCTGTCGCCTTCCTGCACGGCTTCAGCGCGGACGCGGCGATCCTGGGAGCGAGCGGCCTCAACGAGGAGGGCGCCAACGAGGCGCTGATCGACTGCGGCGCGATCTACTCGGCGATGGTTGCGCGGGCCGGCCGGTCGCTGGTCGTCGCCGACCATTCCAAGTTCGGCCGCGTCTTCCCCAGTCGCTACGCGTCCTGGGGTCGGATCAGCCACCTCGTCTCGGACATCGAGCCGACCGGCTCGCTGCGACAGGCGCTCAGCCACACCCGCGTTCACGTCGCCGCCCGCTGAGGCGCGGCGCGCCCGGGGGCCGCTCGGCACCGCTTCACGGCGGCGTATGGTGCGCGGGCGGGCGCCCACCCCCCAACTAATCGGCTATATATTGGGCCGTGTGATCATATTCGCGCCAGCTGCGCCAATCTTTCAGTCTTGTGCGCCCGGAATGCAATCGAGGCGCCGTCGGCGACTCTGAAGTGTTGCAAGTGCCAATTTTTTATGACAGAGACACCAACACGCCCGGACGTCGCCGCGACCGGCCGTCGGCGCTAAGCCCGCCGGACGACCGGATCGCGATCCCGCCGCTCCGGTGAACCGACATTCGTCATCCTCGGTGCAAGCCGGAGTTCCGCAATGCAGATGGTGCCTCGATTCACCCGCCGAGCGCTCCGGGTGGGATCCGCCGTGGCGGCGGCCCTTGCGCCGGTCTGCGCATCTGCCGCGTCGGTGGAACTGCGCGCGGTGATGCACTCGGCGATCCGTGTCCTGGACCCGATCATCACGACGGCGCACATCACGCGCGACCACGGCTTCATGATCTACGATACGCTGCTCGGCATGGACGAGCATTACCGTCCGCAGCCGCAGATGGCGTCGTGGCAGATCTCCGAGGACGGCCTCGTCTATCGCTTCCTGCTCCGTGACGGCCTCAAATGGCACGACGGTCAGCCGGTGACGGCCGCCGACTGCATCGTCTCGCTCCGGCGCTGGGGCGCGCGCGACCTCGGCGGCCAGATGCTGATGGCGAGCGTCGCCGACCTCGAGGCGGACGGCGACAAGGTCATCGTCCTCAAGCTCAAGAAGCCGTTCACGTCCGTCCTCGAACTCCTCGCCAAGCCTTCGTCGGTGCCCGCGTTCATGATGCCAACGCGCATCGCCCGGACGCCGGCGACGGAAGCGATCAAGGAGCACATCGGGTCGGGCCCCTTCCGCTTCGTCGCCGACGAGTTCCAGCCCGGCGTCCGGGCGGTGTACGCGAAGTTCGCCGACTACATCCCGCGCGGCGAGCCTGCGAGCTGGACTGCCGGCGGCAAGGTGGTGAACGTCGACCGCGTCGTCTGGGTGGCCATGCCCGATACGCAGACGGCGGCCAATGCGCTGATGGCTGGCGAGATCGATTTCCTGGAGCAGGCGCCCATCGATCTCCTCCCGGTGCTCCGAGCCAGCCCCGACCTCAAGGTCGACGTGCTCAACAAGCTCGGCTTCCAGACCATGGGCCGGCTGAACTTCCTGTATCCTCCCTTCGACAAGCCCGAGATCCGGCGGGCGGCCCTGGTGGCCCTCAGTCAGAGAGACACGCTCGCGGCCGTGTCGGGCGACGCGGACTACTTCTCCGTGTGCAGATCCTTCTACGGTTGCGGCACGCCCCTCGCCTCGGAGCCGGCCTCCTCGGAGGTCGCGTCCGGCGCCGCGAAGGCGGCGCGCGCGATGCTCGAGAAGGCGGGCTACGACGGGACGCCCGTCGTCATCCTCCAGCCCACCGACGTGCCGACCGTCGCGGCCCAACCCGTCGTCGCGGCGCAGTCGCTTCGCGCAGCCGGCTTCAAGGTCGTGCTCCAGCCGATGGACTGGCAGTCGGTCGTCACGCGCAGGGCGAACCAGTCGCCCCCCTCGGGCGGCGGCTGGAACATGTTCTTCACCAACTGGGTCATCCCGGAGGTCTGGAACCCCCTCGTCAACCCGATGATCGGGGGTGGGGGGCGCGAGCGGGGCTGGTTCGGCTGGCCAACCGACCCTCAGGTGGAGGCCATGCGGGACGCGTTCGCGATGGCCGGCTCCCCGGAGGAGCGGAAGGCGATCGCGACACGCCTACAGACCCACGGCCTGGAGAGCGTCATCTACATCCCGCTGGGCGAGTTCCGCATCCCGAGCGCGTGGTCCGCTTCCGTGAAGCAGGTGCTGCCCTCGCCGGTTCCGGTCTTCTGGAATCTGACAAAAGGGAAGTGAGCGTCGCGGGCGCTCCCGAAAGGTCCTCCCCCATGATCGCCGTCATCCTGCGCCGCGTGCTCGCCGCGATCCCGGTCCTCGTCGTCGTCGCCGTGTTCGTCTTCGCGCTCCTGCGCCTCGCCGGCGGCGACCCGGCCGCGGTGATCGCCGGCGACATGGCCACGCCCGAGCAGCTCGCGGCGATCCGCGCCAAGCTGGGGCTCGACCAATCCCTGCCGACGCAGTTCGTCTCATGGGCGCGCGAGATCCTGGCCGGCGATTTCGGGACGTCCCTGATCTCGGGCACGCCGGTCACGAGGCTGATCGGGCAGCGTCTGGAGCCCACCCTGTCGCTTGCCCTCGTGGCGATCACGATCACCGTGCTCGTCGCTGTACCGCTGGGCGTCGTCGCCGCATGGCGGCACGGCGGCCTGCTCGACCGCGTCGTGTCCGCCGCCACCGTCCTCGGCTTCTCCGTCCCGGTCTTCGTGGTCGGCTACATCCTGATCGAGCTCTTCGCCAAGCAGTTGCAACTGCTGCCGGTGCAAGGCTTTCGGCCCCTCTCCGCGGGGCTCGACACGTTCCTCCGCTACATCATCCTGCCGGCCCTGACCCTCTCCTCCATCTACGTCGCGCTCATCGCCCGCATGACGCGTGCTTCGATGCTGGACGTACTCGGCGAGGACTTCGTGCGCACGGCGCACGCGAAGGGGTTGCCCGAGCGGCTCGTGCTGTTCCGCCACGCGCTGCGCAACGCCGCGGTGCCCATCCTGACGGTGATCGGCACCGGCTTCGCCCTGATGATCACCGGCGTCGTCATCACGGAGAGCGTCTTCAACATCCCGGGGCTCGGGCGCCTGACCGTCGATGCGATCCTGGCGCGGGACTATCCCGTGATCCAGGCGCTGATCCTGCTCACGAGCGCCGTCTACGTCCTCATCAACCTCCTCATCGATCTGTCCTACGCCGCACTGGACGCAAGGATCCGCCACGGATGAGCCCCTCCGTCTCCGCCCCCGCCCTCGCCCTCGCGCGCCTGACGGCGGCCGGCGGCCGCGCCATCCCGCTCGTCGCGGGCTTGGTCCTCGCCGCCGTGCTCCTCGCCGCGATCCTCGCGCCCTGGCTCGCACCCCACGACCCCGTCGCCATGATGCCGACGAACCGCCTGAAGCCCCCGGGCGGGGCATTCCCGCTCGGCACCGACGCCTACGGCCGCGACCTGCTCTCGCGCATCCTCTACGGCGCGCGGACCTCGCTCCTCATCGGCCTGGGCAGCGCCGCCGCGGCGCTGGCGCTCGGCCTGCCCCTCGGCCTCCTCGCCGGCTCCTTCCGCTGGCTCGAGGCGGCACTGATGCGCGTCATGGACGGCCTGATGGCGGTTCCCGGCATCCTCCTCGCCATCGCCGTGGTGGCGCTGGCGGGCTCGTCCATCGGGACGGTCCTCGTCGCGATCACCATCCCGGAGGTCCCGCGCGTCGTCCGCCTCGTCCGCTCCGTGGTGCTCACCGCGCGCGGCGCGCACTACGTCGAGGCCGCCGCCACCCTGGGCTCGTCCCCCCTGGCGATCATGTGGCGGCACCTGATGCCCAGCACCGTCGCGCCGCTGATCATCCAGGGCACATACATCGCTGCCTCTGCGATCCTGACGGAGGCGACGCTCTCCTTCCTCGGCGCCGGCATCGGCACGGAGACACCGTCCTGGGGCAACATCATGTCGGAGGGGCGCCTCTACTTCCTGATCAAGCCGGCGCTGATCTTCTGGCCGGGACTGATCCTGTCGCTGTGCATCCTCTCGATCAACATCCTGGGAGACGAGCTTCGCGATCTCCTCGATCCGCACCAGAAGACGAGGAAGGCCTGAGGCCATGACCGCACGCCGTGAACCGGTCCTCGCCATCCGCGATCTCGTCGTCGAGACGCGGGACGCGCCCGCCAAGCGCCTCCTCGACGGCGTCACCCTCGACGCGGCGGCCGGCGAGACCGTCTGCCTCGTCGGAGAGAGCGGTTCGGGCAAGTCCATCACGTCGCTGGCGACGATGGGTCTTCTGCCGGCCCGTACCCTGCGCCTCGCCTCCGGGTCCATCCGTCTCTCGGGCGAGGAGTTGACCGGCGCCACGCGGACGCGGCTGCGGGCCCTGCGGGCCACGGGAATGGCGATGGTCTTCCAGGAGCCGATGACGGCCCTGAACCCCGTCCTGACCGTGGGGCGCCAGATCGAGGAGGTTCTGGAGTGCCACGTGCAACTGTCCGCGGCGGCCCGGCGGCGGCGCGTCCTCGAGATGATCGAGCGCGTGCATCTGCCGGACGTGGAGCGCGTCTACCGGTCTCACCCCCATGAGCTGTCGGGCGGCCAGCGGCAGCGCATCATGATCGCGATGGCGCTCGTCCTCGAACCGCAATTGCTGATCGCCGACGAGCCGACGACCGCCCTCGACGTCACCACCCAGCGCCAGATCCTGCACTTGGTGCGGGAACTCCAGAACAAGCAGGGCACGGCCGTGCTCTTCATCACGCACGACATGGGCGTCGTCGCGGACATCGCGGACCGGGTCGTCGTGATGCGCCAGGGCGCCGTGGTCGAGACCGCTCCGGTCGACCAGATCCTCTCGGCGCCGAAGGCGGTCTATACCCGCGGTCTCCTGCGTGCCGTCCCCGCGCTGGCGCCGCGACCGCCTCGGCCCGAGGCGAGCCGCGAGATCGTCCTCGAGACGATCGAGCTGACGAAGCGCTATCGGCGTCCCGCCCTGTTCGGGCCGGGACACGAGACCGTGGCCGCCGAAGACGTGGGCTTCGCGCTGAAGCACGGGCGCACGCTCGGCATCGTCGGAGAGAGCGGCTCGGGCAAATCGACCGTGGCGCGCTGCGTGATGCGCCTCATCGCGCCGAGTTCCGGCGGTGTCCGCGTGCGCGGGAACGACATTGCGGATCTCGGGCGCGCCGCCCTGCACCAGCATCGCCGCCATATCCAGATGATCTTCCAGGACCCGAACCGCTCGCTCAATCCGCGCATGACCGTGGGCGAGAGCATCGTCGAGGGACCGATGAACTACGGAATATCGCGTGCGGCCGCGATGCGCCGCGCGCGAGAACTCCTCGATCTCGTCGGCCTGCCGGCCGATGCCGTGACGCGCTACCCGCACGCGTTCTCCGGCGGCCAGCGGCAGCGCATCGCCATCGCGAGGGCGCTCGCCATGGAGCCGAAGCTCGTCGTCGCGGACGAGGCCGTGTCCGCGCTCGACGTCTCGGTCCAGGCCCAGGTCCTGGGATTGCTGGCGGACCTGCAGGCCGAACTCGGTCTCGCCATCCTCTTCATCACCCACGACCTGCGCGTCGCCGCACAGGTCTGCGACGACATTCTGGTGATGCGCAAGGGACGCGTCGTCGAGCATGGCCCGACCGCCCGCGTCCTGAATGCGCCGCGTGACCCCTACACCCGCACCCTTCTGGAGGAGGCACCGGGCCGGCACTGGGACTTTCCGAATTTTCGGCCGATCCCGAGCGCCCCCGTCGAGGCGGCGTGAGGAGACGCGGGCTTGGCGAGCCGGACGCCTGACTGCACGCTTGCGGGGCCAATATCGATGTCCAATGCTGTAGACGGCGCGAGGCCCGCGTCACCCTATGCCGCGCCCGGTCAGCTGCGTGCTCCGCCCGGGGTCGAGCCGCCCGACGCGATCACGCGGCAGGACGCCGTCGCGCTGGCCGAGGCCATCGCGTCAGGGATGCTGTCGTCCCGCGAGGTGGTCACGGCCTTCCTCGATAGGATCGAGCGCCTGAACCCGACCTACAACGCCATCGTCTCGCTCCGGCCACGGGCGGACATCCTGGCGGACGCGGACGCGGCGGATGCGCGGACCCGGGCGGGCGCGTCGCTCGGCCTCCTGCACGGTCTGCCGATCGCCATCAAGGATCTCATGCCGACGGCGGGGCTGCGTACCACGTTCGGCTCCCCCCTCTTCGCCGACTCCGTGCCGGCCGAGGACGGGCTCGCGGCCGCCCGCATCCGTCGCGCGGGGGCGATCATCGTCGGCAAGACGAACACGCCGGAGTTCGGGCTCGGCTCCCACACCGTCAATCCGGTGTTCGGGGCGACGGCCAACGCCTACGATCCGGCCCTTTCGGCGGGGGGATCCAGCGGCGGCGCGGCCGTGGCGCTGGCCCTCAGGATGCTGCCCGTTGCGGATGGCAGCGACATGGGCGGCTCGCTGCGCAATCCGGCCGGCTGGAACAACGTTCTTGGCCTGCGCCCGACGATAGGCAGGGTCCCATCGGTCGCCGCCGGTGACGTCTTCACGGCGCCGCTCGCGACCGACGGTCCGATGGCGCGCACGGCCCGCGATCTTGCCCGCCTTCTCGACGTGATGAGCGGTCCCGACGATCGAGCGCCCCTCTCGCTCCCGGCACCGGCGCGCCCGTTCGAGGACATCGCGCCAGCCGCACCCGGTCTCCGCATCGGCTGGCTCGGCGATCTGGACGGCCACCTGCCGATGGAGGCGGGCGTGGCCGAGGCCAGCATGGCCGGCCTCGCGCGTCTCGAGAAGGCCGGTTACCGCGTCGAGCCAGCGCAAGCCGCATTCGACCTCGATAGCTTGTGGCGCGCCTTCGTTGTTCTGCGACAGAATACGATCGCCACGCAGCATCGCGATCTTCTCAACCGTGCCGACGCGGGGGCGATGAAGCCCGAAATGCGCTGGGAGATCGAGGGAGGCCTCGCTCTATCCGCCCAAGCCATCCGCGAGGCCCTCGTAACCCGTTCCGCTTGGTACGCCGAGGTCTCGCGTCTCCTCCGGTCCGTCTCCTTCCTCGCGCTCCCCACGGCGTGCGTCTGGCCCTTCCCGATCACCGAGACTTGGCCGCGCACGATCGCCGGACGGGCGATGGACAGCTACCATCGCTGGATGGAGGTCGTCGTCGGAGGCACCCTCGCCGGGCTGCCGGTTCTGGCTCTACCCTGCGGCTTCACCCGAGCATGCTCCTCCGGCCTCCAGTTGCTCGCCCCACCACGTTCGGAGGATGCCCTGCTATCGGTAGCGCAAGCTTACGAGATGACCTGACGTACGCTTCGGTCGGATGCTGAGCAGCAATGCGGTTTAAACTATATGCTTCCCTCCATCTGACATTTGCATATTGAATGTGCTCGGCCAATCAATCACGGCAAGATCTGAACTGTGCGATCCGGGCCCGCATTGGCTCCATTCCATTGGCGCCCCTGCGAGTTTGAAAGTACAGCTCTGAAGCTGCGGGTCTCCCATCCATCTGATCACCGTCTGCTTTCTGATAGCCAGATGCGAGCTATGGACGGCCGGGGTGGGCGCGCTGCTGCCGAACAGCTTTTGAAGCCCCTCAGCACTGAAGCCGAGGGGCCAAACGCTCAAATCTCAGTCCCTTCAGCCAGAGTCAGAGCATCTTCGACGTCGACGCCAAGGTACCTGACCGTGCTTTCGATTTTGGTGTGGCCGAGCAGGATCTGAACGGCACGCAGGTTGCCGGTCCGCTTGTAGATCAACGACGCCTTCGTGCGGCGGAGGGAATGGGTTCCGTAGTCCTCACTGCGCAGTCCGATGCCCGGGACCCACTCATCGACCAGACGCGCATACTGCCGGGTGCTGATGTGCGTGACGCCGTCCAGCCTGCTGGGGAAAGCATAGTCGTCGAGTGTTCCGCCCCTGGCCTCCAGCCATTCGAGGATGCTGGTACGAGCCGGTTCGAGCAACTCGAACTGCACTGACCGGCCAGTCTTGCGCTGGATGACGATGGCCCGGTTCCGGACCCGGCCACCGCTGACGAGGTCGCCAATCTTGAGCTTGACGATGTCGCAGCCGCGTAGCTTGCTGTCGATCGCGACATCGAACATCGCGCGGTCGCGCGTGCGCCGTTCGCGGGCGAGCCAGAACCGAATGGCCCAGACCTGCTGAGGTTTGAGTGCGCGCTTGGCGCCGAGCTTGCGGCCGGCGTTCCAGGCCGGCCGTCCTTTGGTGGCCGGATCGTGTGCGGAATGTCCCATCGTCTGTCTCCTTGCCGGCCCATACCGACAAGGCGAGGAGACACCCGAATCGATCGCTCTGAGATGGGGGCAAGCTTATGCGGACGTTCCGATGGCGACCCTTCCAGGCCGCTCCGCGACGTTGCCACAATACCCGAAAGCGGACACAAACATTGGGTGCCACGGCGCGGTGCAGCGCGAGAACGGCGGACGACAGGTTGAGATGGCAGCAAGACCCCTTACCGTGCGATCGATCCTGCGGCACCGATCGATCTGCTGGCTGATCTCGCTTCTCGTCCCGGCGCTGATCGTCGTTCTCCTTTCCCACGGTGCCATGAGTTGGCCTCCCGTCGCGTTCGCCATCATGGGACCCGGCGCCATCCTCGGCCTCGGGGTCGTCATGGTCATCGGCGTGCTCGGTTTGTCCTCGCGGCTTGGGGACATGTCGGGTTTGGAAGGACCGACCATTTACATGCTCATCAGCGTCCTGATGGGCATCGTGTTCTGGTGGGCGCTGATGTTGATCGTTCTGCTGCGCCGCCGCCGCAAGCTGCTCTCCGGCGGGGTGGCCGTGCCCTGACGTGTGCGACAGCTGTCGACCGAGGCTGTGTCAAAACTCGAATGCTATCGGCCGCTGCAGAAAAATGTTCTCTCGAAGGACAGGGGCACCGGCCAAAGAGGCTTCTTGTTGCCATCAACCGGTCGCTTTGGAGATCCCTCCCGGCTGCTGCGGAGACGTTTATTCTACGACTTCGCAACACCTCCGAGTTTTGACACAGCCTCGCCCCAACCCGGTCATCTGTGGTCCGACAAGCATCGCTCAGGAGCGGACATGCCGAGGCATATCAGGGAGGCGAGCAGTCGATAGGACTATCGGTATGGCGGGCGCTCACGAAGGAGGATCGGTTCAAGAGCGAACCTTCCTCCTCAAGAAGGACGGCTTTCGGATACGTAATGTATCCCTGCATCATCAAGGCTTCGGAACGGCACTGAGATGTCTGGCATGCTGGCGAGTGGTCCGGATGGATCAGGCCGAGGGTATGTAGCAGCTCATGACCCATTCCTCCGATCCATCGACAGCGCCCCGCAATCTCAGCGCCGTTTGCCCTATCACAAGCTGGCACAATCTTTTCGCCGCTGAGGCCACGGAGATCGTTTGCTGAAACCACTGCGACGCCATTGCCGCCGGCGCCGGACTGTCCGTAGGCGTGATCGGCATCTACGTAGACCATGAAGCGTGCCTGTGGATCGTTCAACTTGGCAGCACCTAGTCGCGTAAGTTCGTCTATCGTGTTGCGGTAGAAAGCACTGAAACCACTGTATCGCTCGACCGAGCTGAACCACTTCGCGGGCTTGTCAGAATGAACAACCCGGACAACGGGATAGCGCAATCGAAATGTATTGCCGCCCAATTTTTGTCCGAGCCACGACTGGAAGTGTTTTGCTGCAAATGTAATTTTGGCAGGATATGTATCTGAGACCGAACGATCGCTCGGTACGAGGTAGATAACTACAACGTCGTTGGACGAACCGCTGTTCGCTTCTGCGGCTGCCGCAACTGTTGCACAGCAGACCATAAACGACATCAAAACGATTGCAGTGGCAGTGCGGTTCAGCGGCATGCCCGGTATGATGGCATGTCGTTCTTTAGGAGCGGTGTCTATGAAGCCTAAACGGCGCGCCTTCGTCCGTTTTGCGCCGGGTCGGGCACGATAGTGGACCGTCCGAAATTCACCCATTGCGGGCCTGCCATGTCCATGGCTGAATGCCGCGCATGGAAAGCGAACAGGACGAAACGATCTACCAAGAGGTGGTTGGCGGCGCAGATCTTCTGCGTTGGTTCGGTCGTGTGCCAAGCTTTCACGACGCTGAGATCTTGAGCCTCGATCTTCGACGCAAAAGGCAAAGCAGGCTACGCCTTCATGGCTGGATAACAACGGACAAAGTCGGCGAGGACGGTTTTCTCGTGCTCGAACGAGAGGCCATCGTGTCGCTTGTCTTCCACGAGATCATGGACCTGCAACTCGATGGCTTCAGCCAACAGAACGTCATCGGCGGCCTGATCCTGCGCAGAGCGCCCGACCGTCCAGACCGGCGGTGCTACCTTGCGCTCGATCCTCTGCCACAGGATATCGAGATCGAGCTTCAGCCCTGCTACGGTTTGGATGGTCTGACCCGTGCGCGCTCCGTCTCGATCTCCCTGCAGCCGGGAGCACCCAATGCCAAAGATGTCTGATGTTCCATTTTCAAGCTGTGCTGACATTCTAATAAAGACCCATGCCAGCCGCACGGACAGCCGTCTGCGCTCCTCATATGCCGGCATTTGTCGAATGTCCGGCAAATTCGGCTCTCAAAGGAGGGCAGACCTCAGTTTGCAGAAACCGAAATCCGATGGGGCGATACCTCAAACGGGCTGACGCGGATGTGCGCGCCGTCGTCCTTGAAGACCTCCAACTCGTGCAGCCGCCCGCCAACAACGTGAAGCAGGAGGTTGACTGCCGGGCCAGACAGCTCATCGCCATCCCGGTAACGGCCTTCTACCGGGACTCGCCCGGCAACCGCCGCGGGCGCGCCCTCAACCCGGAACCTCAGGCTGCCCTCCTCGTCGATCCGACGCACCAGGGCGGTCCGAGCTTGTTCGGCGAGCCCGTCCCTGCCGGGAAAGTCGGCGGCCAACAGGCGGTCGAGCACGGCCCGCTCGCGCGGCGCCGGTACGCGCCAACCAACGGCGGCACTCCAAGGTACGGCCACCGACGCCGCGGCCGCGAGATCGCTCTCGCGCAGCCATGCGATCACGGCATGCGCCTCTCGCTCGGCGGCTGCGGCCGTGTCGAACAAACCGGACCAGCCCAAACCAGCTCCGTCCCACCGCAACCATGGGCCATTCTCATCGTCGTCGTGGCGAAGGATGCCCTTCCCATAGGCGTATTGGCCGCCGGGGGTCTTGAAGACCCAGACGCAACGCAGGCCGTCCGGGCTCGACCACTGCTCAACGAGATTGCCCGCCCCATGCAGGTGCGCATCGCGCAGGCCGAGGAGCGCGCGGGCCGCTCGCGTCCGGTTGGCAGGCGGCAGCGACATATGCATCGCCTCTATCTCGATCCGCATGAGGTGCGCGATGAGCGCGTCCTCGAACAGTGCCGTGTCTCGCACCAAGATGACGACGTCAGGAACGTAGGCATCGTACTCGTCCGCTGGTCCATCCGTCCCTAGGCCGATTGGGTCCCAAACCCAGCGCAGCACGTGGGCTACGTGCGACGCTAGTTCCCCGTTGTCGCCTGCATCAGGCATCGCACCCTCTCGGCATTCCGACCATCTGCCATGCGGCGCATTCGGTCATCGACACCGAGAGCCCGCAAGGGGTCGAGAGTGGGCATGGCGCTGAAGTCTGCTTTCCTGAAGAGTTTCGGTCGCCGTGAGGCGTACGAAAGTCGTGGATGAACGAACCCGCGGGATGGCGGGCGGGCCTATGGGGATTTGGGCCGGGCGTCGCCCCCAGTGGCGGAGCGACGGCGGGCAAACCTCGCCGGTTGTGTGGCTGAGAGGTCTCGGACTGGCGGGCCCCCAGGGCCTGGCGATGCGCACCGGGGTTCGACGACCGCGTTTGTGAGGCTCATCCTGGCGGTCGGCCCGTGCGAAGGCGTGCCCCGGAGCGCAGCTCTGCGGGTCTTTGGTGACGTCAGGCCATGCCGGGTCATGGCGTCCACGCCCGGTTCGGTGGGGAGCGGAACGGCGGTCCACGGGGCCGATGCCACCTCGCAAAGGCTCCGACGATCGTCATGGGACCGCCGCAGCAGGGGCAAGGCGGCCGGGCTTGGCCGGGGCCGTCTGGCGGATCGGGTGCGTCGGCGGTGGGCCGAGGCGGGGCCGGGACGCCGAGGATGGTGCGGATGTGCGCTAGAACCGCCTTCCGGTTCGAGCCTGTGAGGAAGCCGTAGTGCCGGATGCGGTGGAAGCCGCGCGGCAGGACGTGAAGCAGGAAGCGCCGGATGAACTCCGCGGCCGACAGGGTCATGACCCGTGCCCGTCCGGCTTCGTCGCGCCGGTAGTCCTTGACGCGGAAGCTGACGCTCGCCCCATCGAAGGCGAGGAGGCGTCGGCTGGAGATGGCGACGCGGTGGGTGTAGCGCGCCAGATAGGCGAGGACGGCCTTCGGTCCGGCAAAGGGCGGCTTGGCGTAGACCACCCAGCGCTTCCGGCGCACCGGGGCGAGCGCACGGGCGAAGGCCCTGGGATCCGAGAGTGGGGCCAGGGGGCCGAAGAAGGCGAGCGCCCCGGCCGCGTGGAGGGCGGCGAGCCCTTCGAGGAACAGGCGGCGGAACAGCAGGCCCAGCACCCGCACCGGCAGGAGGAAGCCGGGGCGCGCGGCGATCCAGCGGGTCCCGTCCGGGGAGAGGCCGCCGCCGGGGACGATCATGTGGACATGGGGATGGTGGGTCATGGCCGAACCCCAGGTGTGGAGCACGGCGGTGAGGCCGATGCGGGCCCCGAGGTGCTTCGGGTCGGCGGCGATCCGCATCATGGTGGTGCTCGCCGCCCGGAACAGCAGGTCGTAGACGGCGGCCTTGTTCTGGAAGGCGATGGCGGCGATCTCGGCCGGCAGGGTGAAGACGACGTGGAAGTAGCCGACCGGCAGGAGGTCGGCCTCGCGCGCGGCGAGCCAGTCGCGGGCGGCCGCGCCCTGGCACCGGGGGCAATGCCGGTTGCGACAGGAGTTGTAGGCGACGCGCAGGTGGCCGCACGCGTCGCAGCCCTCGACGTGGCCGCCGAGGCTGGCGGTGCGGCAGCGCTCGATCGCCGCCATCACCTTCAGCGTATCCAGGCTCAGATGCCCGGCCTGCTCGGCGCGATAGGCCGGACCGGCGGCGCGGAAGACGTCGGCCAGCTCGATGGTGGCGGCCGTCGCGGCGGGCATCGTCTCAGCCCGGCGCGGGCCCCTGTCTATGGAACAGGGCGAGCCTGTCGAGCGGGCTCGTCACGGCCCGCACCGTCCGGGTGGCGCCCTTGGCGTAGAGGGCGGTGGTGTCGAGCCGGCTGTGCCCGAGCAGGACCTGGATGACGCGGATGTCGACGCCGTCCTCCAGGAGATGGGTGGCGAAGGAGTGGCGCAGGGTATGGGGACCGACGCGCTTGGAGATCCCGGCCGCGCGCGCCGTCTCGACGACGACGCGGTGAAGCTGGCGTGTGCTGATCGGCCGTGCCCAGTCCTGCCCGGGGAACAGCCAGCCCTGACGCTGCAGGACACCCTGCCGGTGGCCCTCGCTCCACCAGCGCCGCAGCAGGTCCAGGAGATCGGCCGACAGCATGGCATTGCGGTCGCGGCCGCCCTTGCCGCGTTCGATCCGCAGGATCATGCGGGTCGAGTCGATATCGCCGATCCTGAGTGCGGCGACCTCGGCCACGCGCAGGCCCGCGCCGTAGGCGAGCGACAGGGCGGCGAGATGCTTCAGGCAGACCGTGGCATCGAGCAGACGCCCGACCTCGTCGGCGCTCAGCACATCGGGCAGGGTGCGCGGCTGGTTGAGGCGGACCAGCCTGCGGGCGAGATCGGGGCGGTTGAGCGTGTGGACGAAGAAGAAGCGCAGGGCGGAGACGATGGCGTTCATCGTCGGCACGCCGAGGCCGACCTCCTGTTGAGCGATCTGGAAGCGGCGCAGGTCGTCGCCGGTCGCGGTATCGGGCGATCGCCGCAGGAAGGCAGCCAGCCGCCCGACGTCGCGGATGTAGTTGCGCTGCGTCGCCCGGGAGAACCGGCGCAGGGTCATATCGTCGATCAGGCGCTGACGCAGCGAGCCGCCGGCAGCGGCGGGAACGGCAAGGACGGTCATGGGATGGCTCCGCTCGAAGGAAGGGAGCCGGGATCGTCCGCCCGAGCTGGGCGCCCCTCAATCGGCGCAGGGCGTTCGGGTCAATCCGCCGACCTCGAAGCTGCCACCCATCCCGCGCGAGCGGGTTCGTTCATCCACCCGACCCAGCCGTTGGGTTCTGAGTTGTCGACAGCCTGGAAGCTGACCTTTCCAGGGCTCAGCATGTTCTTATGCGCTGCCCCCTATGCAACAGGCCGAAGCAGCGCTCACCGCCTTGGTTATGCCGAGCCGCCGCGGCCGCTCATGGCCGAGCCCGCCGTCCGCGGCGCGGCCATGCGGCATAATCCGGGCCTCGGCATAATGCCCGAGCTCGTGGAGCGCGGTACGATGCCAGTTGATCGGCTCGAAATAGGCCTCCGGCCGCGGGACTTGGACGTAATCCAGCCCCGGCGCGTAGAAGGCGCGTTCGCCGCCGAGCCGCAGGTCGGCGCCGCTCGCCCGGATCAGTGCCTCGACCTCCGGCAGGATCAGTCCGTCCGGCACCGGCGGCGGCGCGGTCACGAGGTCCTTGGGCAGGTTCTCGCACTGGTCGGTGGAGAAGACGGTGAAGCGCTTCAGGAACGGGATCGCATGCGCGTCCTCGCCGGTGTCGCGGGCGCGGCGCTTCTCGTCGTCGGGTACGAAGCGGTCGGCGTACACGACGGTGGTGCCGCGCTCGCCCTTGCGGACGTTGCCGCCGAGGCCGAGCGCCTGGCAAAACGTCAGCCAGCTTTGAGAGGAGTAGCCGCGGTTGACCACCGCGCCCCAGAGGATGAGGACGTTGATGCCCGAATAGCCGCGCCCGGTCGCCGCGTTGCGCGGCATCGACAGCGGCGCGGCGATGCCGGATGTGCCCCAGGGCTGGACCCAGGGCAGTCGTCCGGCCTCAAGCTCCGCGATGATAGTCGCGGTGATCTCGTCGTAGAGGTTCGGGCGCTCCGATGGCGGGTGGCTGGAGCGCTGAGAGGAAGATCGTGACATCGCGGATCTCCGCGACGGGCCGGCCGGGAGCCTCTCTCTCGACCTCCTGACCCGTCACGGCGACAGCCGCAGCCCTCTTCCTCTCGCGCCTGCGGGCGCACCAGCGCGGCCTGCGACAGGGCCGCCGCCCATCGATCGCTCCTTGCGGCCAATCCGGGTTGATGTCGCGACCTCCTCGTCTATTCCAGCGGGGGATTGTGGGGCGTCAGTCCCGCCTGAAGGGGTCGGACGAGACCTTGGGGCTCGACCGCAGGGGAAGGCGTTCCCCATTACTGGCCTAGCGGATTCGTCTGGCTCGCGACGCACGTCCGAAGCTCCTCGCCGAGGGCACACCTGGACTCACACGTTGCGCGATGGGCATCCGTAGTACGCGCCCGCTGATATACCCCTAAGCGGATAGAATCCCGGTCTCGGTCTGCCCGATGAGGTGGAAGCGGTCCGTGATGAGGCTGGCCAGGTCGGCCTCATGCTCATGCAGGCGCTCGAAGAAGTCGTCGAAGGCCTGCTTGAACAGCGCGAACTTGGCATACGCCTTGTTGAACAGCACCTTGCGCTTCATGAAGTGCCAGAAGCGCTCGATCAGGTTCAGGTTGGGCGCGTAGGACGGCAGATAGACCAGCCGCAGGCGACCGTCAGGCTGGTCGCGCCCCGTCCTCAGTTCGCGCGAGCGATTGTAGCGGGCGTTGTCGAGCACGACCGTGACGCTCTCGGCCGCCGGATGGCGGGCCGCGAGGGTCTCGAACAGGCGGATCATCGCCGCGCTGGTGATCTTCTCCTCCTGATGGTGGATCAGGCTGCGATCCGGCCAGGAGAGAGCGCCGTTGAGGTTGAGCCGGGTGCGGCCATGGTTGGACTTCAGTTCGACGGTGGCGCCCCGCCGGATCCAGCCGTGAGCGGGCCGCCCCGTATAGGAGGGATGGCAGCCGTCCACGAAGTCGAGCGGCGCGTCCGGCCCGGCCGCTTGCATCAGCGGGGTCAGCGTAGCGTCGAGGAAGGCCTGCTGGATGCGAGCATCCGCCTTGGCCGGCACGCATTTGGGCTTCTTGAACACGAATCCGATCGGCCCGAGAAGCCGGGCCATCGCGTGCGGTCCATAGGACAAGTCGAACATCGCTTGCACCTGGGCGCACACGGCCTTGGCTGTCTGAGGCACCTCGGCGGCGACCCAGTCCGACAAGGCCGTGCGCTCAGCGGCCGACAGGCGCGAGACCCGTCCCGTGTAGCTCAAGCTTTCCACGCCGGCCCGGCCGCGCTCCCGGTAGAGCGTGCGGTGCTCGGCCACCGTGCTCTCGTCGAGGTAGAGCGCCGCGGCGATCCGGGCCGGCGTCCAGCCGTCGTCGAGCAACAGAAGCACGTTCAAGCGCCGATGCACCGCGCTGTTGAGCTGGCCCCGCATCAGCACCAGGAAATGCGCCCGGTCGGCGGGAGACAGAATCAGTCCTGCCATCCCCGTAGGGAATCATGCAAACCCGCGGCCGAAAACCCAAAAACGGGATTCCTTCCGAGTCGCGGTATATGATTTTAGCGAAAGGGGACCGGCACCAACATGACGCGCAGAAGTTCGCAAGGACCAAGAGGGCGCGCAGGCGGCTTCCGCCCAGATAAAGCTATTGCCGCAATCCCAGGCTATGGGGAAATTGATCTCGCTTCTCAGATCGGCAGCTCGTTCGAAGGAGACCCCGTTGCGGCGGTGGCCAAAACGCGAGACCATATCGTCGCATTCCTCGAAGTCCGCGACCCCATCGCACTGCTCGCCAAGTCGGGCGAGCAGTTGCTGCGAGAGATGATCGGCGGCCCCTCCTTGGGACCAGGAGCGTCCGGCCTCGATCAGGTTCACGTCGAACTCCTGCAAGCCTTCGTTCTGCGCGCTGGCCATGGGAAACCGGTGCCGACCTCACCCAAGTCGATTGTGCGACTTCGGAAGCTCCTTCGAGAAAATCTCATGGCATATCTCGCATCGAGCAATCTAAATCCCAACAGCACGCACGATGACGAATTGGCGCGCCGCGTTCGGCTGCACACGATATTTTATCGCAACCTGTTCAATAGCGACGATGCGATGGAGATTGTCCCAGCGTTGCTCAAGCATATGGACGTTGCATCGAGAGCGCGTCTCGGTTTCACGCTGTCGGACTTCGCCCGGGCGCTCTACTCAATGTTCCTAGACGTAGGTGACCGGTTCGCAGAGCGCATCGCGCGCGAGCAGGTTTTGCGCGAGGGACGCGACGTCGAAGGTGCGGTCGGTGATTTGATTGATAGCTCCGAGATCGCTCGGCGCATGTGGTGCCTCACGGGTGCCCGATCGGAGACACAGGAAGCGCGCGGCATGGCCGGCTTCCAGCTCGCCGAAATGCTGTGTACGCCGCTTTTCACGCTCACTCGGACCGAGCTAGTCGAGCGCTTCGGCACGCTCATCACGGCGGCTCTGTTCTCATGCTCACTGAAAGCTGGAAGTCTCACCGCCGGAGACTCGGATCGTCTTTACCTTGAGAACCCAATTTGGCGCCAGCCATTCATCGCGCTCGACGCCGACACGCTGTTCCTCCCGCTCCCAGTGCTGCTGGTAAGCTTCCCGTTCGCCATCATGGAGAGAGTAATCGGTCACGATGAGCGTCTCTTGAAAGCCTATGCGGACGCTCGCTCGCGATACCTCGAGGACGAGGCCGAACGGATTATTGGCGAGTCCCTTCCATCGGCACGAGTCCACCGGGGGGTGAGCTGGATCGACCCTGATACCGGCAAGGCGTTCGAGAACGACGTTGTCGCAGTCGTCGGGATGCACGTCCTTGTCGTCGAGGCGAAGTCCGGACGGTTGAAGCCAGCTTCACGGCGCGGCGGAGTCGCGAGCCTCCGCACGAACTTTCGCGAATTATACGTAGAGCCGGGCGAGCAGGCAGCGCGCCTGGAGGCGGTTCTCGCGCGGGGACCCGGGGCAGTGACGCTTGTCGATCGCGACGGCGTAGAAGTCCGGATCGAGTCGAGCGGTCCATGTGTAGTCTACAAATTCGGTCTCTGCGTGGAGCAGTTCGCGTCCGTAACAAGCAGCGGGCGGCTCTTTCGAGAACTTGGTTTGTTAGGTGCCGATCAAGACTGGGCACCAATTTTAACCCTTGGTGAATTGCGCATGCTGTCGGCTTTTCTCGATACAGAGGTGGCCTTCCTGCACTACCTGACCCGGCGTTCGACGATTGACGACGTGCTGGACTTCGTAGCAGACGAGCAGGATCTCCTGTCAATGTATCTGTCCAACGGCTTCGCTATCGATGCCCACGCGCTCGCCGGCCGCCAAGTGCTATTCCTATACGCCGACGCGGCGGTGCGCGGCCGGAAGGAGCCGCGGTCTGATCGAACTGCCTTCGCAACGCCGGGAGTGCAGCTTCCCCGAATATGGCGCCGCATCGCCGAAGAAATTCATGCGACATTAGATCGGCACCGCTTCGACAAGCTGTTCACGATCTTGAATCAACAACCCTCCGCTCTGTCCGAAGTCGAGCGACGCGTGCGTCGTTGGCGCTCGGGCGGGGGGCGGGGTAAGGGCAACACGCTCTCGTGTCGCGCGGCGGTCGGCGACCGTGTGTTCGTCGTGGCCGTCCACTTCGCGAGGAACCGGCCGGAAGATGCTCAAACTTGGACGCTGAACGCTCGATGCATGGCGTCCGACTTGGCAAAGACGCTCGGCGCGACGGACTGCCTCCTGCTCCTGATGACGCGCCGCTCGTCCGATTTGACCTTCGACGCGATCAGTTTCTTCCGCTTCCCACCCCTGCCAACGGTCTGAGGCAATTTCGCGACCTCCCAGCCTGATTGCCATTGGGCCTGACGTGCCACCTCGTGGCCTAGGGCCTGTCGCCACCTGAGCCAATCGATGGCAGCGGCGAAGCGTACGCATCCGGCGAAGGCCACCTTGTGAGCTGGCCCGTTGAGGCTGAGGTCATAGGAGTAATCCTAGGACCTTGAGCATGACCCAGGCGGGTATCGAACTGGTGAGAGCCGAGCGGCGTCGACGCTGGACGCGGGCGGAGAAGGAGCGGTTGGTTGCCGCTTCGTTTGAACCGGGTGTGTCGACCTCGGATGTCGCCCGCCGGGCCGGTCTCCACGTCAGTCAGCTGTTCCGCTGGCGCAAGTTGCTGTGCGAGCGTGTCGGTGCTCCCACGCCAGCGCTAGTCCCCGTCGTGATCGCTCCCACGCCCGCCGCGATGACGGTCGAGCCTGGTCGAGAGCCCAACCGCGGCCGTCGCTCCGGCGGGGTGATCGAGATCGATCTCGGCAGAGGCCGGCGCGTTCGGGTCGGCTCCGACGTCGATGCCGCGGCGCTTCGGCGGGTGCTCGACGCCCTGGAGGGCCGATGATCCCGCTGCCGGCCAACGTGCGGGTTTGGCTGGCCACTGGCCACACCGACATGCGCAAAGGCTTTTCCAGTTTGGGCCTGATCGTCCAGGAGACGCTCAAGCGCGATCCCCATGGCGGGCATCTGTTCGTGTTCCGCGGACGGCGCGGCGACCTGATCAAGGTGATCTGGCACGATGGCCAGGGCGCGTGTCTCTACACAAAGCGGCTCGACCGCGGCCGTTTCCTGTGGCCCTCGGTGGCGGATGGAGCCGTGACGATCTCGACGGCGCAACTCGGCTACCTGCTCTCGGGTATCGACTGGCGGATGCCGCAGGAGAGCTGGCGTCCGAGCGCTCTCGGCTGAGGATAACGCGTTACAGCGCTTGAAGAATATGCTCTTCTCTCAAGCGTGCCGAACGCGCCCGAGCCCCCGCCGCTTCCCACGGATCTTGCCGCCGCCCACGCCATGATCCTGGCCGAGCGGGCGGCCCGGCTTGCCTCGGAGATCGCGGTCGAACGGCTGAAGCTGGAGGTCGCCCGGCTGCGGCGAGAACGGTTCGGGACCTCCTCGGAGCGCAGCGCCCGGATCGACCAGCTCGAACTCGTCCTGGAGGATCTGGAGGAGACGCTGGCCGAGACCCAAGCGCAGGCGGCCGCCGAGCCCGAAGCACTCTCCGGTGCGGCTTCCTCGCGGCGCAAGCCCGCCCGCCGGCCTCTGCCCGAGCACCTGCCGCGCGAGCGCGTCGTCCATCCCGGCCCGACGACCTGCGCGTGTTGCGGCGGAACGCGCCTTCGTCACCTCGGCGAGGACGTCACCGAGACCCTGGAGCGGATCCCGGCGCGCTGGGTCGTGATCCAGCACGTACGCGAGCGCTTCTCGTGCAGCGACTGCGAGACGATCGCGCAGGCTCCGGCCCCGTTCCATCCGATCCCGCGCGGACGAGCGGGCCCGAACCTCCTCGCCGAGGTGATGATGGCCAAGTTCGGCCTGCACCTGCCGCTGCATCGCCAGAGCCAGCGCTTCGCCCACGAGGGCGTACCGATCGACGTCTCGACGCTGGCCGGCTGGGTCGGAGCGGTGACGACCGCCCTGTCGCCCCTGGTCACCCGGATCGAGGCCCATGTTCGAGGGGCTGAGCGCCTGCATCTCGACGACACGCCCGTACCGGTCCTGGCCAAGGGCAAGACCCGCACGGGGCGGCTCTGGACGGTGGTGCGTGACGACCGACCCTTCGGCGGTCCCGAGCCGCCGGCTGTGGCCTACTTCTACTCCCCCGACCGCTCTGGCGCGCATGCCGAGACCTGGCTGGGCGATTTCCACGGCATCGTGCAGGCGGATGCCTTCTCCGGGTTCGGTCGGCTGTACGAGCCCGGTCGCAAACCAGGCCCGCTCCGCGAGGCGGCTTGCTGGGCGCATGCCCGGCGCAAGTTCTTCGAGCTGGCTGACCTGAGGAAGGCTCCGATCGCCATCGAAGCGGTGGCGCGGATCGACGCGATCTTCGCGCTCGAGCGCACCATCATTGGCCTCGGACCGGACGACCGCCGTGCGCATCGAAGCGCCCGCTCGGCCGCCCTCGTCGCCGAGTTGAAGGCGTGGCTGCTGGCCAACCGTGCCAAGCTCTCGGCCAAGGCTCCGGTGGCGCAAGCGATCGACTACATGCTCAAGCGCTGGAGCGCCTTCATCCTCTTCCTCGACGACGGGCGCGCCTGCCTCTCAAACAACGCCGCCGAACGGGCGATCCGGCCGATCGCGGTAGGCCGCCGCAACTGGACCTTCGCCGGCTCAGACGCGGGCGGCCATCGCGCTGCGGCACTCTACACGCTGATCGAGACCGCCAAGCTCAATGGTGCCGACCCACAAGCCTGGCTTGCCGACATCCTCAGCCGTCTGCCCGGCCATCCGACCCGGCACATCGACGATCTGCTGCCCTGGAACTGGACCCCGCCTCAACCCAAGCAGGTCGCCGCCTGACACACCACCTCAGAGGACAACGCGGCCTTCACCGGAAGCGTACGGCGAAGCAGAGCACGCCCATGAAGCTTGCGGCGGTTTTCTCGTAGCGGGTAGCCACGGCGCGCCACTCCTTGAGCCGCGCCCAGAGACGTTCGACGACGTTGCGGTTGTTGTAGATCCAGTCGGGGCAGGCGACCGGTGCCTCGTTGCGCTTGGTGGGGATCGCCGGCCGCGCCCCCGCATCCCGGATGTGCTGGCGGAAGGCGTGGCTGGAATAGCCCCGATCCGCCACGACCCAGAGCGGCACGCCCGGTAGGCGTTCGAGCAGCGGCACGGCGTGCGGGAGTTCGTTTGCCTGCCCCGGCGCGATGCGGAAGGCGATGGCGCGACCTTGCCCGTCGGCGATCACGCAAGCCTTGGTGCCATAGCCCCCACGAGACCGACCAAGTGCCTCACGATGGTCTCGCTCGGCCCCAGATCCCCCCTTCGCGCAGCGCGCGCCGCCTTCTGGTGCGCACGCACGTTCGTCCCGTCGAGGAACGTCAGCCCGAGCGACATGCCCTACTCCTGCACCAGCGCAAGCAGCCGCTCCCAGACCCCAAGTCGCGCCCAGCGAATGAACACCTGCGCCGCTCGCCACCATGGCCCAAGGTCCGCTGGGATGGCGCGCCACTTCGCGCCGTTCTCATGCCGCCAGAGGATCGCGCTGAGTGTACGACGCAGATCCTGCAACGGCGTCTTGCCCTTCGGCCGGCACGCATCGACCAGCGGCTCCAGCTTGCTCCATTGCGCGTCGCTCAGCATCGCGTCCCCCCGCCCATCGAGGGAAACGCCAGCACCGCACGCAGGTTCAGGTGACGACACGCCCTAACCGTCCTCGAGTAGCCGCTGGATCCATGGATGAAGATCCGAGCGTTGTCCGCCAAGGAGGAAGCGCATCTCTCCACTGTAAGGGGCTTTGCGTGCGATCATGCGCTTTATCTCGAGGGCAGAAGCTTCGAAAGCTCTGATTGTACCTGGATCAGAAGGGTCGATGGTCAGAAATCTTGCCTTGGCTTTCCGGACTGTCCGGAGCAGCATACCCGAAACAGTATGACGTTGCTTACAAGTCGGCTCGTGATCGAGATGATACACTTCGATGGAGGTGTTAACACGAGTGACGACTTCGGGATCGTCGCTTGTCGCACATGGGTTTCCGTTCTCGCGCTTGCATCCCAGAAGGCGCCAATCATCCAAATTACAAGGATCGAGCAACCCAGGTCGTTCAGCTTGAACCGTGGCGAGCAGGTCGTCGAAGTCCAGATCTGCGGCAACAACTCCGTAGACCCTATTGGCTTCGTGAACCAGCGGAAAGCGGTCCGCCTTGCCGCCAGCCGTGCCATGCTCGACGTCGATGCGACGACTGTTGCAGAAGGTACAAGCAAAACGGAAGTTTGCGGCTGCAAAAGTGAGCCAGCGATAGCCTTGATGCGCGTTCGCAGCATCGCTGACCCGGCTTTTAGGGCGGAAATGGTCTACCGCGTTGTCAGAACGCGTCACGGGCGTTTCGCAAAACCAGCACTTGTCGTGCAGCAGTGCCGCGAGACGTTGCTTCAGGTCGCGCCAGATGCCGTCGAAGTCCGATGGCGGCGCTCCGCCCAGAATGGCATGCGTTGCAGCTTGCGCCTCATTCGCCCAGCCGTCTGGTAACCGGAGGTCTTCGAGGTCAACGTGCCTCAATCGAATGGATCCTGCTCACTCTCGACCAAGCCAGCGATGAGCCGTTTGGCAAGCGCCTCTCGCTCCTCAAGAGTCATCTCGACGACACGGCCCGCCAGCTTCAAGGCGTCGCGAGTGCCGAAAATTTCTTGCAGATACTCGCTGCGGAGCCGGAGGTATCTCGAATACTCGTCATCAGGGTATAGGAAGCGGAAGCCGAGTTGGTCCAATCGATGATTTACAGCATTAAGTTCGCTCTGTTCATCGACCGTCAGTTCGCCCTTACCCGAAAGGTTTCGTTGCACCTCAAGGTCACGCTGAGTGGGTTTGTCTAGGTGAGAGGCGATGCCGAACATCTCACTCGTGACGATCGCAGCATACCCCATCCCGCGAGGATCGACGTCAGGGAAGACGGCAACAACTCTGCGTTTGCCGTCCTCCGTCTGCGTCCGCAAGATCTGAACCTGTTCACGCGATAGTTCGGCAATCGCGATAGGATTATGTGTCGTTAGAATGACGTGGCTCGTTTCCGTCTCGCGTGAGGAGATGCCTTCCTGCGCCGAGCCACCGATAAACTTCCTTAGAAATTCGAGGTATTCGACGCTCCACTTAGGATTAAGATGCGTATCAGGCTCGTCTAGCAAGATGAGACTTTCATCTTCGGCGGTGAAGCGTAACAGTCCAAGCACTGTCAAGAGCTGCCGCTCGCCCTCGCTCAGTTCGCGAAAGGTCACTGTTCCGTCCCGTTGACTGAGTCTCACCTTGATTCGAACTTCGTCGATCAACTGCGATACATAAGTGCTTTCCAAGTCCCTGAAAAAATGAGCTGGCGATTGTTCGCCGACAAGACGGCGCAGTGCTGCGATGTCCTTGATGAACAGATATTTAAACTCCAATGTTTCCTTGTTCCACAAGGACGTGTTGACTCGACGCTGCACGTCGATCGGCGCGAGTGCCACGTCCTGGAGACGATCTAGGAAACCGCTCACGACGCCCCGAGCACCCCAGAAACGGGGATCGCCGTCGGGGTGCGGTGGCCATGGAGGTTGGCGTAATACGAACAAAACCCATTCAAGCCCCTCCTCAGAATTCAAGCCAAGGTGATCGCGGAGCAGATCTGTCGCGGCTTCCGACCCGCCAATCATGAAGGCGAGAAGAACGAATTGGCTGTGAACTGGGAGTGCATAGAAGAGCCGCTTCAGACCCGGATCCTGTCCCCTACGAAGCCGCTCATCGTACCATTGCAGGTAAGGCGCGAAGACTTCGTGCATCCTCGAACTCTCGCCGGAGTAGTAGCAGAACACGTACCGGGGGAGATTGGACTCATCCTTCAGAAAGGTATTGATGCGCATCCGTCGAGGCACTTGCTGCTCCGCCGAAGACGTCGATACACCCGGCGTAACCGTGATCGTAAACCGCTGGCGCTCGTCAGGATCGTGGACTATGGTAACCGAACGTTGCAGATCGCCTTGCCCGATGCGGTAAGAAAGTTCGAAGGCGAACCCGATGCGTAGCGTTCGACGCGGATCGATGAGCTCGCGGAAGATAATTGCAAGCGCCTCGAGGACGTTTGACTTGCCAGTGCCATTCCACCCGATCACAACGGTGACCCACTCGCCCTGATCAAAGTCAATGGTTACGTTCTTCAAGTTCTTGAACTGGTGCGTCGGACTATCCTTCGCGCTCCCGATCCTGAGCTTATCGACGCGCATTTCAGAGGCTAGCTTTCAGCCGAAGCAATTCGCTGAGTTTGGTGCCACGGTCGTCCGCAACCGCCTTGACGGCCAGCTGCCCAGCTACGTCTAACTCGCGGAGTTCCGCGTAAAACGGTTCGATGTCCTCCGGCGTCGCGCCGAAGGAGAGGCCGTAGAGTCGGGCGACCTCCTGAGCTGGAAGCCAATCGTCTGCCTCGGATAGAATCTCAGTCACGTTACGTTTCATAGGCGCCGTTCCTGGGTGTATCGTGGGCTCGCTGAGATCGCGCGCGCGCTTTGCCTCGATGAGTCGCTCGACCTGTATGCTTGCGGGCTCGTCACCCAGGTCGCCGGTGCCGAGTCGTCCGGACAGAGCGTAGCCGATCGTGCGGCGATGGAGGCGACCGAGCACTTCTCTTGCAAGGTCGACCTGATGTTCTACCGTTTTCAGCCGCGCCGTGCCGGTACGCACGACCTCGACGATGAAGTTTTGGTCTTCTAGCGATGGGCATGGAAGCCGGAAAGCTATAAGCTTTTGTGAGTTGATGTTAGACTGACTAACGCCGTCACTCTTCACAAGCCAGCTGTACTGCCTACCCGCTGGACTGTTGAGGCAATGTGCAAGGAAGTCGGGCGACATTCGCCGGGAACAGCGGACCCTGATAAGATATCCAGCAAAAATGGCGGTCCGTTCGCCGCGGTAGACTGCGGTCTTGCCGACTTGCTGAGGACTGTTGGTCCGGTTGAACAACACGTCACCGGGACGCAAAGCGTAGCGCTCGATCTCGTCGGCGTTGGAGGTATACACTAGGTCAGACCAATCGAGTTCGCCGGCTTGTATGTTTCCCATACGAAGCACCGGGATTGTTCCGGTTTTTTCGGACTTTGTCGATGATCCATATGTCATGTCGGTTGTGACCTCCCCGACAGAGACTGTGGCTACTTCGTCGCCGTACCGAGCGCGACGTTCGACAGGCAGGAGGGTAAGAGCGTAGACACCCTGAAGGAGCGCCGTTCGCGCCCCGCCGACCGATCGAAGGGCTTCATCCAGACCAGCCTGACCGAGAGCCACGCGTTCTTCTAGCGAACGGACACGCTCGACGATCCGTCGCTGTTCCGTCAGAGGCGGGAGCGCGATCTCTGTCTCTTCGAATGCTTTTCTGGTGACGTGACGCAGCCCGGCCCCGCCGTGCGCCTTCGCGATCTGCTCGTCGAGCGTCTGGTTGATCGCGAGGCGTAAGAAGTCGCGGTCGATGTGGTCAGGGCTCACGCGGATGTTGAAAATATGCTGATTCAGCACGGCAGTGGGGCCACGCCAGATGTGTGCGCCGAAGGACGTGCCCGGCGTGCCCGACCAAGCGAAGAGCAAATCTCCATCTTCCACGATATGTCGTTCCGACACAGGGCCGGAGAAATGATTGAATGCAGCGTCCGGGCGGTTCAAATTCTGAATGCGAATGATCGGGAGACCCTCGCGTGTCCAGTCCGACGGCTTGAAGGCGCGTCCGTTCGCGAGGTCGGCGATCATGCCGATGGTTGTCCGGACCCAGCCTTTTGGTAGCTCGGTCAACGCGCGGCCTCATCGGACGGTAACTCCTCGGTGAGTAATTCGATCTCGGCCATGGCGCTCTGAAGGTGGAAGAGGATCGCACCGGCGAAATCCTGGGCAGTCGCATCCATCATGTCGCTATCGTTCTCGCGTGGCGCGAGCCAGACCAAGTCTAAGTTGTCATCGCGGGCGGCTAGTTCGGCGCGGTTATAGGAGCGCCATCGCTCCCTGCTGCTCGAAACCGACCGAGGAGATCTGCCATTCGGGTCAGTGCCGTACAACTCCTCGAATTCAGCAAAATGATCCGGGCGGAGGGGGCGCGTCTTGCCAAATCTCGGCATCGACGTCCTCATATCGTAGACCCAAACCCGGTCTGAATTTTCGGCTACACCGCTCCGACGAGTGAAGAATAAGACGTTAGTATTTACGCCTTGACTATAGAAAATCCCATTGGGTAACCGTAGAACTGTGTGAAGGTCGCAGTCGTCCATCAAGTCCGTTCGTATCGCACGACCGACTCCACTTTCAAAAAGAACATTGTCCGGCACGACGACCGCAGCTCTTCCTCCATTATTTAGTCCAAGGCGAATGTGTTGAAGAAATGCAAGTTGTTTATTTGCTGTACGCCTCGGTAGATCGCGACGAACAGCTCGCGCACTTCCAGACTTGTTGCCAAACGGGGGATTTGCGAGCACGAGGTCTGCGGGAGACAAAAACTCCACGTCGGATGTAAGTGCGTCGCCTAATACTAACTTTGCATCTAAACCATGAAGAAATGAGTTCATTTGGCAAATGCGATACGTTCCCTTCTCAATCTCAATTCCTTCAAAACGAGGTGGGTTGCTAGCGTAAATCTCGGGCGATCGCTCTTCCGCAAACTGCTTCGCTGCAATGAGGAAGCCGCCTGTCCCACAAGAGGGATCCTGGATAACCTTACCAAGTTCAGGCTGAGTGAGGCGTACCATACAATCAACTAAGGAACGTGGTGTAAAATATTGACCCGCGCCAGACCGTGCGTCTTGCGAGTTCCTTGAGAGAAGCCCCTCATAGATGTCGCCCATGCCGTCTGCATCGACAGAATGCCAGTCGAGCTTGGCCAAGCCTGCGATCACAGCACGGAGGTTCTCCTGGTGAGAGAAGACGGTTGTCGGGAAGGCATAAATCTCTTGAACGATTGGATTCGTAGCGTGACCACCGAGATAGGTCAGCATGTCTCGATAAAAAACGAGAAGATCAGGCCCTTTATAATTTACGAGATCTCGCCACCTATGTCCCTCAGGAAGCGCAGCTTCAGTTCCGGTCTCATCCGCGATTTTTAAGAAAAGAAGATAAGTTAACTCAGAAATATATTCGTGGTAACTCACTCCGTCACCGCGCAGGATATGACAAAGTGCCCAAATGCGCCGAACTAGCTCGCTGCTGCTTCTGTTCTTAGTCTTCGTCATCGGCAGCCTCCCAATATGCGGTGTTGGCAAACCACGTTCTGCCTAGATGACCTCCTCGTCGTGCAAGCACAGCCGCGATGTTAATCCGGTCACTTTCGCGAATGAGTGATACTTGGCTAGGCTGCTCGCGAGCATCGCGGTCGGTTGCAATTTCGGCAGACCATCTCCGTCGGAGTGTGGAGAGCGGTATCCCAAGCTTCGAGAATCTGCCTGCCGCGAATGGCCGCGAAGCGGCTTCGTCGATCTCGAACGCCTTCAGGGGAGAGGCAATCTTCTTCATCTGGATAGGGGGCGAGACAGGACAGCTCAACGATCAGCCCGCCTTTACGGCACGTGGGCTTGCGGTGCGACCCTTTGCACGCTTGGCCCTCGGCAACTTCGAGGTGATCGCGCACGCTCCAATGTCGCCGATGGTCTGGAGGTGGATCGGAGCCCGCGAGGGCAGTCTCACAACGAGATCCAGATCGCCGCCGATTGCACGCACGTAGCTGCGCAGGGTCGATAGATACATGTCGGTCTGCTTCTCGATCTTCGACACGGAAGGTTGTTTGATCTTCAGCGCCATTGCGACTTCGGCCTGTGCCTTGCCCGCGGCTCGGCGTAGCTCGCCGAGTCCCTCCACCTCGTCCTTCAATTCCTGAAACCGCGCCTCCACGCGGGTACGCCGCTGCTCCGGAAGAACGGCGATGACGTCGTTCAACGTACGCCCCATCACTTCTTCTCCTTCCTGGTGGTCAATAGGCTATCGAGATGGCGCTGGTAACGCTTATCGGCCTTGGCGATCAGCGACTTGTAGAAGCGCCGCTCGCTCACTCCGGCCTTGTCACCTGCGATGAGCAGGATGGCCTTGCGCTCGGGATCGAACGCGAAGGCCACACGCCACACGCCGTCGTCGGCCTCGAAGCGCAGCTCCTTCATGTTGGCGAACGCCGAGTCTTTCAAAGTGTCGGCATGCGGCCGTCCGAGTTGCGGTCCGAAGGTGCTCAAGAGCCTTGCGGACGCGAGCAGCTCATCCTGGACGGCTTGTGGCAGCGCCTCATACTCCGTATCGAACTCATCGCCGAAAGCGACATCCCAGCCCATATATAGCCTTCAAGCTATGTGAGGTCAATCCACCGCGTCAGGCGGCCTGCGAAGTGGCAGCGGGTCGGTTCACCGTGCGCCCCGCCTTCGCCGGATGATCAGCCCGCCTCGAGCGCTGAGAGGGAGAAGCGTTTAGAGCCTTCGCGATAGCAGCGGAGACTTGATCGGCAGCCACGACGAGGGCGGCGTCGAGGTGAACGTAACTTTGGGTCACTCCTCGCGGCGCATGACCGAGGAGGCCCGCGATGGTCAACTCGGAAAAGCCAAGGTCACCCGCGACGCTGGCGAAGGTGTGCCGGAGCGTATGCGGCGTGACGCCCGTCAGCTTCGCGCGCTTAGCCACCCGCTGAAGGACGCGCACGATACCAATGAAATGGCCAGCCCCGACGTCGGCTGGAAAGACGTACTCGGACCCGTTCCGGCTAGGCTGAGTCTTGATGGCCTCGACCGCCGAACGGCCGATCGCGCGGATTTGGAAATCGCTCTTCGTGTCCGGGAAGTAGACCGCTCCCTCCCGGCCACGAACCCAGGCCCGCCTAAGCCCGAGCCCCTCCATACGCCGGAACCCGGTCAGGAGGAGAACGCGGATGGCGGCGACGCCCGTCGCGTTCTCGAAGTCACCAGCCGCCTCGGTCATCGCCGTCCCAAGGCACGCGATCTCTTCCAGGCTGAGGCGCCGCTTGGCCTTTTTCGGTGCGGCGAACTTTCGTTGACCTTCAGCCGGATTGGCCTCGATCCGGCCATGCCGCTTCGCGTGCGCGAAGATCGTATGCAGCATGCCCGCCGTCCGTCCCGCCACGCCCGGACCGCCCGTCGTGTTCCCCCCGCGCGGTCCGGTCCGCGGTTTGGCCGTCCTGGCCGCGACGATGTCGGCCTGAAATCCTTCAAGGTCCGCAAGGGTCAAAGATCGCACTCGCCGGCTGCCGAGGAGCGGCTTCACGTGCGTGTTGATCCGACCTTCGTCGAGCGCGAGCGTCGACGCTTTGATGGGCCGGCCCTTTCGGCCTAGGATGCGTCCGGCCTTCGCATTCTCCAGATACCAGTCACAGACCTCTGACACGGTCGGCGCGCCGCTCGCCGCACGCTTCTCGGCTACCGGGTCGCCACCCTTCGCCACATCGGCGAGCTTAATCCGCGCCAAGGTTCGCGCTTCATCGGGAGTAAGCGTCCCCGCCTTGCCGAGCGTCAGACGGCAACTGCGCCCGTCCGCGTTCCGATACTGGATCAGGTAGGAGATTGCGCCGCTTGGCTTCACGCGAATGCCAAAGCCGCGCAGCTCGCTGTCCCAAGCGACTACATCCCGGCCAGAGGCCGGCTTGAGCGCGTCGATGAATCGCTTGGTGAGCTTTGCCACGGGCACGTCCTCTGCTTCACTTTGCTTACCCGGATCAAACCTACTCGCCGGGTAAGCAAGAGGTAAGCACAAAGTCCCCAACTCAGGCGAGCTGGAGCGAACTGAAGCGTAGATAGATGCAAGAAAAACACAAGCTAATATAATGGCTTGCCTGCTACGTGCTAGCGCATTAAGGTGTTTGGCAACAGCATTCGGGGAAGTTGCCAAGGTTGGGGTCGAGGGTTCGAATCCCTTCGCCCGCTCCAGTTTTTCCAACCATATTAGTTTTCCACGAGCAGGCCGCCTTCGGGCGGACTTCGTTGTTTTGGACTTGGCGACAGTTTTGGACTTGGCGACAGACTGGCGGCAAGCGCGAGCATGCCAGCCTGTCGCAGAGGGTTCCGGCATGCACCGTAAGGGTCGTCTCGGCAGGCACCTTTCGTTTGGGGGCGAAGAGACCGAACTGCGCTTCGGGCCGGCCGGCGCGAGGGTGCGGATCGGGGCACAGGCGAGTGTCGCCCAGATTGCGGCGGTGATCGCGGCGCCGAAGGCCTCGGCATGATCGGGCCGTCGGGCATGGTGCGCGTGATGCCGATGGCGGTCAGCCCGCCGCGATGCACGGCATCGAGCCGGATCCTGCGTCGGCGGCCCTGTTCCCGACAGGGGCGCTCGGCGGGGACCGGCGCGGTCAGGAACGGCGGCGCCCGAACCGCGCGCACCATCCCGCCTTTTCCGGAACAGATTCGCAAAAATCCAATCAATGCCCCCGTCAGGCAGCATTATCCTTGCTTCATCCGCGGTCACCGCTCCCGCGCAGACATGCGAAGTCAGCCATGCATACGTCCCGCGACATGATCGGCTACGGCCGCAACGTTCCGCAGGCGGACTGGCCCGGCGGCGCCCGCCTCGCGGTGCAGATCGTGCTCAACTACGAGGAGGGGGGCGAGAACTGCCTCCTGCACGGGGATGCCGCCTCCGAAGCCTTCCTCTCCGAGATCGTCGGCGCGGCGCCCTGGCCGGGCATGCGCCACATGAACATGGAATCGCTCTACGAGTACGGCGCGCGCGCCGGCTTCTGGCGGCTGTGGCGCCTGTTCACCGAACGCCGTGTGCCGGTGACCGTGTTCGGCGTCGCCACCGCACTCGCGCGCAACCCGGAGGCCGTCGCCGCCATGCGGGAGGCCGAGTGGGAGATCGCTAGCCACGGCCTCAAGTGGATCGATCACCGCGACATGCCGCGCGCCGAGGAGGCCGCGCAGATGGACGCGGCGATCCGCCTGCATGAGGCGGTGACGGGCGCGGCGCCCCTCGGCTGGTACACCGGCCGCTCCTCCGTCAACACGCTCGAACTCGGCCTGGAACGGGGCTTCGCCTATCTCGCGGATGCCTACGCCGACGACCTGCCCTACTGGCTGTACGGACGGGCCGGCACCGGCCTCGTGGTGCCCTACACGCTGGACGCCAACGACATGCGCTTCGCCACCGCGCAGGGCTTCAACACCGGCGACCACTTCTTCACCTACCTGCGCGACACCTTCGACGCGCTCTACGCGGAGGGCGCCACGGCGCCGAAGATGATGTCGGTGGGCCTCCACTGCCGCTTGGTCGGCCGGCCCGGCCGCATCGCCGCGCTGACGCGCTTCCTCGACCACGTCGCCGCCCATGACGGCGTCTGGCTGGCGCGCCGCATCGACATCGCCCGGCACTGGACGGCGCGGCACCCGGCCGAGACCCTGCGCCCGAGCACCATGAGCGCGGCGCAATTCCTCACCCGGTTCGGCGACGTCTTCGAGGACACGCCCGAGATCGCGCTCCGGGCCTGGCAGGCCGGCCTCACCGCCCGCGAGGACAGGGCGGAGGGCCTCCATGCGGCGCTCGTCGGCGCCCTGCGCAGCCTGCCCGCCGAGCGCCAGCGCGCCCTCGTCCGCGCCCATCCCGAACGCGCCGGGCGCCTCGCCCGGGCCGGGCAACCGACGCGAGCCTCCACCGCCGAGCAGGGCAGCGCCGGCCTCGGCGCGCTCTCGGACGAAGAGCTGGCGCGGTTCGAGAGGCTGAACGCGGCCTACCGCGCACGCTTCGACCTGCCCTTCGTCATGGCGATCGAGGGCAGCCGCCGCGAGGCGATCCTGGCGGCCTTCGAGGAGCGGCTCCGCAACGACCCCGAGCGGGAGTTTCAGGAGGCCCTGCGCCAGATCGAGCGGATCGCCTGGCTGCGCCTGAAGGACCGACTGCCGTCGGAGGGCTGACCGTTTCGGGTTTCACCTCTCTCCGTCGTCGCGAGCGTCAGCGAAGCGACGACGGTGGGGCAGCGATGCGGACCGGCCGAGCCGCCCTACCGCGGCAGGCGCCGGCCGATCAGGTCGAGCCGGGCGCCGACATGGGCGCGCAGGGCCTCCGTCGTCATCTCGACGAAGGTCCTGGCCCGGTTCGGCAGCATTCTTCGCGAGGGGTAGACCACGCCGAGCGTGACCGAGGTCGGCGGCGTCCGCGGCAAGACCGGCACGAGCCGGCCGTCGGCGAGGTGGGGCGCCACCTCGAAGACCGGCTTGAGGACGATGCCCTGGCCCTGGACCGCCCATTCGGTCAGCACGTCGCCGTCATCCGCGTCGATGCGGCCGGCGACGGGCAGGGTCACCACCTCGTCGCCGTCGCGCAACGTCCAGCGGAACTGCTCGGAGCCGGGGAAGCGCAGCAGCAGGCAGGCATGGTCGAGAAGCGCGGCCGGGCTCTCCGGCGCCGGGTGCTCGGCGAGATAGCGCGGCGCCGCGCACAGGATCCGCTCGATATCGGCGACCTTGCGCAGGGTGAAGCTCGAATCGCGCATCTGCGAGAGGCGGACCGCCACGTCGACGGCCTCCTGCACGAGGTCGAGCAGGTGGTCGGACAGCCGCAGGTGCACGTCGGCTTCCCCGTGCTGCGCGCGGAACGCGGGGATCAGCGGCGCCACGACGCGCCGGCCGAGGCTCAAGGGCGCCGTCACCTTCAGCGTCCCGCGCGGCGCCGCTCCTTGCGCCTCGACGCTCTTCTCCGCCCGCTCGACGGAGGCCGCGATGTCGAGGCAGCGGTCGTAGAAGACCCGGCCGGCTTCCGTCAGGTTCATCCGCCGCGTCGTGCGCGTGAGCAGCAGGCAGCCGAGATGCTCCTCCAGCGCCTGGATGCGGTAGCTGATCACCGAGGGCGACAGGCGCAGCGAGCGCCCGGCCGCCGAGAAGCTGCCGGCATCGGCCGCGCGCATGAAGATGCGGATACTCTCCAGCGACAGCATATCGCCCTCCGAGCGCCGCGGCCCTCGCGATGCGGTCTCCCTGGTGCGGTCCCGGATCTTACGAAAATTTTGGAAACTGACAAGGAATTCGACGGGCATACAGGCCCGTCCGCCGCGCTAGGATTGCGGCCGGGATTCGGAGGGACAGGCCGTGGAGAGCTTCGTCTGGGAGTGGGGAAGCCTGCTGCTGCGCTGGCTTCACATCGTGGCGGCGATGGCCTGGATCGGCTCGTCGTTCTTCTTCATGCATCTCGACGCGTCGCTGAAGCGGACGCCGGACATCCCGGCCGGGGAAGGGGCCGCGGCCTGGCAGGTGCATGGCGGCGGGTTCTACGAGATGCGCAAGTACTTCGTCGCCCCGGCCCATCTTTCCCCGGATCTCACCTGGCACAAGTGGCAGGCCTACACGACGTGGCTGTCGGGCTTCGTGCTGCTGGCCTGGATCTACTACGCGCAATCGCGGCTCTACCTCGTCGATCCGGCCGTGATGGACCTGTCGGCCCCGGCCGCGGCAGCCCTCGGCCTCGGCGCGCTGGCGCTCGGCTGGCTGGTCTACGATCGGATCTGCCGATCGCCGCTGGGCGAGAGCGAGACGGGGCTCGCCGCCGTGGGGCTCCTCGCCATCACGCTCGCCGCCGCGGGCTTCGCGCAGGTCTTCAGCGGCCGCGGCGCCCTGATCCATACCGGCGCCCTGATGGCGACCTGGATGGCCGGCAACGTCTTCCGCGTCATCATCCCGAACCAGCGCAAGGTCGTCGCCGCGCTGATGAGGGGCGAGCGGCCGGACCCGAGCCTCGGCAGGCAGGCCAAGCAGCGCTCGGCCCAGAACAACTATCTGACGCTGCCGGTCGTGCTCATGATGATCGCGAACCACTACCCGATGCTGTTCGGGTCGAAGGCGACGATCCCGCTGATCGTCGCGCTGATCACCGCCTCGGGCGCGGTGATCCGCTTCTTCTACAACGTCCGCCATGCCGACCACGCCCGCTCGCCCTGGTGGGCCTGGGCCGTGGCCACGGCGGGGCTGGCCGCCGCCTTCGTTCTCGCCGTCTCCGGAAGCGCCGGAGGCCGGGCGGTGCTGGGCCTGCCGCCGCTGGCGGAGGCCGCGCCGACGCTCGCCTCGGCCGACCACGCGCTTTCCGCGGCGAGCGCGACGCCGCCGGACCATGTCGTCGAACTCGTCGCCGGGCGCTGCGCCATGTGCCACGCGGCCGAGCCGGTCTGGGACGGGATCGGCGTCGCCCCCAAGGGCGTCCGGCTCGATTCCGCCGAGGCCATCGGCCGTCAGGCCGAGGCGATCCGCCGCCACGCCGTGCTGACGCACGACATGCCGCCCAACAACGTCACCGAGATGACCGAGGCGGAGCGCGGCGTGCTGGCGGCCTGGCTGAGGGAGACGCGGCGATGACATCCCCACGAAAGCCCCACGCGCCCCGGCGCGATCCTTGCGTCCTGCCGCGACACCGGACCCCCTCGGAATGACCGCCTCCCGCTACAATCCCCCCTGCGGCGGCCTGCCGCCCCAGACGGCGCTGATGACCGGCCGGGCCGTGTTCACGGAGGCCTACGCCGTCATCCCGAGGGGCGTGATGCGCGACATCGTCACGAGCGTCCTGCCGTTCTGGGAGGGGACGCGGGCCTGGATGCTGTCGCGGCCGCTCTCGGGCTTCTCCGAGACCTTCGCGCAATACCTGATGGAGGTGGCGCCCGGCGGCGGCAGCGAGCGGCCGGAACCCGACGGCCGAGCCGAGGGCGTGCTGTTCGTGGTCGGCGGCCGGCCCCGCCTCGTCCTCGAAGACCGTGCCCACGCCCTGCGCCCCGGCAGCTACGCCTACCTGCCGCCGGGGGCGACCTGGAGCCTGCGCAACGACGGGCCCGAGCCCGCCCGCTTCCACTGGATCCGCAAGGCCTACGAGCGCGTGGAGGGCATCGCGCTTCCGCCGGCCTTCGTCGCCTTCGAGCCCGAGATCCCTCCGACGGCGATGCCGGGCACGGACGGCGCCTGGGCCACCACCCGCTTCGTCTCGCCCGACGACGTGCGTCACGACATGCACGTCAACGTCGTCACGCTGCAGCCCGGCGCCTCGATCCCGTTCGAGGAGACGCATGTGATGGAGCACGGCCTGTTCGTGCTGGAGGGCAAGGCGGTCTACCGGCTCAACCGCGACTGGGTCGAGGTCGAGGCCGGCGACTTCCTGTGGCTGCGCGCCTTCTGCCCGCAGGCCTGCTACGCGGGCGGCCCCGGCCCGTTCCGCTACCTGCTCTACAAGGACGTGAACCGGCACGCCGCGCTCGCACCGTTCCGGCCGGCCCGATGAGCGGGCGCCGGATCCCCGTCGAGCCGCTGACGCGAGGCGCCTTCGCGCCCTTCGGCACGGTGATCGACAAGGGCGCGGTCGCGCCGCGGCCGATGAACCGCGGCAAGGCGCGACGTTTCCACGACCTCGCGCGGGTGGACGTGACGGGCGAGGGCGGGCGGGTGGCGATCGGCTACGTCGAGGCCGAGCCCTACGCCCTGCCGCTCTCCCTGAGCCTCGTCGAGTGCCACCCGCTCGGAGCCCAGGCCTTCGTGCCGCTGAGCCCTGCGCCGTTCCTCGTCGTGGTCTGCCCCGACGACGGCGGAACCCCCGGCCGGCCGCGGGCCTTCATGACCGCGCCGGGCCAGGGCGTCTGCTACGACATCGGCACGTGGCACGGCGTTCTCACACCGCTCGACCGGCCTCAGGATTTCTGGGTGATCGACCGGGGCGGCCCTGGGGTGAACCTGGAGGAGCACGTCTTCGACGAGCCCTGGACGATTTCTTGAGGGGAGACGTCCGGAACCTTCGTCCGGATGCCGTATGACCCGTTTGTTGCGCGCGCCGGATCGGATACGGGATCGGCAGGCCCTGCGGGGCCGGTGACGGATCGGGAGGCTCGGGCGTGGTCGAAAGCGGGACCGGGGCACCTTTGCGCCGACGGCGACGCGACGGCGCCCTGCGGCGGGAAGCCGTGCTCGATGCCGGCCTGGAGGTCTTCTCGACGGTCGGCCTGCATGGCGCGAGCCTCGACCAGATCGCCGAGCGCGCCGGCCTCTCGAAGACGAACCTGCTCTACTACTTTCCCACCAAGGAAGAGCTCTACGTCGCCGTGCTGCGGCGCGTGCTCGACGTCTGGCTCGACCCACTCCAGGCGCTCGACGCGGAATCCGAACCGGCCGAGGCGCTGAAGCGCTACATCCGCTCGAAGATCACCCTGTCACGGGACGCGCCGCGGGCCTCGCGGCTGTTCTGCCTCGAGATCGTGCAGGGCGCGCCGCTCCTGCGCGCCGAACTCGAAGGCCCCCTGCGCGCCCTGGTCGAGGCCAAGGCCGCGGTCCTGCGCGGCTGGATCGCGGAAGGCCGCATCGCCCGGCACGATCCCCGACACCTCGTCTTCGCCATCTGGGCAGTTACCCAGCACTATGCCGACTTCGCGGTGCAGGTGGAGGCCATCACCGGGCGCGACCTCAGCGACGATGCCTTCTTTGAGCAGACGGTGGAGAACACCCAGAGACTGATTCTGACGAGCCTCGGGCTGACCTGATTCGTCCCTGCTCTCGCGTCGACCTTGGGGAAACTCAACCGGAAACGCACTGGCCGTGAGCAGCGGCGGCACGAAGCGCGGGCATTACGCGGAGAGTTTGTGCAAATGGTCAAATATCGGCTCCGATAGTTTGACCAAATGGTCTGATTTGCTACCGTCCAGACCTGTCGCCGGCCTCTCAAAGCGCCGGCCGGACGAGCGAGCGAGGGTTTGCCATGACCCAGGCCATGAATATCGGCGTCTTCATCCCGATCGGAAACAACGGCTGGCTGTTGTCGGAGAACGCGCCGCAGTACAAGCCGAGCTTCGAGCTCAACAAGCAGATCACGCTCAAGGCGGAACAGTACGGGCTCGACTTCGCGCTCTCGATGATCAAGCTGCGCGGCTTCGGCGGCAAGACCGAGTTCTGGGACCACAACCTCGAATCCTTCACGCTGATGGCCGGGCTCGCGGCGGTGACGAGCCGGATCAAGCTCTACGCCACGGCGCCGACCCTGTGCCTGCCGCCGGCCATCGTGGCGCGCATGGCCTCGACCATCGATTCGATCTCGAACGGCCGCTTCGGCCTCAATCTCGTCACCGGCTGGCAGCGTCCGGAATACGCGCAGATGGGCCTGTGGCCCGGCGACGCGTATTTCGGCCGCCGCTACGAATATCTCTCGGAATACGCGCAGGTCCTGCGCGACCTGTGGCAGACCGGCCGCAGCGACCTCAAGGGCGCGTTCTTCCAGATGGAGGATTGCCGCCTGAGTCCCCGTCCGCAGGCCGACATGAAGATCATCTGCGCCGGGCAGAGCGCGGCCGGCATGGCCTTCACCGCGACCTACGCCGACTACAATTTCTGCTTCGGCAAGGGGGTCAACACGCCGACCGCCTTCGCCCCGACCGTGGCGCGGCTGGAGGAGGCCAGGGCGAGGACCGGCCGCGACGTGTCCTCCTACGTCCTGTTCATGGTCATCGCCGACGAGACCGACGAGGCGGCCCGCGCCAAGTGGGAGCACTACAAGGCCGGCGCCGACGAGGCGGCGATCGCCTGGCTCGGCCTCCAGGGCGCGGCCGACACCAAGTCCGGCGCCGACACCAACGTCCGACAGATGGCCGACCCGACCTCGGCGGTGAACATCAACATGGGCACCCTGGTCGGCTCCTACGCCACCGTGGCGGCCCTGCTCGACGAGGTGACGAGCGTGCCGGGCACCGGCGGCGTGCTGCTCGTCTTCGACGACTTCCTGAAGGGGCTCGACGATTTCGGCACCAAAATCCAGCCGCTGATGCGCTCGCGCCGGCACGTCGCGGCCGCGCCCGGGCCGCTGGCGGAGGTGGCGTGATGGGCGCCGACGCGCCGGCGGGCTACCGCGACCCGTCCGGCCGCGCCGGCGGCCTGACGCTGCCGGCGCGGCCCGAGCCGATCGCCTTCGACGCGGACGCCACCGCGCTCATCGTCGTCGACATGCAGAACGCCTACGCGACCAAGGGCGGCTACCTCGACCTCGCCGGCTTCGACGTCTCGGCGACCGGGCCGGTGATCGAACGGATCGCGCGGGCCGTCGCGGCGGCCCGCGCGGCGGGCCTCCTTGTGGTCTGGTTCCAGAACGGCTGGGATCCGGACTACGTCGAGGCCGGGGGGCCGGGCTCGCCGAACTGGCACAAGTCGAACGCGCTCAAGACCATGCGCCGCCGGCCGGAGATGAACGCGCGGCTGCTGTCGAAGGGCTCGTGGGACTACGCCCTCGTCGACGCGCTGAACCCTGAGCCCGGCGACATCGTGCTGGGCAAGCCGCGCTACAGCGGCTTCTACAACACGCCCCTCGACAGCATGCTGCGGGCACGCAGCATCCGCACGCTGGTCTTCACCGGCATCGCCACGAACGTCTGCGTGGAATCGACCCTGCGGGACGGCTACCACCGCGAGTATTTCGGGATCGTGCTCGCCGACGCCACGCATCAGGCCGGCCCGCCGAGCCTGCAGGAGGGGGCGCTCCTCAACATCGAGACGTTCTTCGGCTGGGTCTCGGACGTCGCCGCCTTCGAGGCCGCGCTTGCCCCGCTCCTTGCCCCGCCCCTTGCCCCGGACGAGGCCCGCCGCATCCCCGCCTGACCGGAGACCGCCCCATGCCCAAGACCGTCGTGATTCCGCCCGGCACCGGCACGCCGCTGGCGCCCTACGTGCCCGGCACGCTCGCCGACGGCGTGCTCTACGTCTCCGGCACGCTCCCCCTCGACGGCGACAACACCGTCGTCCACGAGGGCGATGCGGGAGCCCAGACCCGGCACGTGCTGGAGACGATCAGGGGCGTCGTCGAGGCCGCGGGCGGCTCGATGGACGACGTCGTCTTCAACCACGTCTTCCTCAAGGACTGGGCCGATTACGGCGCGATCAACGCCGTCTACGCCGCGTACTTCCCCGGAGAGAAGCCGGCGCGCTACTGCATCCAGTGCGGGCTGGTGAAGCCGGCCGCGCTCGTGGAGATCGCTTCGGTCGCCCATATCGGCAAGGCGATGTGAGGCGATGGCCGCGCCCGTCCACCACGAGGAGCACGGGCCGGCGGGCGGGCGCACCGTGCTGCTCTCGCCCGGGCTCGGGGGCTCGGCCGGGTACTTCGCGCCGCAGATCCCCGCGCTCGCCGCGCGCTTCCGGGTCGTCGCCTACGATCACCGCGGCACCGGGCGCTCGCCCGGCCCGCTGGAGCCGGGCCACGACATCGCCGCCATGGCCCGCGACGCCCGCGACCTGCTCGACCGCCTCGACGTCGCCCGGGCCGACATCGTCGGGCACGCGCTGGGCGGGCTGATCGCCCTGCAGCTCGCCCTCACCCATCCCGAGCGGGTCGGGCGCATCGTGGTGATCAACGGCTGGGCGGCGATCGACCCGGCCACGCGCCGCTGCTTTTCCGCCCGCAAGGCGCTGCTCACGCAAGCCGGGCCCGAGGCGTTCGTGCGTGCGCAAGGCCTCTTCCTCTACCCGGCGCCGTGGCTGTCCGAGAACGCGGTCCGCGTCGCGGACGACGAGGCGCACGCGCTGGCGCATTTCCCGGGCACGGAGACGGTGCTGGCACGCATCGCCGCCCTGGAGGCGTTCGACGCGACCGACCGGCTCGCGCGCATCCCGCACGAGACCCTGCTGATGGCCGCGCGCGACGACGTGCTCGTCCCCTTCACCGCCTCGGAGATCCTCGCGGCCGGGCTGCCGAAGGCCCGGCTCGCCCTCGCCCCGGACGGCGGCCACGCCCACAGCGTCACCCGCGCCGAGGCCTTCAACCGCACGCTGCTCGAATTCCTCGGGCCCGCCTGAGGATGCCCTCTTTCCCGCACGAGGCCGCCGCCATGACCGAGTCCGAGAGCGCCGCCCCCGTCGACGCGACCGCCTACCGCGCGGCGATGTCCCGGCTCGCGAGCGCGGTCCACCTGATCACCACCGACGGTCCGGGCGGGCGGGCCGGCTTCACCGCCTCGGCCGTGTGCAGCGTCAGCGACGCGCCGCCGACGCTGCTCGTCTGCGTCAACCGCACCGCCTCCGCCTACGCCGCCCTCAGCCGCAACGACAGCTTGTGCGTCAGCACGCTCGGCGCGGGCCACGAGGCCCTGGCGAGCCGGTTCGGAGGACGCACCCCCATGGACGAGCGCTTCGCCGCCGGCACGTGGCGGAGCCTGCGGAACGGCGCGCCCGCGCTCGCCGACGCCCTCGTCAGCTTCGACTGCCGCATCGTCGGGCGCCACGCGGTCGGCACGCACGACGTGCTCTACTGCGCGGTCGAGGCCCTTGCCGCGATGGGGGAGGCCGACGCGCTGCTCTACAGCGAGCGCCGCTACCGCACGCTTCCCCGCGCCGTCCCGACCGAGCCCACCCGAGCCACGCGCCCCGTCGGGGTCCGACCGGCGGACGCGGCACCGCGCGCTCTGAGGAGCGCCTGAGCCGTGCCCGACGGCACGGAAAATGCTCGATCCGGCGAGGCCCGCGACCGGCAGACCGGGCGCCCCACCCGCATCGGCTCGCCCTCGGCACCCCATCCACGCTCCCTGGAACGAAAGCCTGCCATGTCGCGTGTCGGCGCCGTCGTCCTGAAACAGCCGCCCGAGTTCGAGAGGCCGGCGATGCGCCCCGTATCGGCATCGGTCGCGCCCGTCGTCTCGGCGCGCGGGCTGTCGCTGACCTACGCCGCCGCCGACGGTCCGGTCCACGCGCTCGCCGACGTCGACCTCGCGGTGGCACCGGGCGAGTTCGTCTCCTTCATCGGCCCCTCCGGCTGCGGCAAGACCACGCTGCTGCGCTGCGTCGCCGACCTCGAACGGCCGACCGGCGGGGAGCTGACCGTCAACGGCGTCGGGGCCGAGGCGGCGCGGCTGCGGCGCGACTACGGCTTCGTGTTCCAGGCGCCCGCCCTCTATCCCTGGCGGACCATCGCCCGGAACGTCGCGCTGCCGCTCGAGATCTTCGGCGTGCCGAGGGCGGAGCGGCGGGAGCGGGTGGCGCGCTACCTCGACCTCGTCCAGCTCGACGGCTTCGCCAAGAAGTACCCGTGGCAGCTCTCCGGCGGCATGCAGCAACGGGCCTCGATCGCCCGCGCCCTCTGCTTCGATCCGAAGCTCCTGCTGATGGACGAGCCCTTCGGGGCGCTGGACGAGATCGTGCGCGACCACCTCAACGCGCAGCTCCTCGCCCTGTGGCGCAAGACCGCCAAGACGGTCCTGTTCGTCACCCACTCGATCCCCGAGGCGGTCTATCTCTCGACCCGCGTCGTGGTGATGTCGCCGCGCCCGGGACGGATCGTCGACATCGTCGACTGCACCGCGCTCGGGCGGGAGCGCCCGCTGGAGATCCGCGAGACGCCCGAGTTCCTGCGCCTCGGCCAGCGGGTGCGCGAGGGCCTGCGCGCCGGCCACGCCTATGACGCCTGAGGCCGCTTCTTTTTCTTTTCCGCGCGGCCGGGCGCTGCCGGTCATGGGCGTCGTCCTGGCGCTTCTCGCCGCGTGGTACCTCGCCGCCTTGCTCGGCAACTGGAACGGCGCCGCGGACGCGCTGGCGCGGGCCGGCGCGGCGCCCGACACGGCGAAAATCGCCGCGGCGACGATGGCGCAGGAGCGGCCCGTCGTGCCGGCGCCGCACCAGGTGTTTTCGGAGTTGTCGCGCAGCACCGTCGGCGTGCCGCTCGGTTCGAAGCGCAGCCTCGTCTACCACGCCTGGGTCACGCTCTCGGCGACGCTTCTCGGCTTCGCCCTCGGCTCGGCGCTCGGCATCGCGCTCGCCGTCGCCATCGTGCACCTGCGCAGCGTCGAGGCGAGCCTGATGCCCTGGATCGTCGCCTCGCAGACCGTGCCGATCCTGGCGGTCGCGCCGATCGTCATCGTGGCGCTCGGCGCGGCCGGCCTGACGGGCCTGCTGCCGAAGGCGGTGATCGCGGCCTATCTCTGCTTCTTCCCCGTCACGGTCGGCATGGTGAAGGGCCTGAACGCCCCCGACCGGATTCAGCGCGACCTGATGCGCACCTACTCGGCCTCGCGCGGGCAGGTTCTGGCGCGCCTGCGCTGGCCGGCCGCGCTGCCCGACCTGTTCGCGAGCCTGAAGATCGCCGTCGCGGCGAGCCTCGTCGGCACCATCGTCGCCGAACTGCCGACCGGGGCGCAGGCCGGGCTCGGGGCGCGGCTGCTCGCCGGCTCCTATTACGGCCAGACGGTCCGGATCTGGGCGGCGCTGATCGCGGCGGCCGCGCTCTCGGCGCTCCTCGTCCAGGGGATCGGCCTCGCGGAGGCCGCCGCCGCCCGGGCGATGGGAGCACGGGCCCCGGGAGCCGCCCGATGACGCACCGCGCCGCACGGATCGGCCTGCTCACCCCCGCCGCCCTGGCCGGCGGTGCGGCGCTCGCGATCGCCGCCCATCGTGCCGGCCTGGCCGGGGAGGCGGGCTCGGGCTTCTGGCTCGCCGCCTTCCTGGTCTGGCTCGCCGCCACGCTGGCCGCGCGCGACCTCGCCGCCCTGGCGCCGCGCACGGCGACGGGCCGCCGCATCCTGCGCCTCGCCGTGCCGCTGCTGTTCGGCTTCCTCGTGCTGGTGCTGTGGGAGGCCGTCGTCGTCGGCGCGGGCGTGCCCGCCGTGCTGATGCCGCCGCCATCGAGCATCGCCGCGCGCTTCGCCGCCGCCCTGCCGGTGCTCGGGGCCGATTTCGTCCAGACCTGCCTGAAGTCGGCCCTGCCCGGCTACGCCGTCGGCTGCCTGTCGGGCCTCGGCGTCGCGATCCTGGCGGACCGGTTCCCCCTCCTCGGGCGCGGCCTCCTGCCCGTGGCGAACGTCGCCTCCGCCCTGCCGATCGTCGGCATCGCCCCGATCATGGTGATGTGGTTCGGCTTCGACTGGCCGTCGAAAGCCGCGGTCGTGGCCGTGATGACCTTCTTCCCGATGCTGGTTCAGGCCGGCGCCGGCCTCGCCGCGACCGGCCGGATCGAGCGCGACCTGATGCGCACCTACGCGGCGGGCTACGGTCGCACGCTCGCGAGCCTGCGCCTGCCGATCGCGCTGCCCTTCCTCTTCACCGCCCTGAAGGTCAACGCGACGCTGGCGCTGATCGGGGCGATCGTCGCCGAGTTCTTCGGCACGCCGATCGTCGGCATGGGCTTCCGCATCTCGATCGAGGCGGCGCGGCTCTCCCTCGACATGGTCTGGGCCGAGATCGCGCTGGCCGCACTCGCGGGGTCCGCCTTCTACGGGATCATCGCGCTGGCCGAGCGCGCCGCGACCGGCTGGCACCCGTCGGTGCGCGCCGGTTGACGGTGGGGTCCGCTCGCATCCGTTCGAACAACCACGGCCGAAGGCCGAAGGGGACAGGTTGAAGGAGGCTCAGATGGCGGGAAAAACGGTAAGAGCGCTCCTCTGCGCCGGGGCGGCCCTGCTCGGGCTCACGGCTGGCGGTGCGCGGGCGGCGGAGAAGGTGACGCTCCAGCTCAAATGGGTGCCCCAGGCGCAGTTCGCCGGCTACTACGTCGCGCAGGCCAAGGGCTACTACGGCCAAGCCGGGCTCGACGTGACGATCAAGCCGGGCGGGCCGGACGTGGCCCCGCCCCAGGTCATCGCGGGCGGCGGCGCCGACGTCATCGTCGACTGGATGCCCTCGGCGCTGGCCTCGCGCGAGAAGGGCGTGCCGCTCGTCAACGTCGCCCAGCCCTTCAGGAAGTCGGGCCTGATGCTGACCTGCCGCGCCGACACCGGCATCAAGACACCCGCCGACCTGAAGGGCAAGACGCTCGGGGTCTGGTACGCGGGCAACGAGTATCCGTTCCTGGCCTGGATGGCCAAGCTCGGCCTCAAGACCGACGGCTCGGCCGGCGGCGTGACCGTGCTGAAGCAGGGCTTCAACGTCGATCCGCTGATCCAGAAGCAGGCCGACTGCGTCTCGACCATGAGCTACAACGAGTACTGGCAGGTGATCGATGCCGGCTTCAGGCCGGAGCAGCTCGTCGTCTTCCGTTACGAGGACCAGGGCGTGGCCGCGCTCGAGGACGGCCTCTACGCCCTCGAACCGAAGCTGAAGGACAAGGCCTTCGTCGCCCGGCTGGCGAAGTTCGTGGCGGCGTCCGAGAAGGGCTGGGCCTACGCCGCCGCGCATCCGGACGAGGCGGCCGAGATCGTGCTGGAGAACGACGTCAGCGGCGCCCAGACCGAGACGCACCAGAAGCGGATGATGCGCGAGATCGCCAAGCTGCTCGACACGGCCGGCGGCCGGCTCGATCCCGCCGATTACGATCGCACGGTCGCGATCCTGCTCGCCGGCGGCACCGACCAGCCCGTCATCACCCGCAAGCCCGAGGGGGCCTGGACGCATGCGGTGACGGAGGCCGAGGGCCGGTAGGCCCGGGACGGCGGTTGCGCGCGACGTCACCCCGCCCCCGGACGTCTCGATCATGGGGCATCCGGTTGATCGCGTCGGTTCCCCCCTCTCCCCGCACGCGGGGAGAGGGGAACCCGCGGCCCCTGAAACGATCATCCGGAAACCGTATAATACCAACCGGCGATGATCCCGACTCATCGTCGGTTGCCCGCGCGAAGGCGCGGCGGCGGGCGTCCGCCGGACGCAGGGAAGCCGGCCATCGGTCGGATTCCCTGCAGCTTGGTATAAGGGCCGGCACCGTCCGGTCCCTGCGGTTGGATGAAGTCTTGCGAGCCGGTCCCCGATGGATCTCGACACGATCACCGCCGTCCTGAGGCCGCGCCACCTCGACGAACTGCCCGCCTGGCGCGAGGGCGATGCCTGGCTCGCGGGCGGCACGTGGCTGTTCTCCGAGCCGCAGCCCGCGCTGGCCCGGCTGATCGACCTGTCCGCCCTCGGCTGGCCGGCGGCCGAACGGTCCGAGGCCGGCCTTCGCCTGTGGGCGACGGGCACCATCGCCGAACTCGACCGGCTCGCCCTGCCGAGGGACTGGATCGCGGCGCCGCTCGTCGGACAATGCTGCCGGGCGCTGCTCGGCTCGTTCAAGATCTGGAACCGGGCGAGCGTCGGCGGCAACCTCTGCATGGCCCTGCCGGCCGGCCCGATGATCGCGCTGACCGCGGCCCTCGACGGCACCTGCGTGCTGCGCCGGCCCGACGGCGGCGAGCGGCGCCTGCCCGTCACCGGGTTCGTGCTCGGACCGCAGCGGACCGCGCTCAGGCCCGGCGAGATCCTGCGCTGCATCGACCTGCCGGCGGCGGCCCTGCGGCGGCGCACCGCCTTCCGCCGCATCGCGCTCTCCCCCGGGGGGCGCTCCGGGGCGCTGGTGATCGGGACGCTCGACCGCGCCGGCGGCTTCACCCTCACCGTGACGGCCTCGACGCCGCGCCCGGTGCAACTGCCTTTCGCCGGCCCGCCGACGGCAGCGGGGCTGCAAGGGGCGATCGCCGACGCGATTCCCGAAGGCCGCTGGTACGACGACGTGCACGGTGCGCCGGACTGGCGCCGGCACGTGACCGGGCTGCTCGCCGAGGCGATCCGGGAGGAACTCGCCCGATGAGGCTGATCGTCAACGGGCAGGTCCAGGAGGCCGCGCCGCGCCCCGGCCAGTGCCTGCGCACCCTGCTGAGGGAGCTCGGCTGGTTCGGGGTCAAGAAGGGGTGCGACGCGGGCGATTGCGGCGCCTGCACCGTCCATCTCGACGGAGAGCCGGTCCATTCCTGCCTGCTGCCCGCCTTCCAGGCGCAGGGGCGCGACATCACCACGATCGAGGGCCTCGGCGGCCCCTGCGCCCCCGGCGACGGCGTGCCCGCGCGGCTCCACCCGATGCAGGACGCGTTCTGCGCAGGCCAGGGCTTCCAGTGCGGCTTCTGCACCCCGGGGATGATCATGACCGCCGCCGCCCTCGACCAGGGCCAGCGGCAGGATCTCGGCGCGGCGCTCAAGGGCAACCTGTGCCGCTGCACCGGCTACCGGGCGATCCGCGACGCCGTGGCCGGGATCGGCCACGCCGATTCTTCCGAGACGACCGAGGGCGGTCCGGTCGGCCGCAATGTGCCCGCCCCGGCGAGCCGGGCCGTGGTCTCCGGCCGGGCGGCCTACGCCTTCGACTGCGCCGTGCCGGGCCTGCTGCACCTGAAGCTGCTGCGCGCCCCCCACGCCCATGCCCGCATCCGGCACATCGACCGCGCGGCGGCGCTGGCCGTGCCCGGCGTCGTCGCGGTGCTCACGCACGAGGACGCGCCGCGCCGCCGCTTCTCGACCGGGCGCCACGAGAACCCCCTGGACGACGCCGCCGACACGGCGGTGCTCGATTCCGTGATCCGCTTCCACGGCCAGCGCGTCGCGGCGGTGGTCGCGCAGAGCGAGGCGGCGGCGATGGCGGGCGTGCGGGCGCTGCGGGTGGAGTACGCGGTGCGGCCCGCCCTCTTCGATCCGGAGGAGGCGTTGCGCCCGGACGCGCCCCTGGTCCACGACCCGGCCGACCGCGCCCCGCCGCGGCCGGGCGAAGACGCAGCCCCGCTCCTGCCCCACCCGAACCTCGCCGCCGAGGCGCACGGCGCGATCGGCGATGTCGAGGCCGGCTTCCGGCAGGCCCACCGCGTCCACGAGGCGGAGTACGTCTCGCAGCGGGTGCAGCACGTGCATCTCGAGACGCACGGCGCGCTCGGCTGGCTCGACCCGGACGGCCGGCTGACCCTGCGCTCCTCGACGCAGGTGCCCTTCCTCACCCGCGACGCCCTGTGCCGCCTGTTCGACCTCGACCGGGACCGGGTGCGCGTGCTGTGCGGCCGGGTCGGCGGCGGATTCGGCGGCAAGCAGGAGATGCTGACCGAGGATCTCGTGGCGCTGGCCGTCCTGCGCACCGGGCGGCCGGTCAAGTACGAGATGACCCGCGAGGAGAACTTTTGCGCCGCGACGACCCGCCACCCGATGCGCGTGCGCGTGAAGCTCGGCGCGCGGGCGGACGGGCGCCTCACCGCGATCGCGCTCCACGTCCTCTCGAACACCGGCGCCTACGGCAACCATGCCGGCGGCGTGCTGCATCACGGCTGCAACGAGAGCATCGCCGCCTATGCCTGCCCGAACAAGCGGGTGGAGGGCTACGCCGTCTACACCCACACCCTGCCGGCCGGGGCCTTTCGCGGCTACGGCCTGAGCCAGACCATCTTCGCCGTCGAGTCGGCGCTCGACGAACTGGCCCGCGATCTCGGCATCGACCCGTTCGCGATGCGCCGCCTCAACGCGGTTCGGCCCGGCGATCCGATGGTGTCGACGAGCCTCGAACCGCACGACGTCGTCTACGGCTCCTACGGCCTCGACCAGTGCCTCGACCTCGCCCAGGCCGCCCTCGCCGACGGCACCGGCGAGGCACCGCCGGGACCGGAATGGCGCATCGGCGAGGGCATGGCGATGGGCATGATCGATACGATCCCCCCGCGCGGCCACGTCGCCCATGCCCGCATCCGCCTGGAGCCGGACGGGGCCTACGCGCTGGCCGTCGGCACCGCCGAGTTCGGCAACGGCACCAGCACCGTGCACGGGCAGATCGCCGCCGAGGTGCTCGGCACCACGCCCGAGCGCATCCGCCTGATCCAGGCCGACACCGACGCCGTCAGGCACGATACCGGCGCCTACGGCAGCACCGGCACCGTGGTCGCGGGCCAAGCGAACTTTCGCGCGGCCTCGGCGCTCGCGGACAGCCTCCGCCACGCGGCGGCCGAGCGGGCCGGCGTCGCGCCCGCCGATTGCCGCCTGACCCGGGACGGCGTCGAGACCCCCGCCGGGCTCGTGCCCCTGGCCGATCTCGCGCAGGGCGCGGCGTTCGAGGAAGCGGGCGAGGCCGACGGCAGCCCGCGCTCGGTCGCCTTCAACGTCCAGGCGTTTCGCGTCGCCGTCCATCCGCGGACCGGCGAGGTCCGCATCCTCAGGAGCGTCCAGGCGGCGGACGCCGGCACCGTCATCAACCCGATGCAGTGCCGCGGGCAGATCGAGGGCGGCGTGGCGCAGGCGCTCGGCGCGGCCCTCTACGAGGACGTTCGCTTCGACGAAGCGGGCGGCGCGGTCACGCGAACCTTGCGCAACTACCACATCCCGGCATTCGCCGACGTGCCGGTGACGCAGGTGCTGTTCGCCGACACCCGCGACACGGTCGGACCGCTCGGCGCCAAGTCGATGAGCGAGGCGCCCTACAACCCCGTCGCCGCCGCGCTCGGCAACGCGATCCGCGACGCCACCGGCGCCCGGCTGACCGCGACGCCGTTCGCCCCCGACCGGATTTTTCGGAGGGTCATGGCCGCCGAGGGCCCCGCGAGCCCATGACGGCGGCACCGGCTCGGGTGATCGACCGCGGCAAGACCCACAAGAAGGCGCTGATCGCCTGCGCCCGCAAGCTCCTCACCTACGCCAACGCCGTCCTCGCCAGAGGCACCCCACGGCAAGCCCACATGCCGGCCGCATAACGGTTGCTCAGCATGAGGACGGTGAGAGACACCAGAGATCGGCCGGTCAAACAGGCTCTGAGGCCGTTCAGGGGTCATGGCCGCCCGCGCCGCAGCCTCGCGCTCCGCCTGCTCGACGAAGCGGCGGATCAGCCAGCGTCCGGCCGGTCCCGGGGGATGGTCGGTGCGGTAGATCACGGTGAGCGGCAGCCGGCGGCGCCTGACCTCGGGCAGGTTCAGCTCGACGAGGCGGCCGGCTGCGATGCCGGACCCATTCGGGACCGGGCCTGTAGGCACCGGCCTATGGGCAAATGAAAAGGGCCGGCCGCTTTGATGCGCGGCCGGCCCTTCGGACCGTCGAAACGGAGGGCGTCAGACCGTCTGGAGGCGTCAGCGCCCGTGAACGGCGTGGGAACCCCGGACGGCGGAGCCGGTGGTGTAGACGCCATCGACGGAAACGGTGCCGTAGCGGCCGTCACGATCCAGGTAGCGCTCAACGTTGCCGGGACCGGCGATGCCGACGAGGCCGCCCGGGGCGGTGACGGCGGGGATGCCGGCCGGCGCGTTGTAGCTCTGGGCCGAGGCCGCGGTGGTGAGGGCGAGGCCGAGGATCGCCCCTGCGGCGATGCGTGAGATCATGTCGTCAATCTCCGAGACTTGCTTCGGCGCCGCAGTCGAACCGGGCGGCGCCGCATGTCCCACAAACTGAGCATCGATGCCTTGCAAAACAACATGAGCTGCTTTGGATCTGTGCACATAGATACGGCACAGCCGAGACGAGGGGTCAGAACCCCGCGCCGTCAAAGCCAGAAAAGGCCAATTCTGGCTTGGTGTTAGCGCGGCATTGCAGGATTTTTTGACAGAGCGGAGACTCTGGCACGCATCTTTCGCAGCGGGTGCCGTTCCGCACCCCCTGTTCCCCTTCCCGCGCCTGCCTACCAGGGGGCGGCCTCACCGGTCAGGGCTTCGTAGGGCGGCAGCCGCGCCGCGATGGGCCGGCCCGCGACCACGACGATTCGATCCGCATGCGGCCGTGCGACGACCTCGTTGAGGCTGCGCGCGGGCAGCAGGATCAGGTCGGCGGAGCCGCCCTCGCGGATCGTGCCGGCATGGGAAAGCCCCATCATCGCGCCGGGCACCGGCCCGGCGAGCGCGGGCGCCCCCGCGAGCGGGTGATCGAGATGGAGGATGCGCACCCCGGCCCGGACGGTGTCGAGCATGTCGTGGTCGCCGTAGGCGTAGAAGGCGTCGCGGCAATTGTCGCCCGCGACCATGACCGGCACGCCCGCCGCCATCAGTTCGTGCACCGGCGCGATACCGCGCCAGCGCGGGGTGCGGCCCCGCCGCCGGTCCTGGAGGTACATGTTGACGGTGGGCAGCGTGACGATGCGGATGCCCGCCTGCGCCACCCGCGCGATCGTGGCCGCCGCCTGCGCCTCCGGCTGGAGCGCGAGGCTGCAGCAATGCCCGCAGGTGACGCGGCCCTCGTAGCCGTGGCGCAAGGTGGCCCGCGCCACCGCGTCGAGGGAGGCCGCAGTGGGATCACCGGTCTCGTCGACGTGCAGGTCCACGTCGAGGTTGCGCTCCCGGGCGAGGCCGAACAGGCGGTCGAGCAGGGCGTCGATCTCGGCCAGCGCGCCGCCGTGCAGCCCCCCGGTCGGGCGGGTGACGCCGCCGATCAGGCCCTCGGATTCCGCGATCAGGTCGGCGAGCCGGCGGCCGTAATCGGTGGCGTAGGCGTCGATCGGCGTCAGGCCGACGCCCTGGAGCGCGATCCGCCCGGCCCAGGCCGCCCGCATCTCCCGGAACACCGCCCAGGTCGTCGCGGCCTGGTCGCGCAGCGGACCGTCGTCCCCGCCGCTTTCCTGGCTGTCGAGATGGGTGCGGATCGCGCCGGTGCCGTGCGCGAAGGCGCAGGCGAGGCCGAAAGCCATGCGGCGGCGCAGATCCTCCGCATCCCAGTGGCGGGTGCGGTCCGCCGTCGTGGCGTCGCGGGCGCCGGGAAAGTCGCCGTCCGGATTGGGCGTGCGGGCGACCGTATGGCCCTTGTCGAGATGGGCGTGCGCATCGACGAGGCGCGGCCAGACCTGCCGCCCGGCGAGATCGGCGGACGGCGATGCCTCCGGCGAGCCTCCGGCCGGCAGGAGACCGGCGAAGGCGCCGTCCGCGACGACGATGTCGATGAGCGCGCAAGCATCCCCGTCGAGGATCGCGCCGGCGGGCACGCCGCCCGTCAGGAAGGCGGCGGGCACGCGCGCGTTGCGCAGGCGAAAGGCGCGGGCCTCGGGCAGGAACGACGGCTCGGACATGATTCAACCTTCGAGGAAAGCCCGGTCGGCACAGCGGAAAAGGGACGGCTTGCGCCGGACAGGGTCAGTCCGGAACGCTCTGGCGCTCGAACTCGGCCTGGATCCGTGCGGCGAGGAGGTGGGCGGGCCCGTCGAGCGCGGAGCGGGCGCGCTGCATCAGCGACGCCCGCTGGATGATCGCGCTGGCATCCGAGATCGGCGTGAAGGCCAGCACACCGCGGCGGATCTCCTCGCCGACATCCGAGAGGTTGACGAAGGTGATGTGCGGCGGCGTCTGGGCGAGGCGCTTCATCAGCTCGATCGAGTTCGTCTCGACCACGGGCGTGAAGCTCGTGCCCTCGGGCACGAGGAGTTCGAGCACGTCGCGCAGGGTCATCGAGCGGTCGGCGACGACGAGGGGATATTCGAGGCAATCGGCCATGCGCACCTGATAGCGGCCGTTGAGGGGATGGTCGGGCGCCATCACCGCGCCGAGCCGGTGTTCGAACTCGGCGATGCAGCGCATGCGCGGATCGGGCGGGAGCCGGTAGGCCAAAGCGAGGTCGGCCTCGCCCGCGAGCAGGGCGGCGGCGATCTGATCGACCGGCAGGACCAGAACCTTGACGACGATGCGGGGATGAGTCTCGCGGAAGGTGCGGATCACCCCCGGCAGCACCCCGGCGGCGATGCTCGCCATCGTCGCCACCGTCACCTCGCCGCGGGTCAGGCCCTTGAGCGAGGCGACCTGCGCCAGCATGCGCTCGTGGCCGTTCAGCGTGTCGCGCACGTGCCGCACCAGCACCTCGCCCGCCGCGGTGAGACGCAGGCCTCGCGGCAGCCGCTCGAACAGCGGCGTCCCCATCTCCTCCTCCAGCGAGAGGATCTGACGGTTGACGGCGCTCGACGCGACGTTGAGGCGCGTGGCCGCCCGGCGGATCGAGCCGCTGCGGGCCACCTCGTCGAGGTATCCCAGCAGGCGATGATGCAGCATGGAGGTGCGCCTCCGCCCGCGTCCCGTCGCGCACCCTCGGCGCAACGCGTCGGCGGCGTTTTGCAGGGAGCTTGCCAACTCCCCTTGTCCGGTCGCGCGCGGACCGCGCCCCAGGCAGGGCGGAACACGGCGGCGCCGAACGCTTCACCAAGCGCACAGCCATGCGGCAACGTGCGGATTTTGCGAGCGTTGCGCGCGGAAAACGATGCTTTTCCTGCAGCACTGCTTCCGCTTCCCTGGTGTCGGGCAGTCCGGACAGGTCCGACGCGGCACGGTCCATGCGTCGAGGAAACCGTCCCGGGCAACGCGGCGGGGGACCATCACCGATGCGGTCGTTCAGGTTCGATACGGGGGCCTCCACCCTTCTGGCGGGCACCCTGGCGATGGCCGGGCCGGCGCAGGCGGCGGACAAGATCGTCTTCCTGACGAGCTGGTACGCCCAGGCCGAACACGGCGGCTTCTACCAAGCCAAGGCCACCGGCCTCTACGAGAAGGCCGGGCTCGACGTCGAGATCCGCATGGGCGGGCCGCAGGTCAACGGCATGCAGCTCATGCTCGCGGGCGAGGCCGACGCGATCATGGGCTACGACATCCAAGTGCTCCAGGCGGTCGAGAAGGGCCTGCCCGCAGTGACCGTGGCGGCCTCGTTCCAGTACGACCTCCAGGGGATGATGACCCACGACGACGTGACCGCGCTCGCGGGCGTCAAGGACAAGACGATCCTCGTCTCCTCCGCCGGCATGACCGCGTGGTGGCCCTGGCTGAAGAAGAAATACGCGCTCTCGGATGCCCAAGTGCGGGCCTATACCTTCAACCTGCAGCCCTTCTTCGCCGACAGGAATGTCGTGCAGCAGGCCTATCCCTCCTCGGAGCCGTTCCAGGCGCAGGAGAAGGGCGTTCCGGTCAACTTCTATCTCTTCGCCAAGGACGGCTATCCGCCCTACGGCACCACGATCGTGACGACGCGCAAGTTGGCCGAGGGCAAGCCGGAGGCAATGCGCAGGTTCGTGGCCGCCTCCATGGAGGGCTGGAAGAGCTACATAGAGAATCCGGGTCCCGCCAACGTCCTGATCAAGGCGGCCAACCCGAAGATGAGCGACGGCCAGATCGCCTTCGGCATCGCCCGGATGAAGGCGCTCAAGGTGCTGGGCGGCGAGGAGAACGTCCCCATCGGCACCATGACGGAGGCCCGCTGGAAGGCGTCCTACGACTACCTCGTCGAGGCGGGCCTGCTCAAAGCCTCCACGGACTGGAAACGGGCCTTCAGCCTCGATTTCATGCCCGTCCTCTCGGCCAGGGCGGAGTGAGCCGCGCGATGGCGGCGCTCGCGCAGATGGCCTATCCGCGGGCGGCGCAGGCTGAGGCGGCCGCTCCGGCCCCCATTCCGGTCTCCACGCCGGCCCCCGAGCGGCCGATGCGGCCCGCCGCCAACGCGGCGCCGGCCATCGAGATCCTCTCGGCCGAGAAGGTGTTCGCCGACGGCACCCGCGGGCTCGCCCCGGTCGACCTGACGGTGCGCGAGGGCGAGTTCCTGTCGCTGATCGGGCCCTCGGGCTGCGGCAAGAGCACCCTGCTCTCGCTCGTGGCTAATCTCGGCGAGCCGAGCGACGGACGCCTGCTGTGGTGGCGCGGCGGGTTCAACGGCGTCGGCGCGGAAGGGCGGCGCATGTCGGTGGTGTTCCAGGACGCCACCTTGATGCCGTGGCTGCGCATCGCAAGCAACGTGCGCCTTCCGCTCGATCTGGCCGGCGTGAAGAAGGCCGAGTCCGCCCCCCGCGTCCAGGCCGCGCTCGATGGGGTCGGGCTCGGCGAAAAAGGCAAGAAGTATCCGCGCCAGCTCTCCGGCGGCATGCGCATGCGCGCGGCCATCGCCCGCGGCCTCGTCACCGAGCCGAACCTCCTGCTCATGGACGAGCCGTTCGGTGCGCTGGACGAGTTCACCCGCAACAAGCTCGACGCCGACCTCGTGGATCTCTGGTGGCGGCGCTCGCTCACCGTGCTGTTCGTGACCCACTCGATCTACGAGGCGGTGTTTCTCTCGACCCGCATCGTCGTGATGGCGGCCCGCCCCGGGCGCATCTTTTCCGAATTGACCATCGACGAGCCGCATCCCCGCGGTGACGCGTTCCGGCGCTCTCCGCGCTTCGCCGAATATTGCCAGCGCCTCTCGGCGCTGCTGACCGAGGCGTCGCTGGCGAGCGACCCCGCCACCGCGGAGGCGCGGGCATGAAGAGGCCGCTGATCCGGGACCCCCGCGTCCAGGCGGCGCTGCCGCCGCTCCTCGTCGGCCTTGCGATGCTGAGCCTGTGGGAGGCCGCCTGCCGCGGCTTCGCCATTCCCGACTACCTGTTCCCGGCCCCTTCCGTGATCGCCGCCTCGCTCGTCCAGAACGGGCCGGACCTGCTGCGGGCGCTGTGGAGCACGATGCGGGTGACGCTGATCGCCTTCGCGCTCTCGACCGTGCTCGGCACGCTCGTCGCCTTCCTGTTCGTGCAGAGCCGCTTCATCGAGCGCGGCTTCTTCCCCTACGCGGTGATGCTGCAGGTGACGCCCGTGGTGGCGGTGGCCCCGCTCATCATCATCCTCGTGCGCGACACGCAGGTCGCGCTGGTGATCTGCGCCACCATCATCGCGATCTTTCCCGTCATCTCGAACACGACCGTCGGCCTGCGCAGCGTCGATCCGGGGTTGTCCAACCTGATGCGGGTCTACCGCGCGAGCCGCCTCCAGACGCTCATGCGCCTGCGCATCCCGAGCGCGCTCGGCTACTTCTTCGCGGGCCTGCGCATCTCCTCCGGGCTCGCCCTGATCGGCGCGGTGGTGGCGGAGTTCGTGGCCGGCACCGGAGGCCGCAGCGCGGGACTGGCCTACGAGATCCTCCAGGCGGGCTTCCAGCTCGACATCCCGCGGATGTTCGCCGCGCTCTCGCTGATCACCGCCGCCGGCATCCTGCTGTTCCTCGCCATGAGCGGCCTGAGCCGCCTCGCGCTCGGCTCCTGGGGCGATCCCGAGCGCGCCTGACCTCCCCACACGTCCCGAAACAATGCCGGAGGGCTTCACGCCGGGCATCATCCGAGGAGATCTCCCGTGCTGACGACCCGCCAGAAGCTGTGGCGCCACTACTGGTACGCGACCTTGCGCCTGTCCGACCTCGCGGACGGCCCCAAGCCCTTCACCCTGATGGGTGAGAAGATCGTGCTGTTCCTCGACGGCGAGGGCGAACCCGCGGCGATGATGGACCGGTGCTGCCACCGCACCGCCAAGCTCTCGAAGGGCTGGTGCAAGGACGGGCTGATCGTGTGCGGCTATCACGGCTGGGCCTATGACCGGCACGGCGCGCTCGCCCGCATCCCGCAGTTCAGCCCGGAGCAGGTCGTGCCGCGGCTCGCCGTGAAGAGCTACCACTGCACCGCGAAGTACGGCTACGCCTGGGTCTGCCTGGAGGAGCCCTGCGCGCCGATCCCCGAGATCCCCGAGGATACGATGCCCGGCTACCGGCGCATCCAGCAGTTCCACGACGTGTGGAAGACCTCGCCCCTGCGCCTGATGGAGAACTCCTTCGACAACGCGCACTTCGCCTTCGTGCATCAGAACACGTTCGGGCAGATCAGCCAGCCGATCCCGGAAAAGTACGAGATCACCGAGACCGATGACGGCTTCGAGGCGGAGACGATCATCACCATCGCCAACCCGCCGATGGCTCACCGCATCACCGGCACCACCGAGCCGACCACCAAGCGCCACATGCGCAACAAGTGGTTCGTGCCGTTCTGCCGCCGGCTCGACATCGAATATCCGTCGGGCTTGCGGCACATCATCTTCAACTCGGCCACGCCGATTGACGACGGCACGATCCGGCTGGCGCAGATCCTCTACCGCAACGACCGCGAGGAGGATTGCTCGACGGAAGCACTCATCGCCTGGGATGCGGTGATCGTCGAGGAGGACCGCGACATCCTCGAATCGACCGACCCGGACGCGACGGTCGACATGAGCCGCAAGGTCGAGAGCCACATGCCTTCCGACCGCCCCGGCATGATCATGCGCCGCCGCCTGCTGGCAGCCCTGCGCGCGCACGGCGAGGAGGAGGTGTCCGAGGCGGTGCCGGCGGTCTCGGTGCCGGTGGCGCCGACCCTGATGCCGCATGAGAGGGTCGCGTGATGGTCCGTCTTGCCGCTCTCCTCGCGACGCTTGCCGCCCTCGCGGCCTCGCCGGCCATTGCCCTCGAAAAGGTCTCGTTCGGCCTCAACTGGGTGCCGGAGGCCGAGCATTGCGGGTTCTTCCAGGCCAAGGCGACGGGCCTCTACGAACGGGCCGGGCTCGACGTGGAACTGAGACCCGGCAACCCCAACGTCAACATGCCGCTGCTCGTCGCCTCGGGCGAACTCGACTTCGGGATGGGGTCGAGCTTCACCACGCTCAACCTCGTCGCCAGGGGCATCAAGGCACGCACCGTGGCGGCGTTCTTCCAGAAGGACCCGCAGACGCTGGTGGCCCATGCCGGCCAGGGCGTCGCCCGGCTGGAGGACCTGAAGGGCCGGCCGATCATGGTCGGCGGCTTCTCGCGCAACGAGTTCTGGCAGTTCCTGAAGGCGCGCTACGGCTTCACCGACGACCAGCTCAGGCCGTTCGCCTATTCCGCGGCGCCCTTCCTCGCCGACAAGCGGGCGGTGCAGCAGGGCTACATCACCGAGGACGCGGCCCTGCTCGGCAAGGCGCTGCCCGAACCGCCGGTCTCGATCCTGCTGGCCGATTACGGCTACGACAACTACGCCACCTCGATCTTCGCCACCGACGCCTTCATCGCCGCCAAGCCGAAGATCGTCCGGGCCTTCGTCGAGGCGAGCCGGAAGGGCTGGGAGGCCTGCATGGCCGGCGATGACGAGCCGGCGATGAAGGCGGTGCTCGCCCTGGTGCCGACCGGCGGCGAGGCGCTGTTCCGCTTCAAGATGGACCAGATGAAGCGGCGCGGCCTCGTCGATGGCGGCGACGCGGCCCGCCTCGGCCTCGGCGCGATGACGGAGGCGCGCTGGCGCTCGTTCTTCGGCGTCATGACCCAGGCCGGCCTCTATCCGGCCTCGCTCGACGTCCGCCAGGCTTACACGCTCGACTTCCTCGCCCAACCCTGACGGAGCGCATCCATGCGGCAGGCGGATCTCCCGATCGTCGACATCGCCCCCTTCCTCCACGGCGACGCCGCCGCGCGGGCGGGTGTCGGGCGGGCCTTCGGGCATGCCTTCGAGACCACGGGCTTCGCGGTCGTCGTCGGCCACGGCATCCCCGAGCGTCTGGCGAACGACGTCTACGACGCGATGAGGCGCTACTTCGCACAGCCCCTCGCGGTGAAGAGCCGCGACGCCGCGCCGGAGAAGACCAAGGGCCGGGGCTACCTGCCGGTCGGCATCGAGAGCGTCGCCCGGACCCTCGAGGGCGAGACGCCGCCCGACCTGTGCGAGGCGCTGGTCTTCAACGCGCCCCACCGCGAGGAGACAGCGGCGCGGCCGAACATCTGGCCCGCCGAGCCGCCCGAGCTGCGCGGCCTCGTCGAGGCGTGGCGCGACGCGATCCTGCGCCTCACCGGGCAGCTCACCGGGCTGTCGGCGCTCGCGCTCGACCTTCCGCAAGACTACTTCGCGCCCTGGTTCGCGGATCCGGCGCTGACGCTGCGCTTCGTCCACTACCCCGACCAGGCCGAGCCGCCGATGCCGGGCCAGATGCGCTACGGCGCGCACCACGATTACGGTGGCCTGACCATCCTGCGGCAGGACGCGGCGGCGGGCGGCCTCCAGGTCGCCGACCGCGACGGCACCTGGTTCGAGGCCGGCGTGGTGCCGGATTCCTTCGTCATCAATGTCGGCGACCTGCTGGCGCGCTGGACCAACGAGCGCTGGCGCTCGACCCTGCACCGGGTGTCGAACCCCGACCGGTCGCTGACCGGCTCGACCGCGCGGCTCTCCATGGTCGCCTTCACGGCGCCGAACGAGCTGTCGGAAGTCGCCTGCCTGCCGAGCTGCTGCGACGCGGCCAACCCGCCGCGCTACGAGCCGGTCAAGGCGGGCGCGTACATCCTGTCGAAGCTGCGCGCTTCGATGGACCTGACGGCGCGGGCCTGACGATGGCGGGCAGGCCCTCTCCCGAAGCCCTCGCGGCCCTCAAGGCGGATCTGTCCGGCCGCGTCGCCCTGATCGAGGAGCCGGCCCGGGTGCGCAAGCGCTCGCGCGACTTCTTCTGGTACTCGCCGGTCCTCGACGCCGCGCTGAAGGGCCTGTCCGGCGACCTCGTCGCCGAGCCCGAGAGCGAGGCCGCGGTGATCGCCGTGGCCTCGGCCTGCGCCCGGCACGGCGTGCCGCTCACCGTGCGCGGCGGCGGCACCGGCAATTACGGGCAGGCGGTGCCGCTGCGCGGCGGCGTGGTGCTCGACGTCTCCGGCCTCGACCGGGTCGCGTGGCAGCGCGACGGCGCGGTGCGCACGGGCCCCGGCATCCGCATGAACCGTCTCGATTCTCTTCTCGCCGCGGGCGGCGAGGAGATCCGGATGCATCCCTCGACGAAGCGCACGGCGAGCATCGGCGGCTTCGTCGCCGGCGGCTCGGGCGGGATCGGCTCGGTCAATTACGGCCAGTTGCGCGAGCGCGGCAACATCCGCGCCGCCCGCGTGGTGACGCTGGAGCCGGAGCCGCGGGTGCTGGAACTGACCGGCGACGCGGTCAACGGCATCGCGCATGCCTACGGCACCACCGGCATCGTCACGGCGCTGGAGATGCCGCTCGCGCCCGTCCATCCCTGGATCGACGTCGTCGTCGCCTTCGACGATTTTTTGGCTGCCGCGGAATGCGGGCTGGCGGTCGGGCGCGATCCCGCGATCACCAAGAAGCTCGTCACGCCGATCGCCTGGCCCCTGCCGCAATGGTTCACCCCGCTGCGGGCGCAGTGCCCGCCGGGGCAGGCGATCCTGATCGCGATGGTGGCGGAGGCGAGCCTGCCCGCCTTCCGCGCGCGGGTGGCGCGGGAGGGCGGCACGATCACCCTGGAGACGCCGCTCGACGACTCGCCGGGCCACGTCCCGCTCTACGAATACACCTGGAACCACACCACGCTGCAGGTGCTCAAGACCGATCGGAGCTGGACCTACCTCCAGAGCCTCCACCCGGCCGACCGGCTGATGGAGACCGTCGCCGAGATGGCGGCGCTGTTTCCCGACGAGATCGTGCCGCATCTCGAACTCATCGAGTTCGCCGGCCGGCTCACCTATGCCGGCATCCCGCTCCTGAAGTTCACCGACGCGGACCGTCTGAACCACATCATCGCGGCGCACGAGGCGCGCGGCGTCTCCATCGCCAACCCGCACGTCTACACCCTGGAGGACGGCACCCGGCACAAGCGGGCCGAGACCGACCAGCTCGGCTTCAAGCGGCTCACCGATCCCGCGGGCCTGATGAACCCGGGAAAGATGCGGACGTTCACGCCCGCCCCTCAGCCGGCCTGACCGCCGTGACGCGCGTCCTCTACCTCTACTGTCACCCGGTGCCGGAGAGTTTTCACGGAGCGATCCGCACGGCCGCCCTCGACGGCCTGGCGCGAACCGGCCACCGGGTCGATCTGCTCGACCTCTACGCGGAGGGCTTCGATCCGGTCCTGACCGCGGAGGGGCGGCGCACCTACCACGACGTGACGCGGAACCAGCGCGGGCTGGAGGATTACGTCGCGCGGCTCCGCGCGGCGCAAGTGCTGGTGGTGCAGTTTCCGACCTGGTGCTTCGGCCCGCCCGCGATGCTCAAGGGCTTCATCGACCGGCTGATGATGCCGGGCGTGGCCTTCGACCTCTCCGATCCGCGGCATGTCCGGCCGACCCTCGACTCGCTGGAGCGGATCGTCGGCGTCGTCACCTACGGCCGCCCGCGCTGGATGGCGCTGGCGATGCAGGACCCGCCCCGCCGGATGGTGACGCGCTACCTCCGCTGGTTCGCCGCGCGCCGGGCCCGGGCCGAATACCTCGCGCTCTACCACCTGAACGTCGCCTCGGACGCCCGGCGCCGCGCCTTCATCGAGCGGGTGCGCGCGCGGATGGAGCGGCTGTGAGGCCAACGATCTCCCGCATCCCCACGCCAGGAGTCCCGCCATGCTGATGCATCGTCTCCTCACGCTCGGCGCCGAGCGCCATCCCGAGAGGCCCGCCTTCCACTGGGTCGACCGGGACCGCGGCCTGACCTATGCCGGCGCGGTCGATTCCATGGAGCGCATGGCCGGCGCCCTGCACGATCTCGGCGTGGGCCGGGGCGACCGCGTCACCATCTTCGCCCATAACGGGCTCGACTACATCGTGGCGATGCTGGGAGCGTGGCGGGTCGGCGCCATCGCCGCCCTGGTGAACGTGAAGTTCGCCGACGAACTCACCGACTACTTCGCCGACCACACGCCGAGCGCGGTGGTCTACACCCACGACATGGAGGCACCCGTGGCCGCGGCCAGCGCGGCGGTCGGCACGGTCCGTGCCCGCCTGTGCATGGACGGGGCGCAGGGCGGCGCCCTGTCCCTGCCGGAGATGCTGGCGGCGGCCCTGCCGGCGCCGCCCGATCCCGGCGACGAGACCGCCATCGCCCACCTCTCCTACACCTCGGGCACCACGGGCAAGCCGAAGGGCGCCTGCCTGCGCCACGAGCCGACCGTGCGGGCCTGCCGCTGCATCGGCGAGCGGCTGCGGCTGCGGCCGGGCGACGTCTCGTTCGGCCCCTCCGCGCTCTCCAGCTCCTACCAGCTCGTCGCCAACCTGCTGCCGCCGCTCGCCGTCGGCGCCTCGATCAACGTGATGCGGTTCTGGACCCGCGAGGGCGGCTACGACGCGCTCGCCGCCCGCGGGGCGACCAGCCTCGTGGCCAACCCGCCGATCCTCGACGACGTGCTGCGGGAATCCCGCCGCCGCGGCGCCCCGCCGCCGGCCCTGCGCCTCGGCCTCTCCGGCGGCGGGCCGGTGCCGCCGACCCTCAAGGCGGCGTGGCGCGACGACCTCGGCCTGCCGCTCGTCGAGAGCTACGGCCAGAGCGAGCTCGGCGGCTTCGTCGGCCTCGGCTACCCGGAACCGGAGCCCGACGACGCCAAGCTCGGGCGGGTCGGACCGCCGCTGCCCGACAAGGAGGTGTTCATCCTCGGCCCCGACGACCGCGTGCTGCCGCCGGGCGAGATCGGCGAGATCGCGCTCACCGGCGGCTTCATGGCCGGCTACTGGGGCAAGCCGGACAAGACGGACGCCGCGACCCGCGGCGGCTACCTGCGCACCGGCGATCTCGGGCTCCTCGATGCCGAGGGCTGCGTGACGCTGCGCAGCCGCCGGGCGGAACTCGTCGAGGTGGCCGGGCGCCTGTGGTATCCGCGCGACGTCGAGGAGGCGCTGGCGGCGCAGCCCGGCGTGGCGCAGGCGGCCCTCGTCGGGGTCGCCGACCCGGCACTCGGCCAGCGGCCGGTCGCCTTCGCCCAGGCCCAGCCCGGCGCCGCGCTCGATGCGGCGGCGCTGAAAGCCGCGATCACCGGCCGGGTCGCCTACGACCTCGCCCCGCTCGTCCTCGTCGTCGTGCCGGAGATGCCGATGACCCCGACCGGCAAGATCGCCAAGGCGGATCTCGCCCGCTCCGACCTCGCCCGGAAAGCGGCCGAGCGGGCGGCGGAGGCCGCGTGATGCGCGCGCCCTCGCGCTGGTGGTGGGACCTGACGGCGGAAGACTTCTCGCGCCTCGATTGGGCGCCTCTCGTCGCGATCCTGCCCGTGGCGGCGGTCGAGCAGCACGGGCCGCACCTGCCGGTGCGGGTCGATGCGGCGATCAATGCCGGCATCCTCGCCCGCGCGGTGGCGCTGATGCCCGACGACCTGCCGGCGCTCGTCCTGCCGATGCTCCCCGTCGGCAAGTCGAACGAGCACCACGCCTATCCCGGCACGCTCAGCCTCTCCCACGAGACCCTGGCGCGCCTGTGGATCGAGACCGCCGAGAGCGTGCACCGCGCCGGCGGCCGCCGCCTCCTCATCCTCAACAGCCATGGCGGGCAGCCGCAGGTGATGGAGATCGTGACGCGGGAACTGCGCGTGCGGCTGGGCATGCTCGCGGTCGGCAGCAGTTGGGGCGGGGTCACGCCGATGGACGACCTGTTCTCGGAGGCCGAGCGGCGCCACGGCATCCACGGCGGCGAGATCGAGACCAGCGTGATGCTGGCGCTCCATCCCGACCTGGTGCGGATGGAGCGGGCGGAGGACTTCGTGCCGCTCTCGGTCGCGCTGGAGCGGGCCGGCGGGCTGCTGACCCCGGAGGGCCGCGTCGGCTTCGGCTGGATGGCGCAGGATCTCCACCCGTCCGGCGTCAGCGGCAACGCGGCGGCGGCGGATGCGCGGCGGGGGGCCGAACTGGTGGAGCGGGCCGCGGCGGGCGTGGTGCGGCTGGTGCGCGAGGTCGCGGATTTCCCGCTCGAACGGCTGCGTTCCGGGACCGCCTTCGATGGCCGCTGACCCCCTCCTGCCGGTCGCCGAGCCCGCCACGGCCACGCTGACCCTTCCCGACGGCGTTGCCCTCGTCGCCGATCTCTGGCGCCCGGCCGGTCCCGGCCGCCATCCCGTCCTGCTGATGCGCCAGCCCTACGGCCGGGCCATCGCCTCGACGCTGACCCTGGCGCATCCCGCATGGTACGCCGCCCGCGGCTACGTCGTCGTCGTGCAGGACGTGCGCGGCCGCGGCGGCAGCGGCGGCGCGTTCCGCCTGTTCGAGCACGAGGCCGCGGACGGCGCGGCGACCCTCGCCTGGGCGGCGGAGCTGCCCGGATCGGACGGCCGGGTCGCGACCTACGGCTTCAGCTATCAGGCGGTGACGCAGTTCCTGGCGCTGGCGGGCGCCCTGCGCGCGGGCACCAAGCGGCCCGACGCGGTCGTGCCGGCGATGGGCGGCTGGAGCATCCGCGACGACTGGGCCTATACCGGCGGCGCCTTCGGGCTTGCCGGCAATATCGGCTGGGCCTGCCAGATGGGGGCCGAGGTCGCCCGGCTCCGGGGCGATGCCGCCGCCTTCGCGGCGCTCGGCGCGGCCGCGCGCGGCACGCCCTGGAGCGGACCGGTCGCGGCGCGGCCCGAGATCCTCGCGCAACACGCCGCCGACCACCATTACTTCGACTGGCTCGGCGACGATCCGGCCACCTGGGACCGGATCGCACCGGCCCGCCGCCTCGCCGGGCGCGACCTCGCGGTGCCCGGCCTGCATGTCGGCGGCTGGCAGGATGTTTTGCTCGACGGCACGCTCGGCGCCTACGCGGCCTTCCGCGCCGGGCCCGCGCCGCAGCGCCTCCTGATCGGGCCCTGGACCCACGCCCCCTGGGGCCGCCGGGTCGGCGGCCTCGATCTCGGGCCGGAGGCGGTCACGTCTGTCGATGCCGCAACGGTCGCCTTCCTCGATCAAGTGCTGCTCGGGCGCGAGGATCCGGATCCGCCGGTCCGGCTGTTCGACGCGGGAACCCGCGGCTGGGCCGGATTTTCCGCTTGGCCCGAGCCTGAACCGACTTCGCTGTATCTCGCCTCCGACGGTCTCGCCGCCACCGCCGCGGGCGGTCGGCTCGCGGCGGCGGCGGGTGAGCCCGGCGAGGACCGCCTCGTGCACGATCCCTGGCGCCCCGCGCCGGTCATCGGCGGCCCCTGGGGAACGCCGCCGGGCTACCAGGACCGCGCCGCCCTGGACGACCGCAGCGACGTCGCGGTCTATGACGGCCCGGTGATCGCCGCGCCCCTGCAGCTCGCCGGCCGCGTGGCGGCGGAGGTGTTCGTCGAGACCGCGGCGACGAGCCACGACCTTCACGCCACGCTCTCCCTCGTGGAGCCGGACGGACGCGCCGTCACCCTGACCGCCGGCCATCTGCGGGTCGCCGACGCCGATGCGCCCGGACCCCGGCGCATCGCCATGCGGGGCGTGTGCTGCACGCTGCGGCCCGGACAGCGCCTGCGTCTGTCGCTCCAGGCCGCCGCCTGGCCGGCCTTCGCCGTCAATCCGGGGACCGGGAGCAGCCCGGAGGCGGCTGCGGCGATGCAGGCGCAGGTGATCGTGCTCGCCCTGCGCCACGGGGCCGAGCAGCCGTCGCGGCTGCTGTTGCCGGTCCTCGGGTGAGCCGGCCGATCAGAGCGCAGTCCGACGAAGCGGTCACCGGTTCGTCGAAGGAATGTGCGTCAAGACGATGGCCAGAGCGGCACGGCCCTTGCTGCCGACGACGGCGCAAACGGTGGCCATCACGGCCCCGTGGGAGCCTTCCACGATGCGCGCGAAACGGGCCGGTCTCGGCCTCAGCCTCCCCCTCCTCGCTTGGTTCGTCGCAGTCGTCTGTCTCGGCAGCGGCGTCGCCACGGCTCCGGGTGCCCGTGCGCAGGGCACGGTGACGCCGCCGGCCGGCCAATCGCGCGTCACCGCCCCGGGCGGGCGGCGCGGCAAGGCCGCTCGTTCCCACAGGAAGCGGCACCGCTGAACTCGATCCCCGCAGCCTGCGGGGCCCGACGATACCCTCGCACCCCGTTCGCAATCGGAAAGTCAGCCACCATGCGTCCCATCACGACAGCCGCGCTCGCGCTGTGCGCCATCACCGGTCTCGGCGGCGCCGCCCTCGCCCAAGGATCGACCGGCGCCCCGGCCGGCAGCCCGGGAGCGACCGCGCCGGGCGGCACGGAAGGGGCGGCCGCCGTCCCGAACGAGCGGGAGGCGATCCGCTCGGGCGATGCCATCCCGGCGCCGCCCGGCACCGGCGTGCCGGTGGAGACGCCCCCGGCCGACGAGCGCCGGCTGCCGCCCCCGCCGCCGCGTCCCTGACCGGCATCGAAACGAGAGGAGGCGCCGCCGAGCGTTCCGGCGGCGCCTCCTTTTCGGGAACCCGCGCCCGCTTCTACTGCGTCAGCCGGTCGTCGATCCCCTTCACGTACCAGTTCATGCCGAGGATCATCGGGTCGGGGGCGTGCTCGCCCTCCTTCACGGCGACCGATCCGTCCTGCTTGATCACCGGCCCCTGGAACGGGTGGATCCGGCCCTCGACGATCCCCTTCTTCGTCTCCTCGGCCAGCGCCTTCACGTCGTCGGGCATGTTGGTGAAGGGCGCCAGCACGACCATGCCGTCCTTGATGCCGCCCCAGGTGTCCTGGCTCTTCCACGTGCCGTCGAGGACGGCCTTGGCCTCCGCGATGACGTAGCCGTTCCAGTCGTCGACGATCGCGGTGAGCTGCGCCTTCGGGGCGAAGCGGTACTGGTCGGAGGACTGGCCGAAGGCGAGCTTGCCGGCCTTCTCCGCCTCCTGAAGCGGCGCGGCGGAATCGGTGTGCTGCGTGAGGATGTCGGCGCCCTGCGCCAGCAGCGCCTTGGCGGCTTCCGCCTCCTTGCCGGGGTCGAACCACGTGTTCACCCAGACGACCTTGATCTTGATGTCCGGGTTGACCGACTGCGCGCCGAGCATGAAGGCGTTGATGCCGCTCACGACTTCGGGGATCGGGAAGGAGGCGATGTAGCCCACCGTGCCCGACTTCGACAGCTTGCCCGCGATCTTCCCGCAGATGTAGCGGCCCTCGTAGAAGCGAGCCGAGTAGGTGGAGACGTTGCCGGCCCGCTTGTAGCCGGTGGCGTGGGCGAACTTCACCTTCGGGAATTTCCTGGCGACCTTCAGCGTCGGCTCCATGAAGCCGAAGGAGGTCGTGAAGATCAGGCCGGCGCCCGAGCGGGCGAGCTTCTCGATGGCGCGCTCGCTGTCGGCCTCGGGCACGTTCTCGAGGAAGGTCGTCTCCACCTTGTCGGGCAGCGCCTCGGCGAGCGCCTTGCGGCTGAGGTCGTGCTGGTAGGAGTAGCCGTAATCGGCGACCGGGCCGACATAGACGAAGCCGACCTTGAGCTTGTCCGCCGCCCGCGCCGGAGCCAGCGCAAGCGTCGCGCACAGGAGCGCTCCGGCCAATCGCGTGACGATGCTGCCATTCATTGGATGTCTGCCCCTATCGGCCGCGCTGCCCGCCGCGGCTTGTCGGGCGCCGCACACGGACGCCGAGGCGTTCTCAGAGCAAGACCAGGGCCAGGATGGGCCATCCGGTTCGGAGAGTGGGCCGGCATCATCATACGATTCTCGCTCGATGCGTTCGGACGTATGGGCAGGGCCTCTTTCTCTTCCGTCCTTGCGAGGGGGAGCCGAAGCCATCCAGTCCGCCGCCCTCTCCGGGGATGTCGCGCCCTGGATCGCTTCGCCGACGCTCGCGATGACGGTGGAGGAGCCGAGCGGGTCAAACGGAAACGGTATCGGCGGCGATCGGTCATGCAGCGGACGGGCGTCTCGTGGACGAGGCGCCCGTCCGACATCACGAGGAAGCGCCACGAGGGCGCCGCAACGGCGGAACCGCACCTTCGGAGTCTTCCCGGCCTCGATCGGCGCGTGGGGATCGAAGCAGCCGAAGGAGGTCGGGACGACGGGCTCGCGCCGTCCCGGTCGTTTCAGCGGCTCGGGGCGAAGACGCGGCCGAGCGCGGCCGGCGCCCGCGAGCCGCCGCGGCGCCGGCCGAGGGACAGCAGGACCAGGGCCAGGATGGTGGCGAGGTAGGGCACCGCCGAGAGCAACTGGCCGGGCAGGCCGAGGCCGGCGGCCTGGGCGTGGAGCTGGAGGACGGTCGCCCCGCCGAAGAGCAGCGCGCCCGCGGCGACCCGCAGGGGCTGCCAGGAGGCGAAGACCACGAGCGCGAGCGCGATCCAGCCGCGCCCGGCCGTCATCGCGGGGGCCCAGAACGGCGTGTAGGCGAGCGAGAGATAGGCGCCGGCGAGCCCGGCGCAGGCGCCGCCGAACAGCACGGCGAGGAAGCGGACCCGGCGCACCTTGAGCCCGAGGGCATGGGTCGCGGTGTGATCGTCGCCGATGGCGCGCAGGGCCAGCCCGGCGCGGGTTCGCCACAGGAACCACCACACGCCCGCGACGAGGAGGAGGGCGGCGTAGACGAAGGCGTCGTGCCCGAAGAGCAGTCGGCCGATCCCGGGGAGGTCGGTGAGGCCGGGCAGGTGGAGCTGCGGCGCCGGATCGCGCTTCATCCCGACATAGCCGGCGCCGACGAGGCCCGAGAGCCCGAGCCCGAGGATGGTCAGCGCCAGCCCCGAGGCGACTTGGTTGGCCGCGAGCCCCACGGTGAGCACGCCGAACAGGGCCGCGAGCAGCAGGCCCGCGCCGGCGCCCCCGAGGGCGCCGAGCCCGGTCGATCCGGTCTGGGTGGCGACGGCGAAGCCGGCGGCCGCGCCGGACACCATCATGCCCTCGACCCCGAGATTGAGCACGCCGGAGCGCTCCACGACGAGTTCGCCGATGGCGGCGAGGACCAGCGGGGTCGCCGCCGTCAGCACCGTGACGAGCACCATGGGGACGATGTCGAGGCTCATGACGTCACCTTGGCTTCACCCTGGCGCTCGTACCGCCCGGCACGAGCCGGACGTGGTAGCGGGTCAGCACGTCGGCCCCGAGCACGAGGCCGAGGAGCAGCCCTTGAAAGGCCCGGGTCAGGTCGAGCGGCAGCTTCAGGTCGATCTGCGCGCCCTCGCCGCCGATCGTCGTCAGCGCGATCATGATCGCCGCGAGCAGGATGCCGGGCGGGCTGAGGCGGCCGAGGAAGGCGACGATGATCGCGGTGAAGCCGTAGCCCGGGGAGATCTCGGGCTGGAGCTGCCCGATCCGGCCGGCGACCTCGCAGATGCCGGCGAGCCCGGCGGCCCCGCCGGAGATCGCGAAGACCGAGAGCGTCAGCCGCGTGTCCGAGAAGCCGGCGAAGCGCGCCGCGCGCGGGCTCGCGCCGACCGCCCGCACCTCGAAGCCGAACAGGGTGCGCGCCAGGACGAGCGCCGCCGCCCCGATCGCGAGGAGGCCGAGGAGGACGCCCGCGTGGAGCGACTCGCCCTCCATCAGCAGGGGCAGCCGGGCCGCGTCGTCGAAGCCGACGCTCTGGGGGAAGTTGTAGCCCTGCGGATCGCGCAAGGGGCCGCGCACCATGTAGTCGAGCAGCAGTTGGGCGACGTAGACCAGCATCAGGCTGGTCAGGATCTCCGAGACCCCGAGCCGCACCCGCAGCAGCGCCGGGATCATCGCGTAGGCGATGCCGGCCCCCGCGCCGGCGAGCAGCATCGCGGGCAGGATCCAGACGGTGGCCCCCTGCGTGCCGTGCGCGGCGATCGCGACCCAGCCGCCGGCGAGGCCGCCGATCACGAACTGGCCCTCGGCCCCGATGTTCCAGAGGTTGGCGCGGTAGCAGAAGGCGAGCCCCGTCGCGATCAGCGCCAGCGGGGCGGCCTTCAGCGCCACCTCCTGAAGCGACCAAGCCTCGCTCAGGGGGGCGGCGAAGTAGGTGAGGAAGGCCTGCCCCGGGGGGACGCCGAGCGCGGCCACGGCCATCCCGCCGATCAGGACCGCGCCGAGGAAGGCGAGCGCGGGCGCGAGCAGGTCGAGCCAGGGCGACCGGCGCGCGCGGGGGAGAAGATCAAGGCGCACGATGCATTCCCTTCATCCCTTCCGCTTCCGTCCCATCCCGCTCACCGTTTTCCCGGCGCCCGGGAACAGGGCCGGTCCCGACGGCCGCCCGGTGCGCCTGCGCGGCGATCCGGTCCTCGGACGACCTCGGCGGCGCGCCGGCCTCCGGCTCGTCGGCGCCGCCCATCAGGAGTCCGACCGCCGCGCGACTGGTCGCGCCCGTCGCGACGGGCCGCGAGAGGGCGCCGGCATGCAGGACGGCGACGGCATCGGCGATCGCGAACAGCTCGTCGAGATCCTGGCTGATCACCAGCACCGCGCAGCCGCGCCCGGCGAGGTCGAGCACCGCCTGCCGGATGCGGGCGGCCGCCGCGGCATCGACGCCCCAGGTCGGCTGGTTGACGACGAGGAGTCCCGGCTCGGCCAGAATCTCGCGCCCGACCACGAACTTCTGCAGGTTGCCGCCCGAGAGCGTGCCGGCCGCCGGGTCGGGGCCGGCCCCGCGCACGTCGAAGGCCGCGATCACGCGCCAGGCGAGATCCCGCGCCGCGGCGCGCCGCAGCAGGCCGAACCGGGTGAGCGGGGCCGTGGCGTGGCGGGAGAGCAGCGCGTTCTCCGACAGGCTCATGGACGGGACGGCGGCGTGGCCGTTGCGCTCCTCGGGCACGAAGGCGGCGCCGAGCCGGCGCCGGGCGTTGATGCCGAGATGGCCGACCGGCCGCCCGTCGATGCGCACCGCGCCCGGCACCGGGGCCCGGCTCTCGCCGGAGAGGGCGTCGAACAGTTCGGCCTGCCCGTTGCCGGCGATCCCGGCGATGCCGAGGATCGCGCCGCCCGCGAGGGTCAGCGAGACGTCCCGCAGCGGCGTGGCGTGCAGGCCCGGCGCGGGCAGCGACAGGCGCTCGAGCACGAGGCGCTCCGCGGCGCCGGCGCGGGCCGGCTTCGGCCGCACCTCGCTCACCCCCGCGCCGACCATCATCGCGGCGAGCGAGCGGGCGGTCTCCCCGCGCGGGTCGCAGGTGCCGACGACGCGGCCCGCGCGCAGGATCGTGGCCCGGGTGCAGAGGCGGCGCACCTCGTCGAGCCGGTGCGAGATGTAGAGCAGCGCCCGGCCCTCGTCGCGCAGGCGCTCCAGCACCGCGAACAGCGCGTCCGCCTCGCCCGGCGTCAGCACCGAGGTCGGCTCGTCGAGGATCACGAGCTTCGGATCCTGGAGCAGGCAGCGCACGATCTCGATGCGCTGGCGCTCGCCCGCCGAGAGCGACCAGACCGGCCGGGCGGGATCGAGATGCAGGCCGTAATCCGCCCCAAGCCGGGCGATCCGCCCCGCGAGCGCCCGGCCGGTCAGCGCGGCGGGCATGACGAGGGCGATGTTCTCGGCCACCGTCAGGTTCTCGCACAGCGAGAAGTGCTGGAAGACCATGCCGATGCCGAGCGCCCGCGCGGCTTCCGGGTCGGACAGCCGCACGACGTCGCCCTGATGCGTGACGACGCCCTCCGTCGGCTCCAACAGGCCGTACAGGATCTTCATCAGGGTCGACTTGCCGGCGCCGTTCTCGCCGAGCAAGGCGTGGATCTCGCCGGCGCGGATCTCCAGATCGACATGGTCGTTGGCGGTGAAGTCGCCGAAGCGCTTGACGATGCCGTAGGCGCCGAAGAGCGGCGTCGACCCTTCCCGCGGGCCCTCCGGAGCGAGAGGCGCAGCACACATCACGCCGTTCCGAACAAGGCCCTTGCCAGCCGCGTGTGCTCCTCGCGCAAGCGCCCGGTCTCGATGCCGAGGGGCTGCCCGTCGATCACGCGCCAAGCCCCCGCGACCATCACCCGGTCCGCCCGGTGGGCGCCGCACAGCACCAGCGCGGCGAGCGGGTCGTGCGCGCCGGAGAAGCGCAGTTCGTCCAGGGTGAACAGCGCCAGATCCGCCTCGCGGCCGGGCTCGATCCGGCCGATGTCCGAGCGCCCGAGGCAGCGCGCCGAGCCCTCCGTCGCCCAGCGCAGGGCGTCGAGATGGCCGACGTCCTCGGCCCGGTAGGTGAGCCGCGCCAGCATCAGGGCGTGACGCACGCCCTCGATCAGGTTGGAGTTGTCGTTCGAGGCCGAGCCGTCGACGCCGAGGCCGACGGGCGAGCCCGCCGCCTCCAGCTCGCAGGTGCGGCAGCGGCCCGAGGCCAGCATCATGTTCGAGGTCGGGCAATGGCACACCCCGACGCCCGCCGCGCCGAGGCGGCGCACCTCGTCGTCGTCGAAGTGGATGCCGTGCGCGACCCAGGCCCGCGGCCCCATCCAGCCGACCTCTTCGAGGTAGTCGACCGGGCGCTGCCCGAACGCGCCGAGGCAGAAGGCGTTCTCGTCGAGCGTCTCGCCGAGATGGGTGTGCAGGCGGCAATCGTGGCGCTCGGCGAGCGCGGCGCTCTCGCGCATCAGCCGCTTGGTGACGTTGAAGGGCGAGCAGGGGGCGAGCCCGACCTGCACCATCGCGCCGGGCGCGGGGTCGTGGAACAGCGACAGCACCCGCTCGCTGTCGGCCAGGATGGTGTCGTCGTCCTGCACCAGGGTCTCGGGCGGCAGGCCGCCGTCCTTCTCCGACAGGCTCATCGAGCCGCGGGTGACGAAGGCGCGGATGCCCAGCGAGCGCGCCTCCTCGACCTGGATGTCGACGGCGTTCTCCAGGCCTTTCGGGAACAGATAGTGGTGGTCGCCGGCCGTGGTGCAGCCCGAGAGCAGCAGTTCGGTGTAGGCGAGCCGCGTCGCGAGCCGGAAGGCCTCCGGGGTCAGCCTGGGCCAGATGGTCGAGAGCGCCTTCAGCCAGGGAAACAGCGGCTTGTCGAGCGCGATCGGGTGGGCGCGGGTGAGCGTCTGGAAGAAGTGGTGATGCGTGTTGACGAGGCCGGGGATGACGACGTGGCGCGCGGCGTCGAAGGTCTCGTCGACCGGCGCCGCGGGCCGGGCGCCCGCAGGCACCCGTTCGGCGATGCGGGTTCCCTCGACGACGAGGCCGCCGCCGGCCCCCTCGGCGAGGATCGCCAGCGGGTCGCGGATCCAGAGGCGGCGGGGCTTCGCGCTCGATTGCATCATCCGGCTTCGCGTTCCTCTCGGTTCGACCCGTTCCTCGGGCCTGTCGGTTCGGGGCCCGGGTGGTTCCCGGGATCCGATCGGGTGGTCAGAAGACGTGGAAGGCGACGCCGGCGAGGAAGCTCTTCTCCTCGGTGCCCTTGAAGGTCGCCGTCTCCTGGTTGCCGAACTTGTTCAGCCAGTACTGGAAGCCGATGAACACATCGACCCTGTTGGGCTGGTCGTAGACGAGCTTGCCCAGATCGAGAACGAGGTTGGTGCGCGACAGGAATTCGAGACCCCGAGGCGGGTTGAACGCGTAGGCCGCCGGATTGTCGCTGATGCCGCGGCCCTTGGGCAGGACGATGTTGTTGAAGCCGGCCAGCGTCAGCGGCAGGCCGGTGAAGCTCAGCGGCAGGCTGTAGACGATCTCGAACTCGGGCACCGTATCGAAGCTCTGGTCGCGGTCGGGCTGCGTGTTGAAGCCGTTGCGGTTCCACTCCTTGTAGGCGTGCACCGACAGGTTCAGGAAGCCGGCCGGCACGTCGAAGGCGAAGTTCAGGCCGCCGACGACGTTGCGCTTCTTCGAGCCGAAGGCGTCGTTCTGCGAGTTGGCGTCGAAGCCGAAGGCGAGCGAGACCTCCTTGACGAGGCCCGGCAGCGTGAAGGCCTTGGTGCCGGTGAGCGCGTTCAGGCTGAGCGTGCCGCGGTAGAGGCCGTAGGCTTCGGTGTTGCCGTAATCGGCGAAGGTCGGAACGCCGCCGGGCGTGTTGGTGGTTCCGGCGGGAAACTGCGAGCCGGATTGCAGGATGTCGAGGGAGAAGAAGTTGGTGCCGTAGGCCCAGGCATCGGCGTGGGAGATGTTGAGGATGTGCTTGGGCGCCTCGCGCGAGCGGAAGCTGCCGTCCGGCTGCTGGATCTGGATGCCGGGGGTGACCGTCGGGAACTGGTAGCGGTAGCTGATCTGCGTGTCCGCGAAGAGGAAGAACGGAACTTCCTTGGCCACCACCTCCTCGGGCGCCTTGGCCTTCTTGTCCCCGAGATCCGCCGCGATGGCCGTCCCGACCGTGAAAAGCGACAGCGCGACCGCCGCAAGCCCCCGAACCGACATTCTTGTTCTCCCCGACCGTCCGTGCGGCCAGGCGGCAGCAATGCGGGTGCCAACGCAGAGCAGGCATCGGCCATCGGCGCCGGCGCGGCAGCATACGTCACAAATCCGCAACACTTTCACGACGGACCTGAAGCGATCGGCAATCTATGGCGGCCTCGAACCTTCGATCGATTCGGCTGAGTTCATGGTCCGATCCCCACTGCGATCGGATGATCGGGAAAAGACGCCATGGAGATCGCCTTCCCGCCGGTCATGCTGCGCATTCGATGGACAGGATGCCGGAGCGGTCTCGGTGCGATAGAACTTCGTGCGCACCGCGGAGTGCCCGACGAGGATGCCGCGCATCGGACACACGGTCTTCGCCCTGTCGGGAGCGCACCCTCGGCCGATTGCACGGGCGGACGCCGGGCTGGCGCGCCTTCATGCATCGAAAGAGCAGATCGGGCACGCTTTCCCGACGGCTGGAAGGTGGTGGCGGCCCATGTCGGGCGGCCCATGCCGGCATGATCGACGGCGATGTCGATCGGGCGTCGAGCGGCCCCTGACGCGCCGGCGACCGGTCAACTGCCGCGATAGGTCTGGTAGCTCCACGGCGTGGCGACGAGGGGCACGTGATAATGGCCCTCCGGCTCGCTCACGCCGAAGCGCAGCGGGACGATGTCGAGGAAGGGCGGATCGGGCAGGTCGATCCCGAGGCGGCGGTGGTAATCGCCGAGGCGGACGCGCAGTTCGTAGGTCGCCGCCGGCACGGGCCGCCCGTGGATCAGCGGCGCGTCGGTGCGCCCGTCCGCGTTGGTGACCGCCCGGGCGATGCAGGCCGCCTCGGAGTCGGAGACGATCTCGAACAACGCCACCGCCACCCCCGCGGCGGGCCGGCCCAGGGCCGTGTCGAGCACATGCGTCGAGATCCGGCCGGTGGTGCGCAGGCCACCCTCTCCGCTCACCAGGGCGTTCAGGCGGATCGCGGCGATGCGCATCACCTCGGCCTCGGCCACGCGCCGCTCGACCTCGGGCGTCGAGCCGAGCCGCCGCTCGAAGGTGGCGAGCAGCGAGGCGCGCCCGTGCCGCTTGACGCACAGGATGAAGGGGATCCCGAATGTTTCCCGATAGGCCGCGTTCAGCCGCTCGAAGCGCGCGAACTCGGCCTCCGACAGCCGGTCGAGGCCCGCGGCCGCCTGCTCGGCGATCGAGTCGGGCGCGATCCGCCCCGCCCGTGCCGCCCGCCCGGCGAGTTCGGGATGCCCGGCGAGCAGCGCGATCCGCCGCGCCTCGTCCGCCCCCTCGACGGCGGCGCGCATCGCCGCGAACAGGGCCTCGACGGTGGGGTAGGGGCGCCCCGCCGCGGCGCCTTCCGCGACCCAGGGCGCGTGCTCGAACACGGCGCCGAGCGCCGCGACGAAATCCGCCGGCGGCGCGGCGTTGAGGGCGGAAAGGGTCACGGTCATCGTGCGCTCGTCGGCCAGGTTCCGCCCCGATCCGGCGGCGGACGAAGATGACCTTAGAGCATCGTCCTGGCTATCGGATCCAGGACGAGGCTCCCGGTTTTCGATCGTGCATCGTCTTTTCGGACGAGCCGGCCGCCACCTTTCGGGACGATGCTCCGGCAGGCGGCGGGCCCGGGCATCGATCCGCGCGGCGCCGAGCGCCGCGGACGGCAGCAGGCGCCCTTGAGCTCTGGCACACGCCTTGCCCACCGGCTTCGATCCGGACGAGGCGCGCTCCGGGAGAGGGCAGGAGAAGACCGCGCATGGATGGGCGTGCAGCGAGCGCGGCATCGGCCGCGCCTGAGGAGCCGGTGCCGCTCGGGCCGCCGCGGGCGGCGAGGGAAAACGTTCGCCCGCTCGCCCTCGGCCTGCTCGGGCTCCAGCACGTGCTCGTGATGTATGCGGGCGCCGTGGCGGTGCCGCTGATCGTCGGGCGCGCCCTCGGGCTGTCGCCGGAGGAGATCGCGATCCTCGTCAGCGCGGACCTGTTCGCCTGCGGCCTCGCCACCCTGATCCAGAGCTGGGGCCTGCCGGGCATCGGCATCCGCATGCCGGTGATGATGGGCGTGACCTTCGCCTCCGTGACGCCGATGATCGCCATCGGCACGAACCCGGCGCTCGGCCTGACGACGATCTACGGCTCGGTCATCGTCGCCGGCCTGTTCGGCCTCCTCGCCGCGCCGCTGATCGGGCGGCTCCTGCCGCTGTTCCCGCCGGTCGTCACCGGCACGATCATCCTGGTGATCGGCATCTCGCTGATGCGGGTCGGCGTGAACTGGGCGGCGGGCGGCCTCGGCAACCCGAATTACGGCGCGCCGCTTTATCTCGGCATCAGCGCCCTCGTCCTCCTCGCGATCCTCGCCATCACCCGCTTCACCACCGGCTTCGTTTCCTCGGCCTCGGTCCTGATCGGCATCGTGCTGGGCATGCTCGTCGCCGCGCCGTTCGGCCTCGTCGACCTGTCGAAGGCCGCCGCCGCCCCCTGGCTCGACGCGGTCAGGCCGTTCCACTTCGGCCGGCCCACCTTCGATCCCGTCTCGGCGACGACGCTGTGCATCGTGATGATCGTGGTGATGATCGAGTCGACCGGCATGTTCCTGGCGCTCTCCGCCATCACCGCCGATCCGGTCGACGAGGCGCGGCTGACCCGGGGCCTGCGCGCGGACGGGCTCGGCACGCTGCTCGGCGGCGTGTTCAACACCTTCCCCTACACCTCGTTCTCGCAGAACGTCGGCCTCGTCGGGGTCACCGGCGTGCGCTCGCGCCGCGTCACCGTGGTCGGCGGCGCCGTCATGCTGGCGCTCGGCCTGATCCCGAAGCTCGCCGCCCTGGTCGAGGCGGTGCCGCCATGCGTGCTCGGCGGAGCCGGCCTCGTGATGTTCGGCATGGTGGGCGCGACGGGCGTGCGCATCCTCGGCGCGGTCGATTTCTCGGGCAACCGCAACAACCTGTTCATCGTCGCGGTCGCGGTCGGCTTCGGCATGATCCCGCTCGTGGCGCCGGCCTTCTTCAGGCAGATGCCGGCCGCGCTGCACCCGCTGCTCGAATCGGGCATCCTGCTCGCGGCGATCGCGGCGGTGCCGCTCAACCTGTTCTTCAACGGCCTCGGCAGCGCGGCCGAGGCGCGCGACGCGGCCCTGCGTCAGGCCCGAACGGCGGACGCGCATTGACGCCGCGCCGCCCCTCACGCCGATCCGGAGGCGAGCATGCCGCTGACGTCATCGCGATCCGGCAAGGGCCGCGGTGAAGAAAACGGGTCAAAGGCCGAATTTTTTCAGCAACGCCGTGAATTCGGTCACTTTCGCAGCGCTCAGGCGTTCGACGAGTCTCTCCTGCTGATCGTCGAGCATTTTCCGATGCCGGGCATACAGGGCTTTCCCCTTGCCGCTCAGGAAGATCAGCACCTTGCGGCGGTCCTTCGGATCGGGTGCTCGGTAGACCATGGCATCGGCGACCATGCGATCGATGATCTTCGTCAAGGTCGCCGGGTCCACGAACACGACGGAGGCCAGGTCGCGCATGGGGCGTCCATCGGCGGAGGACAGCGCATTGATGACCCTGAACTGCTCGATGGCCAGACCATCCGGACGCAGGCCTTCCTCCAACTGCTCTTCCAACTGACGATTGACGCTTGCGATCAGGTAGGCGAGCTGGTCTTCCATGCGGTCGAACTGAGGCACGCTCCGCATCCTTGCATCCGATTGCCGATCCGGTTTATTGTAAATCGAGATATCTGGAATTTCAATGTCCGGGCTCGTTCTTGGGCACCGACTGCCTATCTGTTGAGCACATATCGTGGGGCGCGGTTCTTGCGTACCTTGATCCCAGCCGCGATCCGGGGAGCCATCGCGCCCGGACGTGGATGCAGATACGATTTCTGCGCCGGGCGATGACGGACTATGCGAACGCGTCCTCTCAAGCTTGGACTCCTGGTCTCCAGGGAAGGTCCCCTGGGAATCTGGGCTCCCTCCTGCGACGCCTCGGCCCTTCTCGCGGTGGCCGAACTCAACGCGGCGGGCGGCCTGCTCGGGCAGCCGATCGAGCTCGTGGTCGCCGATGCCGGGCCGACCCATGCGAGCGCCGCCGAAGGGGCCGCCACGCTGATCGATCTCGACGGCGTTGCGGCGATCGTCACGATGGTCGAGAGTTCGGCACGCCGTGTCCTCCTGAACCGGATCGGCGGCCGCATACCGGTGGTTTACACACCCCAGTTCGAGGGGGGCGAAACCGATGCGACCGCCCTGACGATCGGCGAGACGACCGCCGGCCTCGTCGCGCGCGGGCTCGAATGGCTCATGTGTCACAAGCGGGCGACCCGCTTCTACCTCATCGGCAGCGACTATCTTTGGCCGCGTCGGTCGATTCTCCTGGCGCGCCTTCAAATCGCGGCGCGGGGCGGCAGCGTCATCGGCGAATCCATCGTTCCATACGGACACGAGAACTATGAGCGCGTCGTCGAGACGATCGGCCGCGCGCGCCCGGACGTGGTGATCTTCTGGCTCGCGGGTCACGAGTCGATCATGTTCAACCGGACGTTCGCCGCGCGCGGACTGGGCTCGAAGATCCTGCGTTTCTGTACGGCCGTGGAGGAAACGATCCTGTACGCAACCGGCCCGGACTGCACCGAGAACCTGTTCGTGGCCTCGTCCTACTTTGCCAATCTCCGTTCACGGAACAATGACGCTTTCCTCGAGCGGTATCATCAGGCGTTCGGCGCATCGCCCCCGCCCGCGAACGGCTTCGGCCAATCGCTCTACGAGGGCGTCCATTGCCTGAGCGGCCTCGCCGAGGCGGCGGGCAGCCTTCGTCCGGCGGAACTGCGCCGACGCGTCGGCCAAGCCGCCCAGCACAGGACGGCGCGCGGCAACGAACCCCGGATCGCCGCCGGTCGAACCTCCCATCCCGTCCATGTCGCCGTCGCCGACGAATGCGACTTCCGAATCCTCACGGACTGACGGGCGGCCGGGATGCCGCGCGTCGGGTTCCGGCCGGGCCGGCACGGCCGGCGAGGTCCGGACCGATACCGCCGACCGCGCGCGAAGGCCAGCGAGGCCCCATTCAGCGGTCCGCTCTGGATCCCGACAAGGACCGTCCATAGAGAACCGCATGGAATCGCGGCGGAATGCCGTGAGGCGGACATCGTGAAAGTCCGCGGGGGGGGCGAAAGAGACGGCGGAGCGCCTGCGCGGACCGCCCTCGTGGATCCGGTGCAGCGCCCCGAGCGCCAGCCCGCCGATGCCGAAGGGCAGGGTTGCGTGGGCCTCGGGCCCGACCTCGGTCCGGGTCGAATCCGTCGGCCGGCGCCTCTTCCTTCACCGGAAGCCGGCGCCGCCGTTCGGGACGAGGCTCCCCGGTGTCGGCACGTCGAGGGAGCGGGGAGGGGGCGTGGTTTGGGGAGCGAGTCTCGTTCCGGCCACGGTCTTGACGCCCGAATCGGCGGGACGTGAGCCGTATCAGCCCTGCACGCATCGCGGGCAGAATCGGTTTGCCCCGGCGAAAACCGCATGCACCTCTCCGGCACTGCAATAAATCCCCGTGCTGTTGCCGTTGAACGACAGACGTTTGCCCCCACCGTTCTATCGTGTTGCCTGCCGGGGACTTTGCCGGAGGATGTCGCGCGGGACGCACGGGCCGTGCCACGCCGCGCGGGCTCTCGAAGATGTGCCAGGGTTCATGAGTGACGGGTCATGAGCGACACACGACCCACGGGCCGCCGGCCCGTCATCCTCCTCGTCGAGGACGAGCCGGACGAGCGCTTCCTCGCGGCCGAGCTGCTGGAAGAGAAGGGCTTCGAGGTGATCGAGGCCGAGACGGCCGAGCGCGCCCTCGACATCCTGCACCAGCGTGGCGACGGGATCGACGTGGTGTTTTCCGACGTGCGCACGCCGGGCACGATCGGCGGGTTCGAACTGGCGCGGATCATCGGCGTGACCTGGCCGCGCATCCGCCTGCTGCTGACCTCGGGCGATGCGGGCGACCAGCCGAGCGACCTGCGCGTCACCGCGACCTTCATGCCCAAGCCCTGGCGGGCACCGGAGATCCTGACGTGGCTGGAGGAGGCCGCAGGGCTCAGGGAGTCGCCGGAGGGGTGATACGGTTTCCGCTTGATGAAAGCGGAAACCGTATCGGCAAGCCCGCGCGGCGCTTGAGCGACGCCGACATCCGCCATCCCGAAGGGATCCAACCGGATGTCGTATGAGCCGCCGCATCATCCCGCTCCCCTCCGCGGGAGAGGGGAGCGCCGCTTCCGGAAAGACCTGAGCCGACCCCGCTCCCGCCTGCTCCGCAGGCACTCTCCCCCACCCGAGTCGGGCCTGCCCGCCTTGAACCTGCCCGACCTGGACCTGCCCGCCTTGGGCAGATCCTTGCGGATCCCGGGCAGGCCCGCGATCCGTGGGGAGAGGGTTCATTCGGCTTACGCCGCGGCGACGGTCGCCTTCACGATCCGGTCGGGATCGCGCACGGGCTCGCCGCGCTTGATCGTGTCGACCACCTCCATGCCCTCGATCACCTTGCCCCACACCGTGTACTGGCGGTCGAGGAAGCGGGCGTCGGCGAAGCAGATGAAGAACTGCGAGTTCGCCGAGTGCGGGAAGTTGGTGCGCGCCATCGAGCAGGTGCCGCGCACGTGCGGCTCGGCGTTGAACTCGGCGTTGAGGTCGGGCAGCTCCGAGCCGCCGGAGCCGGTGCCGGTCGGGTCGCCGGTCTGGGCCATGAAGCCGTCGATGACGCGGTGGAACGGCACGCCGTCGTAGAAGCCCTGGCCCGCCAGCGTCTTGATCCGCTCGACGTGGTTGGGGGCGAGATCGGGGCGCAGCGCGATGACGACGCGGCCCTTGGTGGTCTCCAGGACGATGGTCTCGTTCGTCTCTGCCATGGCTTAGATTCCCTGTCCTCTGGGTCCGTCGTAGATGAAGCGCAGCGCCAGGGGGCGCCCCGCAATGGCTCCGCCGAGGGCCGGCGTGAGCCGGACCGGGGTGCAGCGGGCGAGCGCGTCGAGCGTCGCCCGCACCAGGATCTCCCGGGCCCTCGCAGCGCCCGGCGTCTTGTCGAACGACGTCTTGGCGAACGACGTCTTGGCAAAGGTCTTGGCGAAGGTGATCCGCGGCGTGCCGATCACCGAGCCGTCCCGGCGCAGCGACAGGCGCGCCGTGATCTCCGCGCGCTCGAACCGGCCCAGGCCCTCGGGCACCCTCCAGCAGGCGGCGAGCGCCGGATAGAGCGCCTTCAGGGTATCGGCCGGGGGCGGCCCCGTCTCCCCCGCGGGCAGCGGCACGGGCTGCGTGCCCCGCAAGGTCCGGGGCAGGGTGCGCCAGGGTTCAATGCCCCCGAACGCATCCGCCCCGCCCGGTGCGAGCAGGGCGAGGCCCGCCGCGAGGAGGCCCATCCTGCTTCGCGATGGACGCCGGGCCGCTATCGGCCGCCTCCGGCGAGCGTCATCCTCACGATCTTGTCGGGGTCCTGCACCGCGCCGTTATTGGCCTTGGAGCCCTTCTTGATCTTGTCGACCACGTCCATCCCGGAAGTGACGACGCCGACCACGGTGTAGTTGTTGTTCAGGAAGTCCGCGTCGCCCGTGCAGATGAAGAACTGCGAATTGGCCGAGTTCGGATCGCCCGAGCGGGCCATGCCGACGGTGCCGCGCTTGAACGGGGCGGAGGAGAACTCGGCGGGGATGTTGGGCAGGCTGGAGCCGCCGGTGCCGTTGCCCTTGGGATCACCGGTCTGGGCCATGAAACCGTCGATGACGCGGTGGAACTTCAGGCCGTCGTAGAAGCCCTGGGCGATCAGCGTCTTGAGCTGCTTGACGTGCTTCGGCGCGATCTCGGGGCGCAGCTCGATCGTGACCCGCCCGTCCTTGGTGTCGAGCGTGACGGTGTTCTCGCCGGCCCGCGCGGGAGCGGCGAACAGGGCCGCGGACAGGGCGAGACCGAGGACGGCGTGGCGGCGATTCATGCGGGCTTGGGCTCCGTGGTCGAAGTTTGGGTGGGGGCTCGGAAGGAGGCCTGGGGTTTCGCGAAGCGGGCGGCGAGCCGCACGGCGACGAGGCGGGGCACGAAGGGCGAGACGTCGCCGCCCATCGCCGCGATCTGGCGCACCAGGGTCGCGGTGATCGGCCGCACGCCGGTGGAGGCGGGCAGGAACACGGTCTGGACCTCGGGCGCCATCGCGCCGTTCATGCCGGCGAGCTGCATCTCGTAATCGAGATCGGTGCCGTCGCGCAGGCCGCGGATGAACAGGCTGGCGCCGCAGCGCCGGGCGGCCGAGACGGCGAGGTCGTCGAAGGTGACGACGTCGAGGCTCGCGCCCTCCGCCGCGGCGAGCGGCCCGCAGGTCTCGCGCAGCAGGGCGGCGCGCTCCTCGGCCGGGAACAGCGGCGCCTTGCCCGGATGCACGCCGATGGCGAGCACCAGCCGCGGCACGAGCCGGCAGGCCTGCCGCACCACGTCGAGGTGGCCGTTGGTGACCGGGTCGAAGGAACCGGCATAGAGGGCGGTGCGGATGGTCACGGGAACGGCCCTAGAGCATTTTTCCCGCGAACGGAACCCGACCGATCCTCTGCCGAGTCCTTGCGCTTCGTCGTTCCGGGGCCGCGCGGCGGAACCCGGAACGACGGGGGACGCGGGATCGGTCCACGCCTCAGGCCGCCTCCTCGCCGCCCTCTTCCTCACCCTCGATATGCTCCACCGAGACCACGCGCTCGGCCTTGTCGGTGTTGAACACCGTGACGCCCTGCGAGGCGCGGCCGACGATGCGGATGTCGTCCACCGGCACGCGGATGAGCTGGCCGGCATTGGTGACCAGCATGATCTGGTCGGAGGCCTCGACGGGGAAGGAGGCGACGAGGTTGCCGTTGCGGGCGTTGACCCGCATCGCGGTGATGCCTTTGCCGCCGCGGCCCGAGGTGCGGTACTCGTAGGAGGACGAGCGCTTGCCGAAGCCCCGCTCGGACAGCGTCAGCACGTACTGCTCGGCGGCGCCCATCGCGCTGTAGCGCTCCTGCGAGATCGCGGCCTCGGCGGTGCCCTCCTCGGCCTCGCCCGGCTCGGTCTCGCCTTCGCCCGCATCGCCGATGACGGCGCGGCGCATCTTCAGGTAGCCCGCGCGCTCCTCCGGCGCGGCGTCGAAGGCGTTGAGGATCGCCATCGAGATCACCCGGTCGTCCTTGGCGAGCGCGATGCCGCGCACGCCGGTCGAGTCGCGGCCCTTGAAGACGCGCACGTCCTCGACGGGGAAGCGGATGCACTGGCCGAGCGCGGTGGTCAGCAGCACGTTCTGGTCCGGCCGGCAGATCTCGACATGGACGATGTGATCGCCCGGATCGAGCTTCATCGCGATCTTGCCGTTGCGGTTGACCGTGGTGAAGTCCGACAGCTTGTTGCGGCGGACGCTGCCGCTGGCGGTCGCGAACATCACGTCGAGGGTGTCCCAGGACGCCTCGTCCTCGGGCAGCGGCATGATGGTGGAGATGCGCTCGCCCTCGTTCTGCAGGTGCAGGATGTTGACGAGCGCCTTGCCCCGCGCGTTCGGGGCGGCGACCGGCAGGCGCCAGACCTTCTCCTTGTAGGCCTGTCCCTGGTCGGAGAAGAACAGCACCGGCGTGTGCGTGCTCGCCACGAACAGCCGCGTGACGAAGTCCTCGTCGCGGGTGGCCATGCCGGCCCGGCCCTTGCCGCCGCGCTTCTGCGCCCGGTAGGTCGAGAGCGGCACCCGCTTGACGTAGCCGGCATGGGACACGGTCACGACCATGTCCTCGCGGGCGATCAGATCCTCGTCCTCGACGCTGAAGTCGGAATCGACGATCTCGGTCTTGCGCGGGGTGGCGAAGAGTGCGCGCACCTCGGCCAGCTCGTCCTTGACGATCGCCTGGATGCGGGCGCGCGAGCGCAGGATGTCGAGGTAATCGGCGATTTCTTCCGCCAGCTTCTTCAATTCGTCGCCGATCTCGTCGCGGCCGAGCGCCGTCAGGCGTTGCAGGCGCAAGTCGAGGATGGCGCGGGCCTGGGTCTCGGACAGGCGGTAGGTGCCGTCGTCGGCCACCCGGTGGCGCGGGTCGTCCACCAGCGCGATCAGCGAGGCGATGTCGTGCGCCGGCCAGTCGCGGGCCATCAGCGCCTCGCGGGCGGTGTTCGGGTCCGGCGAGGTGCGGATCAGGCGGATCACCTCGTCGATGTTGGCGACCGCGATGGCGAGGCCGCACAGCACGTGGGCGCGCTCGCGCGCCTTGTTCAGGAGGAACTTGGTGCGCCGGGAGACGACCTCTTCGCGAAAATCGTTGAAGGCCCGGAGCAGGTCCTTCAGGTTCATCAGTTCGGGGCGCCCGCCGTTGAGCGCGACCATGTTGGCGCCGAACGAGGTCTGGAGCGGGGTGTAGCGGTAGAGTTGGTTCAGCACGACGTCGGCCATCGCGTCGCGCTTGATCTCGACCACGATGCGCATGCCGTCGCGGTCGGATTCGTCGCGCAGGTCCGAGATGCCCTCGACGCGCTTGTCCTTCACCAGCTCGGCGATCTTCTCGATCAGCGTCGCCTTGTTCACCTGGTACGGGATCTCGGTGAAGATCAGCGCCTCGCGCTCCTTGCGCAGTTCCTCGACATGCGAGCGGGCGCGCATGATGATCGAGCCGCGGCCGGTATTGTAGGCCTGCCGCGTGCCGGCGCGGCCGAGGATCAGGCCGCCGGTGGGGAAATCGGGGCCCGGGACGATCTCGTTGAGCGCCTCGATGGTCATCCCCGGATCGTCGATCAGCGCGACGCAGGCATCGACCAGTTCGCCGAGATTGTGCGGCGGGATGTTGGTGGCCATGCCGACCGCGATGCCGCCCGCGCCGTTGACCAGCAGGTTCGGGAAGCGCGCCGGGAGGACCGTCGGCTCCTCGCGGGAATCGTCGTAGTTCGACTGGAAATCGACGGTGTTCTTGTCGATGTCGGTGAGCAGCGAGATCGCCGGCCGGGCGAGCCGCGACTCGGTGTAGCGCATGGCCGCCGGCGGATCGCCGTCGACCGAGCCGAAATTGCCCTGCCCGTCGATGAGCATCAGGCGCATGGAAAAATCCTGCGCCATCCGCACGAGGGCGTCGTAGATCGATTGGTCGCCGTGCGGGTGGTACTGACCGATCACGTCGCCGACGATGCGGGCCGACTTGACGTATTTGCGCTCCGGCAGGTGTCCGGATTCGAAGGCCGAGTAGAGGATGCGCCGGTGCACGGGTTTCAGGCCGTCGCGCGCATCGGGCAGCGCGCGGCTCACGATCACGCTCATGGCGTAATCGAGATACGAACGGCGCATCTCGTCGGTGATGGAGACGGGCTTGATGTCGGTCGCGGGCGGGGGGGCGCCGGTCGCGTCGTTGTCGTCTGCCAACGTCGTTCTCTCGATCTTCTGTTCGGTCGCCCGCCGCAAGGAGGCGCCGGGGGAGACGGAAGGGCTATCGCGGGGCGGCCGCTCCGATCCGCCGACCAAAGGCCGTCGTTTCAGTTGCTGAAATATGAATGACGGCCCGCGCGCACAACATCCGCGGGCCCGCGATCCGCGCTTTGCCGCGGCCTCACGCCCCGGCCGCCAGCAGCGCCTCGGCGGCGGCCAGGTCCTCCGGCGCGTTGAGGTTGAGGAAGGGATCGACCGGCTCCGCCGGCCAGGAGGCGACGGCCGCCCCGTGCCGCTCGATGAAGCCGCCGACGCGCCGCCCGCCGCGGGCGAGCCAGCCGCGCAGGTCGTCGCGCAGGCCGACCGGCCAGAGCGCGCTGGTGAAGTGACGCCGCTCGCCCGAGGCCGCCAGCGCGATGGGCTTCCGCTCCGTCCCGGCGGCCGAGACGAGGCGCGCCACGAAGTCGTGCGGCAGGAACGGCGCGTCGCCGGGCGCGCTCGCGACATGGGTCACGCCCGGCAGCGCCGCGGCCGCCTCCAGCCCGGCCAGGATGCCGGCGAGCGGCCCCGGATGGTCCGGGATCGGATCGGGCAGGACGACGCCCGAAAACACGGCGCGAAAACGGGCCGGGTCGCCGTTGGCGCTCAGCACGAGGCCGCCCCCGCATTGCGGGCCCAGGCGCTCGGCGACGCGCTCCAGCAGGGTGCGTCCGGCGAGGCGGCGCAGGGGCTTGTCGCCCCCGCCCATCCGCCGCGACAGGCCGCCGGCCAGAATGACTCCGAAAACCGTCAGGCCGAGGACCGGGCTCACTCGATGACGATCTTCGGCGCCGCCCGGCCCGCGGGCGCGCCGACGAGGTTGCCCCACAGCTTGCCCGCGATGTCGCGGTAGACCCCGGCCTGCGGCCCGTCCGGATCGGTCGCGACCACGGGGCGGCCGGCATCCGAGGTCTCGCGGATCGCCATGGTGAGCGGGATCTCGCCGAGGAAGGGCACGCCCAGGCGCTGCGCCTCCTGGCGGGCGCCGCCATGGCCGAAGATCGCCGAGGCCGCGCCGCAAGTCGGGCAGATGAAGGTCGCCATGTTCTCGATCACGCCGAGGATCGGCACCGAGACCTTGCGGAACATGGTCACGCCGCGGCGCGCGTCGATCAGCGCCAGATCCTGCGGGGTCGAGACGATCACCGCGCCCGAGAGCGGCGTCGCCTGGGCCATGGTGAGCTGGGCGTCGCCGGTGCCGGGGGGCATGTCGACCACGAGCACGTCGAGTTCGCCCCAGGCCACGTCGCGCAGCATCTGGGTGATCGCCGACTGGACCATCGGCCCGCGCCAGATCATCGCCGATTCCGGCTCGATCAGGAAGCCGATCGACATCGCCTTCAGCCCGTAGGCCTGCATCGGCTCCAGCACCTTGCCCTCGATCACCCGCGGCTTGCCGGAGAGGCCCAGGAGCTTGGGCACCGAGGGGCCGTAGATGTCGGCATCGAGCAGGCCGACCCGCAGCCCCTGCGCGCTCAGGGCCAGGGCGAGGTTGCAGGCGGTGGTCGACTTGCCGACGCCGCCCTTGCCGGAGGCCACCGCCACGATGTGGCGCACGCCCGGCAAAGCGTTGCCCTGGGCGTCGCCCTGGCGCGGCGGGGCGGCCGGACCGCCGGACCGGCGCGGCGCGCCAGGAGCGGGGCCGGGGGTGGCGGGGCCGGGGGTGGCGGGCCCGCGCTCGGCGGTGAGGCTCGCCAGCACGCTCGACACCCCCGGAATCGCCAGAACGCGGCCTTCCGCCTCGCGGCGCACCGGCTCGAAGCGCTCGGCCTCGCTCGGATCGATCAGGATCGAGAACATCACCCGGTCGCCCGGGTCGATCACGACCTGCGAGAGCCGGCCGGAGCCGGGCAGGGTGGTGCCGCCGCGATCGACCGTCACGGTCGAGAGCGCCTTCAGCACGTCGTCGCGGGTGATGGCCAAGACGCGAAGCTCCATCGGGCGCCGGGGCGGGGTCGAGCCCGCTCCCGTCCATCTAACCGCCCCCGCGCGAAACGCCAGTCCGGGGAAACCTTCTCAGCGCCGCCCCGGCGGAACGGCGATCAGGTTGCACGTCTCCATCGGCCCGCGCACGACCGAGCCGTCGCCGCGCCGATAGAACCCGCGGCGCACATGCCGGCAGCCGACGGGCCCGCGCAGCCGCTTCACCCGCTCGATATGGACGCTGCGATAGCGGCGGTTCGAGAAATCGTGGCCGCCGATGCGCACGCCGGGGCCGAACCGCACCTCGGCGGCGGCCGGCCCGAGGCCCGCGATCAACAGCGCCGCCAGCAGCGCGACCCTCATCCCCATCTCCGCGCGCACCTCCCCAACAGGGCCCTGAACCAAGACCGGCCTCGCTCGTTGTCGAGGCAATCGCCGGACGGCGGACCGCCGTCGGCCTCGGCCGGCCCGGCTCACACGATCGCCGACAACGGAGTAAGGATTCCATGCACCAGGGCAACCATCGCGACCACGAGGGTGCGAAGAGGCTCTTCGAGCTGACCCGGGACGTCAAGGTCGCGATGCTGACCACGGCCGACCCGGACGGCACCCTCAACAGCCGCCCGATGTGGAACAACGAGATCGACGAGAACGGCGACATCTGGTTCTTCACCAAGCTGCACAGCCCGAAGACCGCCGAGATCGGCCGCGACAACCAGGTCAACCTCGCCTACGCGGACCCGTCGAGCCAGACCTACGTCTCGATCGCCGGCAAGGCCGAGGTGATCCGCGACCAGAGGCTGATCGACGAGAAGTGGCAGGAGAGCCTCAAGACGTGGTTCCCCAACGGCAAGGGCGACCCGGAGGTCGGCCTCATCCGCATCCACCCCGAGCAGGGCGAATACTGGGACAGCCCGTCGAGCACGATGGTCCACCTCTACGGCTACGTGAAGGCCTCGCTCACCGGCGAGAGCCCGAAGACCGAGACCAGGAAGGTCGACCTCGCCTGATTCTTTTGTGACCGGGCCTCGCGCCCATCCAAGTGACGTTCGGCGCTCCCGTCCCCGGCGGGGGCGCCTTTTTCGTCACGCGGCTTCGGACCGGACGGCGTTGATCGCCGGAGCGATCCGCCCCAAGCTCGGGCGATTGTCCCCGAACACGGACGGCCCATGATCGACCTCGCGAAGCGGGTCTACGACCACAACTTCCGCATCGACCCGATCGTGCGGTCGCTGCTCGATACGGACTTCTACAAGCTCCTGATGGCGCAGACGATCTTCCGCCGTCACCGCGACGTGGACGTCACCTTCGCGATCCAGAACCGCACGCGGAGCGTGCGGGTGGCCGACGCGATCGACCTCGGCGAATTGCGGGCGCAGCTCGACCACGCCCGCACGGTCGGCTTGAGCCGGGGCGAATCCACCTGGCTTCGCGGCAACACCTTCTACGGGAAGCGCCAGATCCTCTCATCCGAGTTCATGGCGTGGTTCGAGGACTTCCGCCTGCCCGACTACGCGCTGGAGGTGCGCGACGGGCAGGTGGCCCTCACCTTCCACGGCCCCTGGGTCGAGACCACGATGTGGGAGGTGCCCGCACTCGCGATCCTCAACGAACTGCGCTCCCGCGCGGTGCTGCGCGGCTTGGGCAAGTTCGAGCTTCAGGTGCTCTACGCCCGCGCCATGACCCGGGTCTGGGAGAAGATCGAGCGCCTCAAGCGCCTGCCGGACCTGTCGATCGCCGATTTCGGCACCCGGCGCCGCCACGGCTTCCTGTGGCAGGACTGGTGCGTGCAGGCGATGATGGAGGGGTTGGGCGAGAAAGCCTTCCTCGGCACCTCGAACTGCCTGATCGCCCTGCGCCGCGAGGTCGAGGCGGTGGGCACCAACGCCCACGAGTTGCCGATGGTCTACGCCGCGCTCGCCGGCGGCGACGACGACGCCCTCGCCCGGACCCCCTACGCGGTGCTCGCCGACTGGCAGCAGGATTATGCCGGCAACCTGCTGGTCGCCCTGCCCGACACCTACGGCACCACCGGCTTCCTCGAACACGCCCCCGACTGGCTGACCGCCTGGACCGGCCTGCGGATCGATTCGAAGGAGCCGATCGAGGGCGGCGAGGAGGCGCTCGCCTTCTGGCGTTCCCGCGGCTGCGACCCGCGCGAAAAGCTGGCGATCTTCTCCGACGGGCTCGACATCGACGACATCGAACGCATCCACGCGCATTTCCACGGCCGCATGCGGATCGGCTACGGCTGGGGCACGCGGCTGACCAACGATTTCCGCGGTCTCGTGCCGGAGGGGCGGCTCGACCCGATCTCGGTGGTCTGCAAGGTGACGGAAGCCGGGGGGCGCCCGACGGTGAAGATCTCGGACAACCCGAGCAAGGCGCAGGGGCCGGCGGCGGAGGTGGAGCGTTACAAGCGGGTTTTCGGGGTGGGGGAGCAGGCGGCGATGGCGGTGGCGGTGTAGATGACCTGCCAACGTCTCATACCGTTTCCGCTTGATCGCTTCGGGTTTGGCCCCCCTCCGTCATCGCGAGCGGCCGCGAAGCGATCCAGGGCGCGACAGGTCCGGAAAGGGCGCGCCCTGGATCGCCACGGCTTCGCCTCGCGATGACGCAGGAGAGGCCGAACTCATCAACCGGATGTCGTATCATGCCGCTTGCCAAGGATCGATCACGTCGATGCCGCAGCCCGAAAACCCTCCGATGTCCCGGGTCGCGATACGGAATCCTGCCGCGGCGGTGATCGCGGCAATCAACGCATCGAACCCTTCGATCGGTCGCCCCATCCCACGCCGTAGCGAGACGATCCGGGCATAATGATCCGCGGCGCGATCATCGAACGGCAAGACGTGTCCGGCGAATTCATTTTCGAAGATTGCCGTGACAGCCGCACGGATCCCATCCCGACGGCGCCCCAGGGGCAAGAGGGCGGACCCGTAGAGAAGTTCGGCTCGATTGATGCTCGTCGTATTAAAGCGCGGATCGTGGCTGAACGGCGAGCCAGCCGAGAACGCGCGGATCAGGGACCGGCCGTATCAACTCGGAGATGACGTTGGTGTCGAGGACGATCATTCCTCGAGACACGGCGGATCGCGGAGCGTCACGACCGGATGCTCGTCGAGTTCGATGCCGCCGAGATGGGCCACGCGGCGGCGGATCGCCGCCGCGAGATCGAGACCGGTGCCGTCCTCCACGCGCAGGCCGTCCTGAAGTATCGCCTGAGCCTCCGCCTCCACGGAACGACCGCTCCGAGCCGCCCGCACGCGCAGCCGCTCCCGAAGCGTCCCGCCGGGATCGCGGATGGTGAGGCTGGTCGATGGTCGCGAAGAAGCCATGTCGCGTTTGTAGGAACGATTGCGGAAACCCGCAACGACAGCGCGACAGGAGGCGCCGGGCTTCCCACCCGGCGCCGCCCTCACTTACCGTCCGCGGCAGCCTTCACCCGCTTCTCCGCCGCCATGCGCCGCCACGGCGCGTCGGCCTCCCCCCGCATCAGCGCGTCCATGTGAGCGATCACGGCGGCCGCGTTCGCCCGCTCGGCTTACCGTCCCGGCGTCGAGGAGGACGCCGAACTCGAGCCCGTTCGTGCGCATCGGGATCGGGTCGGCCGAGGGCTCGACGTCGCGCAGATGCGCGAGGATCGCCGCGTCGTCGGCGCCCTCCGCGCGCATCGCGTCGGCGATGGAAGCCGCCCGCCTGAATCCACGCGCCCGGCCGGAAGCCCGAGGCGATGGGATCGCGTCCGTCGATCGCGGTCATGGTGCCGCTCCGTCTTCTTGCGGTGTCGTCCCGTTTCCGGTGATCCGATCGGATGTCCCCCTCTCCCCGCACGCGGGGAGAGGGGCTCCGTGCGGAACCGAAGCGTGCGACGGGAAACCGTCGCGGGCGGGGCGGGCGGCCCACGGCGAGCCGTCCGCCCCTCTTCGTCATCCGCGGATGAAATCCGCGATCAGCGCGGGCGCCGCCGTGTCGAAGCCGACGACGTCGAGCATTCCGGCATCGTCCGGGTCGGCGATGCTGAAGCCGTTGGAGACGAGCCCCACGACCACGAGCCTGGCCGGAATCCCGGTCTTCTCCCGGTATGCCCGCAGCGCCTCGACCGGATGGACCGGGCCGGCCCAGGTCTCCGAGTCCGTGTAGACCACGAACGCGTCGGCCTTCACGCCCCGCTCCAGCGCCCACCGCATCGGCAGCGAGCAGTCGGTCGCCCCGAAAGGCAGCCCGTCCGCCACGGTCGCCGCCTGATCGAGCCGCATCGACGGCCCGATCGGCAGCGTGGTGAGGGCCGCGCCCGCCTGCCAGTCGCGCCCGTCCTCCGCGGTGAAGGCGAGCGTCTGCCAGTGCTCCTCGGTCGCCGCGGTGACGAGCGCCATCGCGGCCGCCGCCTCGCGGGGCGTCAGCGCGGAGCCCGCGACGCTGCCCCAGCCCATGGAGCCGGACACGTCGAGGGCGAGCACGAGGCGCTTGCCCGTGGGCTCCACCGCCGCGAAGGCGGTGTAGAACGCCGCGTTCAACGCCTCGACGACGGCCGCCACCGGCTCCCAGGAGAGCCGGCCGCGCTGGCCGCGCCCGGACGCGTAGGTCTTGAGCGCCACCAGCAGTGCCATCGGGTGCAGGCGCGCCTTCAACAGGCGCTCCCGGTCCGACAGCACGCCGACCACGTGCTCGGTCGCCGCGGTGAAGGGCGCGAGCGCCCCCGCCGCGGTGAGCCGGCCGAGCTGGCGCACGAGGGCGCCGACCGGCATGCGCTCGATCAGGGCCTCGTTCACCGCGCGGCTCGTGAGCAGCCCCGTCGGCAGCGCCTCCCAGGGCAGGTTGTGCGAGCGCACCTGCGCCGCCGCGAAGGCCCCGTCGACGCCCTCCGCCTGCACCGCGGCGAAGGCGTGGACGAGGGCGGGGGTCTCCTCGGTCAGCGTCCAGCGGCAGATCCAGTCGAACAGCGCCTTCCGGGCCGGCTCGTCCGTCTCCGGATGGGCCAGCCGCAGGAGGTCGCGGTGCGACCAGCCCTGGCGGGCGCGGACCTTCACCGCCTGGTAGGCGAGCGCCTCCACCGGACGCGCCCGGTACCAGTCGCCGACCGCCCGCCGCAAGCCCCGGCCCCAGCCGCGCATCGCCTCGACGGCGCCCGCGAACTGGAACAGGTGCGTGCCGGTGCGGCAGACCCGGGGCAGGGCGGCGAGCGCCACCCGGCGGGTCGCCTCGGCGTCCGCGGAGGCCGCGAGCGCGAGGGCGAAGATCGCCGGATCCTGCTTCGGGGCGCGGCCCTCCTCGCTCACCGCGACGATGGCCGCGACCGCTCGCGCCCCGTCCTCACGGATGCAGCGCATCACCGCGACCGCGTTCTCCCGGGAGAGAGGCCGCTCGCCCGCGTAGTACGAGCCGCCCTCCGCGCCGAGCACGAGGAAGCGGTCGAGCCGCGCCCAGTCGCTGACCGCGAAGGCGTGGCCGCCGGCCGAGTTCGGCACGGTGCGGAGGATCGGCTCCGACTGCGGGGTGCGCCGGAGCGAGAACAGCTTTCCATCGTTCAACATCGCTCGCTCCTTTCTCCGCGGGGTTTTTTTGGGACTTGCCCCGAGGCTCGTTGCGGCCGCGCGGTCGTGGATGTTGCGAGGGGCTCCAATGCCTTGCGACGTTCGGGATTCGAACCCCAGGACCAGATCATCCTCGCAATCCGGCCCGCGCGGCCGAATTCTTCTCATCGTTCCAGCGGCCGTGCGGGCATGGTGGGAGAGACAGAGAACCCGCTCTCGCGGCGTGCGTCGCCCGTCCGCCACCCAGGCATCGGACCTCGCGGCCCCGTGGGATTCGAACCCGGCCTTCCGGCCGACGATCACCTGCCTCCATCGGCCCGGCGGGAGTCGAACCCGCGACCCCCTCATGAAGAATGACAACCTTGCCGCGAACGGCCCCGCGGTCGTGGATGTCGGGGACGGGTTTTCCTGAGCTACGGGCGTGACGCCCGGCGGAGCTCGAATCCGCGACCTCCGCGGCGGGTGCCGCGGCGCTCTGACCGGTAACCGTGTCCGTTCGGCCCGCAGGGACCGCCGGGATGGGGATGGGGATGGGGGGATTCACGGCCGAACCGGAGCGGCGGCCACGCGGGCATGGGGGTGCGGACGGGCATGTCCTTGCGGACAACCGAGCCCTCCGCCCGGAGGCGTCAGGCGTTCGATTCCCTGAGATAACCGTCCGCTATCGGCCCGCGTGGCCGACGATCGCGCGTGCGACCGGATACGGCCGCATCGACCATGGCCGCTCGGACCCTGGACGGGCGAAAGCGGCGACGCTGAGGTCGTCGTGTTTCATGCCTTGCTCCGTCGAGGCGGGGCCAACGGGAGACGCGGACGTGTGAAGGGGCGATCGGGGCTTCACGGGACAGGTGATAACCGAACGCCGACCGGCCCGCGCCGGTGATCTTTTCGAGTCGTGAACCGGACGTGGCGCGAACGGGCGAGGACCTTCCCATGCGGGCAAGCGGTCACGCCCGTTCTCCGGTCCGGCCGAACCGATGGGCCGGGGATACGGGCCCGCCCCGTCTGCGTCAACCGCAAACTTGAAAATTCTTTCAGCTTCGCCCATCTCCCGCCTCATGATCCCATCCGCCATCACCCCTGCCCAGATCCGCGCCGGACGCGGCCTTCTCAAATGGACCCAAGGGGTTCTGGCGAGCCGCGCCAGCATCTCCGCCGTGACCCTGAACATGATCGAGAGCGATCAGGTCGCACCGCGGACCAGGACGCTCGCCGCGATCCGCTCGGTGCTCGAAGGGGAGGGCATCCGCTTCATCGGCGACGACGAGGAGGGCTACGGCGTCGTCATGCGGCGCAAGCCGCCATCGGACGACGAAAGTTCCGGGGCAGCGCAGCCCCAGGCGTCGCCTTCCGTGCGGGCCGCCGAGTGAGCGCCCGCATCGATCTCAACGCCGATCTCGGCGAGGGCTTCGGCCCCTGGCGCATGGGCGACGACGCCGCGCTCCTCGACATCGTCACCTCGGCCAACGTCGCCTGCGGCTTCCACGCGGGCGACCCCGACATCATGGTCGAGACCGCCGCGGCGGCGCGGGCGCGGGGCGTGGCCATCGGCGCCCATCCGGGCTTCCCGGATCTGCGCGGCTTCGGCCGGAACCGGATTCAGGAGAGCCCGAGACGGATCGAGCGCGACGTCGCCTATCAGATCGGCGCGCTCCAGGCCTGCGCCGCCCTGGCCGGCGCCCGCCTCACCCACGTCAAGGCGCACGGGGCGCTCGCCAACCTCTCCAACGAGGACGAGGCCGTGGCCGAGGCGCTGGCCCGCGCCGTGGCCGGGGTGGATCGCGGCCTCGCCCTGATGGTGATGCCGGGGCTGCCCGCCGAGCGGGCCGGCGCGCGGGCCGGGCTGCCCCTGGTGCGCGAGATCTACGCCGACCGCGCCTATGCCGAGGACGGGACGCTGAGCCCCCGCTCGGCCCCCGGCGCGGTGATCCACGACGCGCAGGACGCCGCCGAGCGCGTCGCCCGCATGGTCGGGGAGGGGGCGGTGTTCACGCCGGGCGGCCGCCGCATCCCGGCGGCGATCGACACGGTCTGCGTCCACGGCGACAACCCGGCGGCTCTGGCCATGGCCCGGGCGGTGCGGGCGGGGCTGGAGCGGGCGGGCCTTGCCCTGCGCCCCTATGGGGAGATCCGAGGGACTGTCTGACCACGGCGATCCTGTTCGCAGCCTCATCCCGAGGGGCAGGCGGCAGGTTCCCGGTCATGCCGTTTCCGATCGATCACTTCGGGTTTGGCCATCCTCCGTCCTCGCGCGCGGCCGCGAAGCGATCCAGGGCGCGGGCATGTCCGGAAAGGGCGCGCCCTGGTTTGTCACGGCTTCGCAAGGACGCAGGACAGGCCGAACTCATCGACCGGATGGCGTATCGGACAGGCTCCGAGTGGAGATCCGGACGCAGCCCCCTCGCCACGGCGAAGTTTGCGGGATCGAATCCGGCCCGCTCACGGTTTCTCGAATTCAGGTGCCTCCGGGCGCCGGCCTTGAGCGTCGCGTTGCAGGGAAGCCCGGCCCGAGATGAAGCGTATGTCCCCCGGCGAAGGCTTCGTCGCGCCGCCGCATCCGACCCGCGTCGCCGCCGCCGAGGCGCCCCGCGGCCCGCTCGCCTCCTCGCTGATCGTGTTCGCGATCATCGTCGCCGGCCTCTCTCTCGGCCGCGAGGTGCTGATCCCGATCGCGATCGCGGTGCTGCTGTCCTTCGTGCTCGGCCCGCTGGTGAATTTCTTGCGCCGCCTGCGGTTGGGGCGAGCGTTTGCGGTGCTGGTCTCGGTGCTGTTGGCCGCCGGGATCATCGCCGCGCTCTCCACCGTCATCGGCGTGCAGGTCGCCGAACTCGCCCAGGACGTGCCGCGCTACCAGCGCACCATCGAGCGCAAGGTCGAGGGCCTACGGACCGGCATGCTCGGCCGGACGATGGACTACATCGCCAACATCAACCGGGCGATCCATCAGGGCGGCGAGGAGAGCAAGGAGGCGGCCGGGAAGGCCAGGCCGCAGGCCGCCCGCGACAGCGCCCGCAGGACCGAGCCGGAGCCGTCGAATCCGGTCCTCGTGCAGGTGGAGGAGCGCCGGCCGAGCCCGGTCGAACTCGCCGGCACCGTGCTCTCGCCGGTGGCGCAGCCGCTCGCCACCGCCGGCATCGTCCTCGTGGTGCTGCTGTTCATCCTGATGCAGCGCGAGGATCTGCGCGACCGCCTGATCCGGCTCGCCGGCTCCAGCGACCTCCACCGCACGACGGTGGCGATGGACGACGCGGCGCGGCGGCTCTCGCGCTACTTCCTCGGCCAGCTCGCCCTCAACTCCGCCTTCGGCATCGTCATCGGCGTCGGGCTCTGGATCATCGGCGTGCCGAGCCCCGTGCTGTGGGGCATCTTCGCGCTGGTGATGCGCTTCGTGCCCTATATCGGCGCCTTCCTCTCGGCGGTCCTGCCGATCGCCCTCGCGGCGGCGGTCGATCCGGGCTGGAGCATGGTGGTGGCGACCTTCCTGCTCTTCGCCCTCGTCGAGCCCGTCGTCGGCCAGATCGTCGAGCCGCTGGTCTACGGCCACTCGACCGGACTGTCGCCGTTCTCGGTGCTGGTCTCGGCGCTGTTCTGGACCTGGCTGTGGGGACCGGTGGGACTCCTGCTCTCGACGCCGCTCACCGTCTGCCTCGTCGTGCTCGGGCGCCACGTCGACCGGCTCGAATTCCTGGACGTGCTGTTCAGCAACCGCCCGGCGCTCACCCCGATCGAGAACTTCTACCAGCGCATGCTCGCCGACGACCCCGAGGAGGCGCAGGAGCACGCCGACCTGATCCTGCGGGAATGCTCGCTCTCGGCCTATTACGACGACGTGGTGCTCAAAGGCCTGGAACTCGCCGCCCGCGACGCCGCCCGCGGCGTGCTCACCCCCGACCAGAAGGACGGGATCCGCGCCTCGATCACGGCGCTGGTGGAGGATCTGGAGGAGCGCGAGGACCGGCTGCCGGAGGCGTCCGACAAGGCCGCGCGCCCGATCCCGGACGGGGCGGGCGAGGGCGCCTGCAAGAGCGACCCGATCCCCGAGCCCGATCCCGACGCCCTGCCCGAGGCGTGGCGCGCCGACGGGGCGGTGCTCCTCGTCTCCGGCCGCGGCTTCCTCGACGGGGCGGCCACCGCGATCGCCGACCAGCTCCTGCGCAAGCGCGGCTTCGGCACGCGGCCGGTGCCCTTCGCCGAGGTCGCCCGGGTGCGCATCGACGACTGGCATCCGGGGCCGGCCCAGGCGGTCTGCGTGATCTCGCTGGCGCTCACGGGCGAGCCCGCGCACCTGCGCCGCCTCGTCTCGCGGCTGCGCCGGAAGCTCGACGCCGTGCCCGTCGTCGCCGGCCTGTGGCGCCTCGACGAAGCGGTGCTCTCCGACGAGGCTCTCCGTGCCAAGCTCGGCGCGGACGACCACGTCACCTCCCTGCGCGCCCTGATCGAGACGATCCTGGCCATGGCCCGTCACGGGGGCGGCGCCAACGCCCCCGAACGCCGCGACGCGGCCACGCCCCCGCGGCAGGCGCAGCCCAGGGCCATCGCTTGAAGCGATGGCCCTGGGTTCCTTAGCCAGCCTCAGTCGCCGGCGCCCGCCTCCGCGGACATCTCGGCCCCTTGGGCTTTCGCTCCGCTCGATGTTTGTCAGGACGAATGTCCTGACAAACCCGCTCCGCGCGGCGCTCTTCGCGCCGCGAAGCCGCTCAAGCGGCTTCGAGCGATGGCCCTGGCGCAACCCGAGCCGGCTTGACGCGGCGGCCTCCCGGCGGCTTCGTCGTCGGTGGTCACAGGGAGGCTGCCCCTCGATGAGCGTCGTCGATCTCGCCCGGTTCATGGAAGACCTCGCCACCCAGTCCGGAGCGGCGATCCTGCCGTTCTTCCGGGCGCATTTCGGCCTGGACGACAAGTCCCACGGGACGGGCCGCGCCTTCGACCCCGTGACCGAGGCCGACCGCGCCGCGGAAGCCGTGATGCGGCGGATGATCAAGGACCGGCTCCCCACCCACGGCATCCTCGGCGAGGAATTCGGCTCGGAGCGGGCGGATGCGGAATGCGTCTGGGTGCTCGACCCGATCGACGGCACCCGCGCCTTCATCGGCGGCCTGCCGACCTGGGGCACGCTGATCGGGCTCACCCATCACGGCGCGGCGGTGCGCGGCCTGATGCACCAGCCCTATCTCGGCGAGCGCTTCCTCGGCGACGGCAAGACCGCGAGCGTGCGTTCGTCCCGGGGCGAGCGCCGCCTGCACACCCGCCGCTGCGAGGCGCTCGCCGACGCCATCCTCGCCACCACCGATCCGCGCCTGTTCGAGGCCGGCGAGGAGGCCGAGCGCTTCCGGGCGGTCGAGGGACGGGTGAAGATGTCGCGCTACGGCACCGATTGCTACGCCTACTGCATGCTGGCGGCGGGCCAGATCGACCTCGTGGTCGAGGCGGGGCTCAAGCCCTACGACATCGTCGCCCTGATCCCGATCGTCGAGGGCGCGGGGGGGGTCGTCACCGGCTGGGACGGCGGCCCGGCCACCGGCGGCGGACGAATCGTCGCCGCGGGCGATCCCCGGCTGCACGAGGCGGCGCTGGGAATCCTCAACCCGTGACCAAGCCGTGAGGGTCCGAGCCTCATACGACATCCGGTTGATGACCTCGGCTCTCCTGCGTCATCGCGAGGCGAAGCCGTGGCGATCCAGGGCGCGACACCTCCGGATAGGGCGGCGGCCTGGATCGCTTCGCATTCGCTCGCGATGACGCAGGAGAGCCGAGGTCATCAACCGGAAACCGTATCAGGGCCTCGCACTCAAGCGACGGCCCCGGCCCGGGGCTCCTCGGCCGCCGCCCGAGCCCCGTGGCCGGGCACGAAGGCGTCGAAGGCCGCCCAGAAATCGGCGCGGATCGCCTCGCACTCGGTCAGGATCTCGTGGCGGGCGCCGGGCAGCACGATCAGGTGCCCGGTCTTGAGCCGGGCGGCGAAGCGCTCGATCGCCGGGGTGCCGCACACCGGGTCCGCCCCCGCCGCGACGATCAGGCAGGGCGTGCGGATCCGCCGGATCAGGGCCGGGTCTTCCAGCCGGCGCATCGCCCGGTAGGCCGAGGCGAGCCAGGCGATGGTCGGATCGCCGACCGCGCCCGCGCCGACCGCGTGGGCGGCCGCCGCGTTGCGGGCGTAGCGCACCGGGTCGGTCGAGAGGCGGTTGCCGGCAAACGGCTTCGTCGCGATCGAGACGGCGCTGCCGAACGGGATGTAGGCGCGCCCGAGCCCCAGCCGGTGGAGACCGCGCGCGAGCAGCGAGGCGCCCGCCGGCCAGCGCACCATGCGGATCGCCAGCATCGGCGCCACCGCGACGAGGCGACGGAACGGCAGCCAGCCCTCCGCCGCGCCGGTGAGCGCCACCGCCCCGCCCATGGAGTGCGCGAGCCCGAAATACGGCTCGGGCGCGTGCGGCACGAGCACCGCCTCGGCGATCGCCCGCAGGTCGAGCCGGTAGTCGTCGAAGCGGCGGACATGGCCCTTGCGGGCGTCGCGCACCTGCCGCCCGGAATCCCCCTGGCCGCGCCAGTCGAAGGCGACGACGCAGAAGCCGCGGGCGCGCAGGTCGGCGATCGTCTCGAAATACTTCTCGATGAACTCGGCCCGTCCCTGGAGCAGGCAGACCGTGCCCTTCACGCCCCGCGCCGTCGGCTGCCAGGTCGCGGCCCGCAAGGGCACGCCGTCGGCGGTCTCGACGGGCACGAGGCGGGCGCCCGGCGGCACCGGGTTGTCGGGGGTGGATCGCAGCGTCAGCACGGTCGGCTCGTCCCCGGAATCGTTTTCGAAAAATTCGCGCGCGATCCCCGCAAGCAGACCCTTGCGCGGTTTTTGCTCCCCACCGATATCACGGGAGCACCGGCCGAGACGGCGGTGCGATGGTCCGGCCCCCGGGCGGACCCGAAGACCCACGACATGTTGCTTCTTCTGGAGGATGTGTGATGCGTCAGTTCGATCTGGCTCCCCTGTACCGCTCCACCGTCGGTTTCGACCGCCTGTTCGCGGCCCTCGACGGCTTCGTGAGCGCCGAGGCCGCTCCGACCTACCCGCCCTACAACATCGAGCGCACGGGCGAGAACGTCTACCGCGTCACCGTCGCGGTGGCCGGCTTCACCGAGGCCGACCTGTCGATCGAGGTGAAGGAGAACGCCCTCACCATCAAGGGCGAGCGCAAGGCCGCCGAGGGCAAGCCCGCCGAGGTGCTCTACCAGGGCATCGCCGCCCGCGCCTTCGAGCGCCGCTTCCAGCTCGCCGACCACGTCCAGGTGACCGGCGCCGTGCTGGAAAACGGCCTCCTCCACGTCGACCTCGTCCGCGAGGTGCCGGAGGCGAAGAAGCCGCGCCGCATCGAGATCGCCGGCCGCGCGTCGAGCCAGCCGGTGATCGAGGGCTCGGTCCAGCAGGCGGCCTGACCGCCCGGCCGCGAGGCCGACCCCGCGGAGGAGCGCCCCGGCCGCCGTGGCCGGGGCGTTTTCGTGTGCGGTCGCGTCCCGGACGCCGACCCTGTGGAGAGGGACCGAAGGCGTCGCGCCAGGCTCTTGTTCTTGCATCGTCTTTTCAGACAAGCCGGAGGCCACCTTTCGGGACGACGCTCCAGGTCCATCGACGTCGCGGCGACTGGATCGCTTCGCTGCCGCTCGCCATGACGGCGTGAGAGGACCCGCCCCGTCGTCGCGCGGCGAAGCCGAAGCCATCCGGCAGCGCGACGCTGCCGAACGGGCCGGAACCCCGCTCCCGAGCCGGTCCTTCAAAAATCCCCGAAGCGGTCGCCGCGGCCGGGCTCGTAGCAGGTGTAGCCGACGAAGCAGCCCGGCGCGTCGCGGGTCGGCACGAAGGCGCGCCGGCCGATCTCGGTCGCCTCGCAGAAGGAGCGGTCGCGCACGAAGCGGTCGAAGGTCGCCCCGCCGGTGCCGAGCACCGCCGCCCCCTGCCGCTGCACCACGGCGCGGGCCTGGGCGCAGGTGAGGGTCGTCGCCGAGGGGCGCTGCGCCAGGGCCGGCCCGGGGCCGGCGGCGATCAGGATCGTCGCGGAAACGAGGACGCGGCGCATGACGTGGGCCCGGGGACGACGAGGATGCCTCCGCGACCGCGCCGGTCACGGATGGATCCCGTCGAGATGCGGCAGCAGCACCACGCTCTCCTGCTCGTTCGGATCGGTGCGGGCGATGATCGCGGTGCAGGGCTCGCTCGGGCTCGGGTTGTAGGGCAGGTGGGGCACGCCGGCCGGGATGTAGAGGTACTCGCCGGGCTTGAGTTCGGCGTGGTGCTCCAGCCGCTCGCCCCACCACATGCGGGAGACGCCCGACACGGCGTAGATCGCGGTCTCGTGGCCCTCGTGCTTGTGGGCCCTGGCGCGGGCACCGGGCGGGATCGTCACGATCTGCAGGTGGATGCCGGTCGCGCCGACGGATTCCGCCGAGATGCCGGGGGCGTAGGACAGGCCCTGCTTGCCGGTGAAGGCCTCGCCGGGGCGCACCACCCGGCACGGCGCCTCGTCCGTCATCGCCACAGATCTCCGAACACGAGTTGCCCCTGGGGCGCGGCCGGCTTCCGGGCGACCCGCGGCGCCTCCTTGCGGGGCGACGGCTTCGGACGCGGCTTCGGGTCGGCGCGCATCCGCGCCTTCGCCTTGTCCCGGGCCGCCGCCTCGGGGGCGTGGGGATCGTCGTCGAGCCACTTGCCGCGCTTGATCACCTCGTTGACCCGGCCCTGGTTCACCCCGACCTTGAAGGCGATCTCCTGCTGGGTCATGCCGGTGGAGGCGTGCAGTTCCAGGATCGCCCGGGCGAGGTCGGGGGTCATCTTCCGGCCGGTGATGCGCCGGGCCGGGCGGATCGTGCGGGTCTGCCGGTCGCGCTCGCGCAGGCGCTCCAGCAGGGCGAGCGCCATGTGCATGCCGTGCTCGCGCAGGGCCTCCTCGAATTCCTTCAGCGTCGCCATGGCCGGTTCCTCGTCCAGGAGCGGACGGTCGGCGGGAAAACGCCGCGTCCGGGCCTCAGGTTGCCGCCGAAGGAGACGCGCGCGCGGGAGGCGGGGCAAGCGGGCGGGATGCCTCGTCCACCGCAAAACGGCCGGGCCGCCCCGCGGAGGCCCGCGGCGGCTTATCGTGTTGGCAGGGCCCGAGCCGGTCGGCTACATCGCGCCCTATCATATCGTGCGAAAAGGCCAGCCATGATCAGCCCCGTCCTTCCCGTCTCCCGCACCGAGGCGGCACCGGGCGCGCCCGGCCTCGTCGAGGCGCTGGAGAGCGGCTCGGTCCTCGTCTTCCGCGACCTCGACTTTCCCTTCGACGCCTTCGAGCGGCGCTTCGTCGAGCGCCCCTTCGCCGACGGCAAGGCCAAGAACGTCTCGATCCGCGGCGAATCCGCCGAACTGCGCGGCGCGGCCGGGAGCGAGGAGGAGCAGGCCCGCCTGCGCGCCCTGCTGGTGCGCTACCGCCGCTTCGCGCAAGACCTGATCGACACCGCCCTGCCGGCCTATGCCGGCAAGGTCTCGCTCGCCGGCACCTCCTATCGGCCGTTCGACGTCGACCGGCGCAAGCTGAGCTGGCGGCGCGACGACACGCGCCTGCATGTCGACGCCTTCCCCTCGAACCCGATCGGCGAGAAGCGCATCCTGCGCATCTTCCGCAACATCAACGCCGAGGGGCAGCCGCGGCTGTGGCGGGTCGGCGAGGATTTCGGCTCGATGGCCGAAAGATTCCTGCCGAGGCTCCCGGGCTATTCCGGGCTTTCGGCGGGCGTGCTGGCGGCGCTGAAGATCACCAAGGCCAAGCGCTCGGAATACGACCACCTGATGCTGCACCTGCACGACGCCCTGAAGCGCGACATGGACTATCAGGCCAACGCCCCCCAGGCGGACGTGCGCTTCCAGCCCGGCGAGACCTGGGTGACCTTTTCGGACCTGGTGATGCACGGCGCCATGGGCGGGCGCTACATGCTGGAGCAGACCGCCACCATCGCGGTGGCCGATCAGGCCGACCCGGAGAAGAGCCCGCAGCGGATTCTCGCGAAGAAGCTCGGCCGGCCGCTCAGGCACTGAGAGCCTGTTTGACTGCGATGATCCCATCTCGCCCCTCATCCTGAGGTGCCGCGTGAGCGGCCTCGAAGGATGCTCCAGATCCCGCGCGATTCCTGGAGCCCCCTTCGAGGCCTCCGCTCCGGCACCTCAGGATGAGGGTTCAGGATGGGAGCAGGGCATTCCTCTCGCCTTGCCGTTGCCCGACGAAGACACGGTGGCCGGTCAAATAGGCACTGAGAGTCCGCCGCATCACCGCGAGGCGGATGCCCCTGCGATCGCGGCATGGAGCGGGACCGCTCGGATGCCCCTTCCGGGGCCGAAGCGGTCCAGTGCGCCGCCTTCTCCGAAAAGGTCGCGGGGTCCGAGGCGCGGCACTTCCGTTCGCGATGACGCCGTAAGCAGCGGACCGGTCAGCCGGACGCAGCCTCTTCCGCGCCGTCCGTAAAGTCCCGCCACAGCAGGATCAGCGCGGCCATCACCGCCGGCCCGACGAACAGGCCGAGCAGCCCGAAGGTCTCGACGCCGCCGAGGATGCCGAGCAGCACCCACAGGAACGGCAGGCGGGTGGTGCCGCCGATCAGCGCCGGGCGCACGAAGTGGTCGGCGACGAAGGTGACGACGAAGCCCGCCGCCGCCACGACGAGGGCGGGAACGACCGCGCCGCCGGCCAGCAGCAGGACGGCGGCGAGCCCGAAGGCGAGCGGAGCGCCGAAGGGGATCATCGCGGCGACCGCCGTCAGCGCCCCGAACAGCACCGGGTGCGGCACGCCGGCCAAGGCGTAGACGATCCCGAGGAGCACGCCCTCGCCGAGCCCGACGAGGACGAGCCCGTCGACGGTGCCGTGCACGGAGGCCGCCATCTGGCGCGCGACCCGCTCGCCCCGGGGGCCGAACAGGCGCCGGCTCGCCCGCAGCCCCTGCGCGATCACCGCGTCGCCCTCGCGGAACAGGAAGAACAGCGTCAGCAGACAGAAGCCGAACAGCACGACCCGGTGGACGAGGCCGGCCCCGAGGGTGCGGGTGAGATCGCGGTTCGAGGCGGTGTTGAGCCGCTCGGTCAGTTCGTGGGCAAGGCCGGCATGGGCGAGATGGTCGTTCCACCACGCCGTGACGGCGGCCGAGCCGTAGGGCAGGCGGGCGACGACATCGGGCACGGGGATGCCGGAGCGCTCGGCCTCCCGGGCGTAGTCCAGCAGATCGCGCGCCTCGCGCAGGGCCTCGACGGCCAGCACCGCGATCGGCAGCAACAGGGCGAGGGCGACGGCGGCGGTGAACAGGGCCGGCCAGAGCAGGTTGCGCCGCCCGGGCGGAAACCGGCGCCGGGCGCGGGCGAAGAGCGGCCACAGGGCGATGGCGAGCACCACGGCCCAGACCAGCGCCCGCAGGAAGCCGGACAGGATGGTGAGCCCGAGCCCCAGCAGGGCGGCCACCAGCAGCGCACGGAAGAACGCCTGGGCAGGGGAGCGCCCCGCGACGCCATCGCGGGCGGCGCCGGGATCGGATTCGTCCACGCCGTGCATCGACCGCCTCGTTCCGCTGACCGCCGCGTGCATCGTCCCGGCGGCGCAGGCAACCTATGGCGGCTGCGCAGGGTTCCACGGCCCGCCCGACAATGCGGCCGCACGCCTTCTTTTCAAGAACGAATTGCGAACAAATGCTTGACCGCCGATGAGGCCGCGCCCATTGTTCATGGAACGTTCCGAACCGATTCGCCACTCGGTCTTTCCGGAACCCATCGAGCCAGGAGGCTTCCATGATCGAGATCGGCTTCGAAGACGACCTGCTCGACCGCCCGGAAGCGCCTGCGCGGCGACCGGCGCCGGACCGGGACTGGCGGATCCTCGACGACGGCCTCGAACACCGGGCCAGCGGCTACTTCATCGCCCGCGAGGAGATCGCGGGCCGCCGCGGCGACGGGCTGTGGACATGGCCGATGCAGCTCGCCGAGAAGGCGTGGTGCGCGCCGCCGAGCTTCCGCCGCGTCTTCATGGCCGCGCTCGACCGCTACGGGATCGCGTCGGACGAGGGTCTCACCCGCTCCTTCGCCCTGGGCTTCGGCATCCGGGATGCCGGGCAGCGGCACGACGACCGCTTCGTGGCCTTGGGCGAACTGGTGCGCCCGCGCATGCCGGAGCGCAAGCGGCCGCTGCCGGCCGAGGGCCGCCGGACCGGCCGCGAGCGTCCCAGGCAGGGGGCCGATACCCGCGCCCCGGCGCTGGATCTCAGCCGCTCGGCGGGCTGAACCGGCCGGCCGCGACGGAGCGCGACCCAGGCTCCGAACGCGGGTCGACAGCGAGCCGCCCGGATGCCGAGTCGCCCGATCCCGCGTCCTCCCTCGTCGCTCCGGGGGCGCCGACAAGCGAACCCGGATGACGGGTCAGGTGACAGGAGCGGTCTCCAAAGGCCGTCGCTTCGCGTTCGGCGCCTTGGGAGCGTGACGCCCGAGGTTGCCCGCGCTCCACCGCTTCGTGTAAGGGGTCGCAATCTTTCAGACGCGCCATCGGGAACCGGCGGCGATGCGGGGCCGCGGATCGGCTCGGGCGCCATGGGGCGTGCCGCGCGAGGGGTCGGCGACGCCGGACACGAAGAATCGAGAAAGCGGCCAGCCCTTATGTCGAACGAGACCGCCACCTTCGACCGCGTCGCGGACATCATCGCCGAGACGGCGGACATCCCACGCGACAAGATCACGCCCGAGAGCCACGCCATCGACGATCTCGGCATCGATTCGCTCGCCTTCCTCGACATCGCCTTCGCGGTCGACAAGGCCTTCGGGATCAAGCTGCCGCTGGAGCGCTGGACCCAGGAGGTCAACGAGGGCAAGGTGCCGGCCGAGCAGTATTTCGTGCTCAAGAACCTCTGCGCCCGCATCGACGGGCTGGTGGCCGAGAAGGCCGCCAAGGCCTGACGCGGGCAGGCCGAGGGCGCTGACCGCGATGCGGCTCGAATATTTCGAGATGATCGACTCCGTGGTGCGGCTCGACCGCGCCGCCGGCCGTATCGAGGCGCGGGCGCTCGTCCCCGAGGCGAGCCCGGTCTTCGAAGGGCACTTCCCCGGCCATCCGCTGGTGCCCGGCGTCCTGCTGACCGAGACCATGGCCCAGGCCTCCGGCTACCTCGTGCTGGCCCATCTCGACTTCGCGCAGATGCCCTTCCTCATGGGCGTCGACAAGGCCCGCTTCCGCTCCTTCGTCGGCCCCGGCGCCGCCCTCGACATCACCGCGAGCCTGGAGCACGACGGCTCGGGCTACGCGGTGACGAAGGCGGCGATCCGGCACGAGGGCAAGGCGCTGTGCGACGCGGAATTGCGGTTCCGCACCATGCCGTTCCCTGCGGGGCTCGACGCGCCGATGCGCGAGCGCGCCCGCAGGATCGGCCTTCTCGACGGAGCGCAGCCGTGAGCCGCCGGACGGGCCGTGATGTCGTCGTCACCGGCATCGGTCTGGTCTCCTGCGCCGGCGAGGGGATCGAGGCGCACCTGGCCGCCTTCGCCTCGAACGATCCGCCGCGCACGGATGCGGAGACCTTCGCACCCTACCCGGTGCATCCGGTCGCGCCGGTGACGCTCGATACGCAAATCCCGAAAAAATCCGACCAGCGGCAGATGGAGCCCTGGCAGCGGCTCGGCGTCTACGCCGCCGGGCTCGCGCTCGATTCGGCCGGGGTGAAGCAGGACGCGGCCTTCAAGTCGGCGCTGCCGCTCATCGTGGCGGCGGGCGGCGGCGAGCGCGACTATGCGGTCGACGGGGCGATCCTCACCGGCCTGCGCGGGGCCGCCGAACCCGGCGCCTTCCTCAACGAGCGGTTGCTGAACGACCTGCGGCCGACCCTGTTCCTGGCCCAGCTCTCGAACCTGCTCGCGGGCAACATCGGCATCGTCCACGGCGTGACCGGCGCCTCGCGCACCTTCATGGGCGAGGAATCGAGCGGCGTCGACGCGCTGCGCATCGCCCATGCCCGCATCGCCTCGGGTCAGGTCGAGACCATGATGGTCGGCGGCTCCTACAATGCCGAGCGGCCCGACGTGATCGTCGTGCACGAGATGGGCGGCTTCCTGCTCACGCCCGCCTATCGGCCGGTCTTCGAGCGCGGGGCGGACGGCCGGGGCGGATTCGTCCTGGGCAGCGCCGCGGCCTTCCTCGTGCTGGAATCGGCCGAGCACGCGACGGCGCGCGGCGCCAAGGCCTTCGCCCGGCTGATGCCGGTGGCCAACGACCGGGTGGCGCGCGCGCCCGGCAGCGTCTCCGCGAGCCTGGCCCGTCTGATCGGCGAGGCCGGCGTCGAGCGGCCGGACGTGGTGCTCTCCGGCGCCACCGGCCTGTCGGACCTCGCCGGGGAGGAGATCGCCGGCATCCACGCGGCCCTGCCGGGCGCGGGCATCCGGGCCACGGGCGACATGATCGGCCACCCGCTGGAGGTCGCGGCCCCTTTCGGCGCGGCGCTCGCGGCGGCGCTCTGCGCGGTCGGCTCGGCCGGGGAAGTGGCGGTCACCTCCGTCGGCCACCGCCGCGGCGAGGGCGTGATCCGCGTCGTCAAGGTCTAGAGCATCGTCCCGAAAGGTGGCTGCCGGCTTTCGGGACGATGCGGGAACGAGAGCCCCTCGTCGGCCACCGCCCTCCACCGGATGCGGGCGGGCCGAAAAGATGGTCTCATACCGTTTCCGCTTGATCGCTTCGGGTTTGGCCCCCCTCCGTCATCGCGAGCGGCCGCGAAGCGATCCAGGGCGCGCCCTGTCCGGAAAGGGCGCGCCCTGGATCGCCACGGCTTCGCCTCGCGATGACGCAGGAGAGGCCGAAATCATCAACCGGATGTCGTATAAGGCGCCGATGCCAGATCCCCGCTCCTCGTCCACCCACGACGCCCAAGGCCGCCCGCTCGTCGCGGTGACCGGCCTCGGCATCGTCACCTCGCTGGGCCGCGGCCTCACCGAGAACTGGGACGCGCTCACCGCGGGCCGCTCCGGCATCCGCTCGATCGCCCGCTTCCCGACCGAGGGCCTGCGCACCCGCATCGCCGGCACGGTCGATTTCCTCGACACCGACCCGCTGGTGGCCCCACTGCTGTCCGAGCGCTTCGCCACCGTCGCGGCCGAGGAGGCGGTGGCGCAGTCCGGCATCGGCGCGGGTTTTCCGGGCGGCCTGTTCGTGGCGGTGCCGCCGGTCGAGATGGAGTGGCCGCAGCGGCAGGCGCTGGCGGAAGCCGCGGGCGAGCCGGGCGCGGTGACCTATGCCGGCCTCCGGCGCGCGGCCGCGAGCCGGCGGTTCGACGCGTGGCACGACCTGTTCATCTTCGGCACGGTGGCCGACCGCCTGGCCGACCGCTTCGGCACCCGCGGCTCGCCGATCTCGCTCTCGACCGCCTGCTCGTCGGGCGCCACCGCGATCCAGCTCGGCGTCGAGGCGATCCGCCGGGGCGAGATGGAGGCCGCGCTCTGCATCGGCACCGACGGCTCGGTGAACCCGGAATCCTTGATCCGCTTCTCGCTGCTCTCGGCGCTCTCGACGCAGAACGACCCGCCCGAGGCCGCCTCGAAGCCGTTCTCGAAGAACCGCGACGGCTTCGTGATGGGCGAGGGTGCCGCCGCGCTGGTCCTCGAAAGCGCCGGATCCGCGCGGGTGCGCGGGGCGAGGATCCTCGGCTACGTGCTCGGCTGCGGCGAGAAGGGCGACGGCTTCCACCGCACCCGTTCCAGCCCGGACGGCGCGCCGGTGATCGCGGCGATGCGCGCCGCGCTCGACGATGCGGGCGTCGCGCCGGAGGCGATCGACCACGTCAACGCCCACGGCACCTCGACGCCGGAGAACGACAAGATGGAGGCGCTCGGCTGCTCGGCGGTGTTCGGCGAGCGGATGGCGCGGCTGCCGATCTCCTCCAACAAGTCGATGATCGGCCACACCCTGACGGCGGCCGGCGCCATCGAGGCGGTGGTGTCCCTGCTGACGATCCGGCACGGGCGCATTCCGCCGACCATCAACTACGCTCTGCCCGATCCGGCCCTGCGCCTCGACGTGGTGGGAACCGCCCGCGACACCCGCGTCTCGCGGGTCCTGTCGAACTCCTTCGGCTTCGGCGGGCAGAACACCTGCCTCGTCCTGGGAGACGAGCCGGCATGAGTGCGCAAGGCATGAGCGCGCGGAAGCAGTCCGTCCTCGTCGTCGGCGGCGCCTCGGGCCTCGGCGCGGCGACCGTCCGCGCCCTGGCCGGAGCCGGCTACGACGTCACCTTCACCTACCGCTCCTCGCCGGAGCGGGCACGGGCCCTCGCGGACGAACTCGCCGGGGCGCACGGGGCGGGCCGCATCGAGGCGCGTGCCCTCGACCTGTCGGACCGCGCCGCGGTCGAGGCTTTCTGCGAGGCGGTCGAGGGCGAGGGCTTCTACGGCTACGTCCACAATGCCGGGCAATCGGCGGACGCGCTCGCGGCCATGTTCGACCGGGACCGGGCCGAGGCGGCGATGCAGGTCAACTTCTGGTCGATGACCCGGATCGCCAAGGCGCTGGTGCGGGGCATGATCCGGGCGCGCTCGGGCCGCATCGTCGCCATCGGCTCGGTGGCCGCGCTCCAGGCCAATGCCGGCAACGCGGCCTACGCGGCGACCAAGGGCGCGCTGATCGCCTATTGCCGGACGCTGGCGATCGAGTCGGCCAGGCGCGGCGTCACCGTCAACGTGATCGCCCCGGGCTTCATCGACACCGGGATGCTCGCCGCCTACGCCAGCCACCGCGCCGGGATCGAGCGCCAGATCCCGCTCGGGCGCTTCGCGGCGCCGGAGGAGGTCGCGGCGACGGCCGCCTTCCTCGTCGGCGCGGGCGGGGCCTACATCACCGGCGCGGTGCTGCCGGTCGATGGCGGGCTGACCGCGATGATGGGCATCCACCGCACCTGAGCCCCGGCGCTCCGTCCCTCCTGCCGACCCCTCGCCCCGATCTCCCACCCATGCCGCTGCGGCCGACACGTCTTCTCGCGCTCACCCTGCTCCTCGGAGCGGGTGACGCCGCGCGGGCGGCCGAGACCTTCCGGGTCGAAGGCCTGCCGCGGGACGACAGCCTCGCCATCCGCGAGGCGCCGGACGCGGGCGCCCCCGCCCTCGGGCAGATCCCCGTCGGGCGCCGGGTTCTCGGCTTCGGCTGCACCAACGATACGCCGAGCGGGCTGACATGGTGCCGGGTCCGGTTCGAACGCAGCCTCGGCTGGGCGCGGCGGCGCTACCTGACGCCGGACTGAGCCGGTGGCTCCTCGAGGCTGCGAACCCAGGTTGACGGGATGCGCCCTCCGGATGCGGCGGTCACCGCCGCGACGCCGGACGGTCCCATCCCCAACCCTCATCCTGAGGGGCCGGAGCGCAGCGGAGGCCTCGAAGGGTGCTCCAGGTTCCGCGCGATTCCTGGAGCCCCCTTCGAGGCCGCTCACGCGGCACCTCGGGATGAGGGTCGAGATGGGAGCACCGCAGTCGAACAGGCTCAAGGCGGCGTTCCCAGCGTATCGGCGAGAAAGTCGACGACGCGCTTCAGCTCGACCGGCTTCTGGAGCCGCTCCACGTCGGCGAAGTCCGGCGGGATCACGCCCTCGTCGTAGCCGGTGATGAACACGAACGGCGTCCCGCGCTCCCGCAACAGGGCGGCCAGGGCGAAGGACGGACCCGAGCCGAGGTTGATGTCCACCAAAGCCGCGGTCGGCGCGCCCTCGTCCAGCGCCTCGCGGGCCGCCGCCTCGCTCGGGCAGGGGCCGAGAACCGCGGCACCCGCCCTCCGCAGGGCTCGCGCCGTGTCGGTGGCGAGATAGTAGTCGTCCTCGACCACCAGGATGCGGTGGCCGCTCAAATCCGATTCTCCGCTCATGTCGAGCGCTCCTCCGAACACGGTCGCGCGCTGCGGGGCATCCGTTTCCAGGAGGCTGGCCCCCTCGCGCAGCGGGAATTCCAGGCGGCATCGCGCGCCCTCCGGCCCGATCTCCAGCCGGCCCTTCCCGCCCAGCTCGTAGGGCAGGCGGCCCTCGATCAGTTCGCGGCCGAAACCGCTCCGGACGGCCGGGGCCGGCCGCCGGTCCTCCCCCGGTCCGCCGGCTTCCGTCCAATCGAAGCCGAGCCAGGACTCGCCGCGCTTGCCGAAGGTCGTCCAGCGCACCCGCACGCACCCTTCCGCAACGGAGAGGGCCCCGTATTTCAGGGCGTTGGTCGCCAGTTCGTGGACGGCCAGCGTCAGGATCTCGGCGGCTTTGGGGGAGAGCTCGATCTCCGGACCGGACAGGTCGTACTGCTCCTCGCGCAGCGCCTGGGCGCTCACCTCGTCGTGCACGATGGTCGCCACGCGAACCCCGGCCTTGGCGGAACGGGTCAGCAGGGCCTGGACGCGGGCCAGCGTCAGGAGCCGCCCCCCCACGAGGGCGGCGTACTCGGACACCGTCTCCGCGCGCTCGCCGGTCCGGGCGACGATCGACCGGGTCACCGCCATGATGTTGCGCACCCGGTGCTGCAACTCGGCCAGGAGGACCGCCTGGTGCTCGATCAGGAGCCTGGCCTCGGTGATGTCGGAGGAGAGGCCGCCGATGCGCCTGACCCGGCCGGCCTCGTCGCGCAGGGGAAACAGGGTGCTGCGGATCCAGCGGAAGGCGCCGTCGCTCGGGCGCATGATGCGGAACTCGTTGCGCAGGGCCTCGCCGGTCCCCACCCGCTTCAGGTTGCCCAGGACCTGCTCACGATCCTCCGGAACCATGTGGCTGCCCCAGCGCCGCACGTCGCGCCCCAGCACGTCCGGCTCCACGCCGTAGACCGTCCGCAGCGCCGGGTTGACGAACTCCATCTCCAGCGTCTCCGCGTCCCGGATCCACAGAACGTCGGAGGAGGCCTCGGCGAACTGCCGGAAGCGCTCGTCGCTCTCGCGCAGGCGCAGCTCGGCCCGCTTGCTGCGCAGGGCGTGCCAGATCGCCGGTGCCAGCGCCTCGGCCGCCTCCAGATCCTCCGGCCGGTAGCCGCCCTCGCGGTTGCCGAGCCCCATGATCCCGCGCGTCTTCTCGCCCTGCTTCAGCGGCACGCCGAGGAACGCCTCGAGCGGAAAGCGGCCCTTCGGCGTACCGACGCTGTCGGGATGGGAGGCGGGATCGTTGACGATGACACCCTGACCGTCGCGCAGCACCCGCCCGTAGATGCCGTGCACCGCGAGCCCCAGCGTCACCCAGTCCTGCGGCAGACCCGCGGAGGCGGCGGGATGCGCCGCGTGCAGGGCCCGGCTCCGGTCGCTGAAGAACAGGGCGTCGAGACGCCCGGTCGCCTCGTCGATCTCGCCCATGAAGCCGATGGCGCTTCCCGTCAGCTCTTCGGCGACTTCGAGGGAGATGCGCGCGAGTTCCTCCTCCGAGGAGGCGCCGAGGGTCTCGCTGAAGACGCGGTTGATCGCCTGGAGGACGGCGTTGTTGCGCCTGACGCGCTCCTCGGCCTGGCGGCGCTCGGTGATGTCGATCGAGACGGCGACGAAGCGGTCGTCGCCGAGCGGCTGTGCCGAACTGATCAGCCAGCGGTATTCCCCGTCGGCGCGGCGGAGCCGGGCCTCGCGGATGAAGGGACGGCGCTGCGCCAGGGCCTCCTCGAAGGCGGCGACGTGGCCCTGCGCGTCCTCCGGGTGCAGGAACCTCTCCCAGCCGCGACCCGCGACGGAATCGAACCCCACGCCGAAGAAATCGAGATAGCGGTCGTTGACGAAGATCGTGCCGTTCGCGTCCGCGTCCCAGATCAGTGCCGGGGCGGCGTCGGCCATGGTGCGCATCCGGATGTCGGCCTCGCGCGCCGCCCCCTCCGCGCGTGCCCGCTCCATCGCCGCCCAGATGCGCTCGCCCGTCTCGCGGACCAGCGCGACCTCCGCCTCGCTCCACGCCCGCGGCTCGATGCCCATGACGCTGAGCGTCCCCACCAGCTCGCCGCCCTTGACCAGCGGCACGCCGATCCAGGCGATGAAGTGGTTGGCGCGCAGGATCGGCCGATCCGCCTCCGGTATCAGCGGGGATGCGTTCGCATCGTTCAGGGTCACCGGAAGCCCCCGCTCGTAGAGCGGCACGAACCAGCGGAAGAGCGAGAGGGGATACGTGCCGATATAGGATTTGAAAGGCCCGCGGAGGTGTTCGCACTCGACGACGAGGCGATTCTTCGCCTCGTAGATCGCGGAGTAATGCGTGCGGTCGGCGCCGAGATGTTCGCCCAGCAGGCGGCAGGCGACGGTCTGGATGGCGGTGGTGTCGGTCAGGGAGCGCAGCGCGTCGCTGAGCCTGAGCAGGAAGACCTGCTGCTCCTCGCGGGCACGCAGGGCCTGCTCGGCGAGCTTGTACTCGTGGATGTCCTCGCTCGCGCCGTACCAGCGGACGATCCGCCCTTCCGGATCGCGGCGCGGATAGGCCCGCGACCGCAGCCAGCGGTAGTCGCCCGCGCCGCACATGCGCACGCGGTACTGGAAGTCCATCGGCTCCCCGGTGCGGACACACGCCGTCCAGTGCGCCCGCATCGGGCCGCGATCCTCTGGATGCACCACCTCCATCCAACTGTCCCCGAGACCGCTGACGCCGGTCCAGTCATGGAAGCGCAGGGGTGCGGAATCCACCGCACCCTCGGGCGTCGCGGTCCAGGAAATCTGTGGATTGAACTCGATCGTGTGCCGGAGATGTTCCTCGCTCTCGCGCAGCGCACGCTCGGCCTGAACCCGGTCCGTCGTCTCGAACGCGGCGAGATAGACACCGACGACCGCCCCGCCTTCGTCCCTCAACGGCGTCCAGCTCGATGTGAACCAGCCGAGGGTCCGTTCGCCGACGGGATATTCCCAAGGGGTGTCGATCGTGTGGAGGCCCTCGCCCCGCAGCATCATTTCGACGATGTCGCGACCCTCGGGCGCAGGCCAGATCTCGATGAAGGGCCGTCCCAGCGGCGACATGCCGACGGCGCGGCTCATGGCGTCGAAGGCGTCGTTGAGGAGGATGGTGAGTTCGGTTCCCCAGGCAACGGCGGCAAGGAGTGGCGAGCCGAGCATCAGCTCGACGATGGTCTTCAAGCTCTGGGGCCAGATTTCGATCGGACCCAGCGGCGTCCGCGCCCAATCATGGGAGCGAATACGCTCGGCCATGCCGCCGCCGCGGGGCCAATCGTTCATCTCTTCTCGCATCTCCCGGCGTAAAGACACGCTTTTCCGGAAAAGTCACTCGCCATATTTCACAAATCCCGACCGGAATCCGGAAGGATTGAAGCGGGACGAGGTTCGAAGCACAAGCCGTCCGGCGCGATTCGCGCGGGTGCCGCCCCCGCCGCCGGCCGGGGCCTTCCACGGATCCGCCGTTTCGCGATACGCCGATCGCGGTTATGCCCGGCCGGCCCACCCTCGACGGCAGACGAGATCACTTCCGATGCAAGCCCTCCAACTCTTCGGCGACCGCGACCTGCGTCTCACCGAGGTCGAGCCGCCGCCGGCCCCGGGACCGGGCGAGGTGCGGATCCGGGTGCGCGCGGTCGGGCTCAACTTCATCGACGTGTGGGGTTTTCGCGGGATGGCCTTCGCCAAGCGCCGGCTGCCGCTCACCGTCGGCGCCGAGGCCGCCGGCGAGATCGCGGCCGTCGGCGAGGGCGTCGAGGGCCTGGCCGTGGGCGATCCCGTCGTGCCCTACGGCGCGCTGACCTGCGGGCGGTGCCGCGCCTGCCGCGAGGGCCGCGACAACCTGTGCGAGGACGTCGCGGGCGTCATGGGCTTCCACATCGACGGCTTCGCCCGGGAGTTCGTGAACATGCCGGCCCGCCTCGTGGTCAAGGTGCCGGCGCAGGTCGCCCCCGTCCAGGCGGCCTGCGCCGGCATCGCCTTCGGCACGGTGCAGCACATGCTGTTCGACAACGCGCGGCTGGAGCCGGGCGAATCGATCCTGGTCCATGCCGGCGGCTCGGGGATCGGCACGGCGGCGATCAGGATGGCCAAGGCGATCGGCTGCACCGTCTACGCGACGGTGGGCGACGACGCGAAGGGCGAGAAGGCCCGCGCGCTCGGCGCCGACCATGTGATCAACTACCGCGAGGAGCGCTTCGAGGGCGAGGTGCGGCGGCTGACCCAGCGCAAGGGCGTGGACGTGGTGTTCGAGCATGTCGGGCCCGAGACCTGGAACGGCTCGCTGCTGTGCCTCAAGCGCGGCGGCCGGCTCGTCACCTGCGGCTCGACCTCGGGCGTCTCGACCCAGATGAACCTGATGCAACTGTTCCAGCAGCAGTACCGCATCACCGGCTCGTTCGGCTGCCGCGTCGCCAACATGCGCGAGAGCCTCGACAAGATGGCCGCCGGGATCACCCCCGTCGTCGACACGGTGCTGCCGCTGGCCGACTTCGCGCGAGGGCTGGAACGCCTCGAATCGCGCAAGGTGTTCGGGAAGATCCTCGTCACTCTCTGATCGGTCGCACCCGGATCAGCGCAGGCAGACGAGGACCAATCTGCCGATCGTCAGGGCGCAGCCGAGGCCGCGCCGGGGATCGGCGGTGTGCCGGGCGAAGCCGACCCAGCCGTCAGGGTGGAGCACCACCGAGGTGACGATGGCCGCGCTCACCGCCAGGGCCGCGAGGATCGGCTGGCCGAACCCCTTGTTCAGCGCGGCGTTGGCGCCCGCCTGCACGGTGTCGAGGATGCCCGCGGCGCTCGCCGCCAGGGCGATCAGAAGCGGCAGGGTCCGGCTCCTGTCCGCCCGCGCTCGGGAAAACCGCGGCAACGCGCTAAAACCCGCCGGCCGGACCCGACGCGGCTCAGGCGCGCGGGGTCGGGCGCCAGTCCTCCGGGGCCATCTCGAAGCCGGAAAATTCGAAGCCGGGCGAGACCGTGCAGCCGACGAGCGTCCAGGCGCCGAGGCTGGTCGCCGTCTGCCAATGGCCGGCCGGCACCACGATCTGCGGGCGCTGGCCGCGCAGGAGGTCGGGCCCGAGATGGTGCGCCGAGGCGTCGTGGCCGTTGGGGCTGATCGTGATCACCATCGGCGCGCCGGCATGCCAGTGCCAGATCTCGGCGGCATCGACCCGGTGCCAGGCCGAGGTCTCGCCGAGCCCGAGCAGGTAGTAGATCGCGGTGCCGACCGAGCGCCCCTCGATCGTGCGCGGATCGCGAAAGGTCTCGCGGTAATGGCCGCCCTCCGGGTGCGGCGCCAGCCCGAGCGCGTCGATCACCTGCGCCGCCGTGAGCCTGTCCGTCATGCCTCGTCCTCCACGCGGCCCGGTTCGGGCACGAGCCAGCCCCTGTAATGCACCAGCAGGCCGGCGAGCGGCAGGAACAGGGCCACGTCGAAGCGGAAGCGGCCCTGCGCATCGACCCGCTCGCTCGCCCGCGTCGTCGGCCGCAGGCGCCGCGGCAGGGGGAGGGGCCCGAGCCGCCAGCCGGTCACCGCCATGTCGAGGCCGTCCGCACCGGCGCTCACGGTCAACTCCATCGAGAACGGGCCGAAGCGCTCGCGCACCCGCCCACGCCCCTCGGGGCCGGCGAGCCGCATCCGGCTGGAGAAGCGGCGGCCCGGGACATGGCGCGTCCAGAGTTCCGCGTCGGCATCGAAGTCGGGCTCCATGGTGACGCGGAGCGGCCCGTCGGCCATCGCGGGCGGCAGCCGGAACAGCCCGGCGATCAGCGCGACCAGGGGCCCGCGCCCGCGGCGCACCTCGGCCCGGCCGCGGAAGGCGCCGTCGCCGACCGACCCGTGCAGGGCGCGCACGGCCTCGGGCATCCGGGCGAAGCCGGCCCCGAGCGCCCGCTCGAACAGGGGCGGGGGGTGCGTCACCGTGCGCTCCGTGCGGATGGCGTGGCGGGCCATCTCGGCCTCGATCTCGCCGAGCGTCAGCACGCCGGTGCAGGCGCGGGCGCCGGGCGGGATCGGCGCGCCCCGCGGATCGGTGAGGCGACGGATCGCGGCGAGCGCCGGCAGGGTGGGGACGCAGGGACCGTCGCCGGCCTCGGCGACGAGGCTCCACACGGCCCGCGCCGGGCGCCCGTCGGCGTCCCGCCCCAGCGCCTCGACGCTCATCCCGCCCCGGTCGCTGCCGAAGCGGTCGAGCCGGCCCGCCATCGCCAGGAAGGGGCGCGCGAAGGGAACGAGCGAGGGGAGCAGCCCGGCCCGGACGGGCAGGCTGGCGAGGCCGAGGCCGAGATGCAGCACCGGCAGTTCGAGCCCGGCCCGGAACAGGGCCGTCCGCAGGCGGGGGTAACGCGCGGGGAAAATGTCGAGGTCGGGCGTCTCGCACAGGCTGGCGAAGCGCCGCCCCAGCCCCGGCACCGCAAGGCGGGTCAGGAGGCCCCAGCCGGGCTCGGTCCGCCACGCGCCCGCGCGCAGCACCCGCACGGGCCGGCCGGCATAGGACAGGATCGCGCGCATCACCGAGAGGCCGCGCGGCGCCCGGTTGCCCGGCACGATGGCGACCCGCACCGTCTCGACCGCGCGCCAGCCCTCGGTGATCGCGTCGAGCGCGGCGTTCGACAGGGCCGGCGTCGAGCTGGCGCCGGTGAGCGCGGCCACGCCGGCCGCCCGCGCCGCCTCGTCGAGGGACGGGAAGGCCGCCACGAAGTCGCGCCCGTCGGCGAGGTCGAGATAGGGCAAGCCGGCGGCGACGGCCGCGCGGGCGAGCACCGGCGCGCCGCCCTGGAACGGCCCGGCGGCATCGACCACGAGATCGGCGCCGAGCGCCCGCAGGTCCGCCGCACTCGCCCGGCTCGCGTCGAGGCGGGCCGCCCGTCCGCGCCCGTCCGGCACGGTCCGGGCCACGGCCTGCGCCCGCGCCGCGTCGCGGCCGGCGACGATGACGCGCAGATCGGTGGTCGCGGCGAGTCCGGCGACGAGCCGCGCCCCGAAGGCGCCGGCCCCGCCCACCACGAGGATGGCGGGCGGCCGGTTCAGGGAATCGCCCCCTGCGGCAGTTGCAGGCCGGGCGCCCGCGCCGGCACCCGCGGCGGCTCCCCTCCCGCGGATGCCGGCTTCGAGCGCGTCGGCTTCGCGGCGGGTTTCGCGGCCGCCTTGGCCGCCTTGGCCGCCTTCTCGGCCTCCGCCGCGACCGCCTCGGGCGCCGGCGCCATGCGGCGGGCCTTCGGCGGCGGCAGGAGCCTGGCCGAGGGCGCGGTGCCGCATTCGCGGAAGCGCAGCTCGGCCAGGGCCTCGCCGGTCTCGGCGTTGACCGGCAGGGTGTCGGGCAGGGCGACCAGGGATGGGTCCCACTGGATCCTGCCGCCGACGGTCCCTTCCAGCGTCGCGGGGGAGGCGCCGCGGCGCAGGGACAGCAGGTCCGGCCCATAGGCCGTGGCGACCTTGCCGCCGATCACCACCTGCAGGACGCGGGTGACGTCCGGCGTGAGCGGGCGCAGGGGGTTGTCGAGGGTGATGCGCCCGCTGCGGGTCACCCACAGATCAGCGTTCCCGGCGCCCTGGTAGCGGGCCGCCTGATCCGGCTCGCAGGCGACCGGCGGCGCGGCGAAGGGCGTCGCCGCCGGCGCCGGGACGACGGAGGGGATCGGGTTCGCGGCCGGCTCGGCGGCCGGAGGGGTCGGGTCCGCCGGTTTCTCGGCAGCCTTTTCCGTGGGCTTCTCGGCAGGCTTCTCGACGGGCTTGGCCTGCGGCTTCGGGCGGGGTTTCGGCCGCGGGGGCTTGCGCTTGGGCGCCTGCGGCGGCGCCTCGGGCCCGGCCGGGGGGACGGCCTCCTCCTGTGCGCGCAGAGCGGGCGCGAGCGCCATCCAGGCCGCCACGGCGGCGGCGATCCGACCGATCCGCCTCATCGGGCCGCCCGGCTCCCGGCCTCGGAGGGCCCGTCGTCCCGCGCCTGCGCCTGCTTCAGCGCGCGGCTCTGCTGGTCGAGAAGGTGGTCGAGCATCCGGGGATCGAGTTCCTCCGCGTCGGACCGTTTCGGTTCCGTGGCCGCAGGCGGGTGCGGATCGTCACCCGTCGCATCAATGACCGGGCCCTCGATCGATCGCCCCGCGCCGGACCGCCCGCCGACGGCGTGGGCATCGAGCACCGGCGCGCTCCGGTCGATCGGGCTCGCCTGCGGCGGGATCAGCACCTTCGTCACGGCCTCGGCGTCGTCGTCCCACGCCTCCTCGCGGGGGAGGCGCAACGGCGGGCGGCGCGGGCCCTTGGAGAGCGTCGCCACGAAAAGGCAGGCGAGCAGCGTCGCCGCGCCCGCGGCAAGGATCACCAGGGTTTCCATGGTCGGCCCGACCCTAGACCGGATCGGGCGCCGTTGCACCTGTCCCCGGCCGCGGCCCGCCCTGCGGGGAACGGTCCTTGCGTCGCGGGCCGAAGGGTGAGAACCGCGTCGTCGACGCCGTCCGACGGTCACCGGCCGCTCACCCCAGGAACGCGCGATGCCCCTCGAAGACCCTCGCCCCGCCCCCGCCGACGCGGCGGCCCCGCCCCGGGCGACGACGGTGGCGAAAGCCGCCGACGCCGCGCACCCGGCCGGTCGCGACCGGGAGGCCGAACTCCTCGACCTCGTGGCGCGCTCCCGCGAGCAGGCGAGCGAGGACCCGTTCCGCAACCCCGTGCTGGCGGTGACGCTCGCCATCACCCGCCGGCTCGACCGGGACGAGATCGGCGAGGCGGATCTCGACGCGCTGCTCGCGACCCTGCGGCGGCGGGCGCTGACCGCGCGGGCCGAGCGCCTGCGCGCCTATGTCGGCCTCGACGGCGACGCGGCGGCGGGCGACACGGCGCCGGCGGTGGATCTCGCACAGCGCCTCGTCGCGGCGGTGGCGCGGGGCTCGGGCGATTTCGAGGCGTTTCGCGAGCGCGTCGGCCGCACCGCCTTCGCGGCGGTGTTCACAGCGCATCCGACCTTCGGCATGCCCCGGGCCGTGGCGGAACTGATCGCCCGGGCCGCCTCCCTGGCGGACGCCGACGAACGGGCGCCGCTCATCGGCGAGGCCGCCGCCCGCTCGACCCGGCCCGACCCGCAGATCAGCCTCGACGACGAGTTCGAGCAGGCCTGCATCGCCGCCAACCACGGCCGCGCGGCGATCGACGCGTTCAACGGCGCGATCCTCGACGCCGCCCGCGCCCGCTGGCCGGATCGCTGGACCGAACTGGTCCCGAAGCCGCTCGCCATCGCGAGCTGGGTCGGCTGCGACACCGACGGGCGCACCGATATCGGCTGGTGGGACACCATGCGCTACCGGCTGATCTCGAAGCGCATGCAGTTCGACCGGCTCCTGCGCGACCTGCCGGATGTCCCGGCGACCCGCGTGGTGCGCGAACTGACCGCGGGCGCGCGCGATGCCGTCGAGCGCCAGCTCGCGGGGGCGCCGCTGCTCGGCACCAAGCCGTCGCTGGAGGCGGTCCACCGCTTCGCGCTGGCCCTGATCATCGAGCGCGAGCGGGCGCAGACCGATGCCGGGCCGATCCTGGCCGGTCTCGCCGCCGCCCTCGGCGCCGCCGAGTCCGACGCGGACCGCCGCGCCATCGCCGTGCTGCGCTCCGGCGTCTCCGCGCACGGCCTGTCGAACGCGCTGCCGCATTTCCGGCTCAACGCCAGCCAGATCCACAACGCGGTGCGCCGGGTCATCGACCTGGAGGGCGAGCCGACCGACGCGGCGCAGCGCCGCTCGCACCTCGCGGCGATCAACACGCTGCTCAACGACGTGCGGCCGGTGCCGGTCGATTTCGGCGCGCTCGCCGCCGAACGCGCCTCGGCCGCGCGGCTGATGATGACGATCACGCAGATCCTCAAGCACGTCGACGGCACCCATCCGGTGCGCTTCCTGATCGCCGAGACCGAGACCGGCTACACCCTGCTCGCGGCTTTGTGGCTCGCGCGCCACTACGGCATCTCCGACAGGCTCGAGATCACGCCGCTGTTCGAGACGGCGAGCGCGCTGGAACAGGGCATCCGCGTCCTCGACGACGCCCTGCGCAACCCGCACTGGCGCGCCCATCTCAAGCGGCTCGGCCGGCTCTCGGTCCAGTTCGGCTACTCGGATTCCGGGCGCTATGTCGGCCAGCTCGCGGCGACCTTCTGGGTCGAGCGCCTGCGCCTGCGCATCACCGAGCTGATGACGCAGAACGGGCTTTCCGACATCGAACTCGTGATCTTCGACACCCACGGCGAGTCGATCGGCCGCGGCGCCCACCCGACGTCGCTGCGCGACCGCCTCGCCTATCTCGCGCCGGAGGATTCGCGCCGGCGCAACGCCGCCGCGGGCATCCGCGAGCGGCTGGAATCGAGCTTCCAGGGCTCGGACGGCTACCTGATGTTCGGCTCGGCCCAGCTCGCCGGGGCCTCGGTGGCGCGCATCGCCGAGCACGTCTTCGCCGACGCGCTCGCCGAGGACGACGCCTTCGCCGACTACGCGCTGAACGAGCGGGCCGCCGCGCCCGCCGCCGACCCGATCTACGAGGAAGCCGACTTCGCCGCCGAGTTCTTTCGCGTCGTCCGCCAGGATATGGAGGCCTTGGTCGACGACCGCGGCTACGCGGCGCTGCTCGGCACCTTCGGCCCGAGCCTGATCGACCGCACCGGCTCGCGCCCCGTGGCGCGCCAGTCGGACGGCGGCGGCCCGGCCGCGATCACCCATCCGCGCCAGATGCGGGCGATCCCCAACAACGCGATCCTGCAGCAGCTCGGCTACCTCGCCAATTCCCTGCACGGCGTCGGCCGCGCCGCCCACCGGGCGCCGGAGCTGTTCCGCCACATGCGCCAGGACTCGGTGCGCTTCTCCCGCGCCTTCCGCCTCGTGCAGCACGCGTCCAGCGTCGGCGACCTCGACGTGATGCGCGCCTATATCGACACCCTCGACCCGGCGGTGTGGCTGGAGCGGGCCCGCCGCACCCGGAGCGACGCGCGGCGCGACGAACTCGTCACCATCGCCGCCGCCCTGGAGCGGCTGAACCTCTCGCCCGACCTGCGCCGCCTGTTCGGGCGGCTCACCCGCGACGGGCTTTTCCTCCAGGCCGCGGCGCCGGATCTGGCCGCCATGTCGAACCGGCTCGCCCTGCTGCACGCGATCCGCCTCGCGCTGATCCACCGGATCTGGTTCCTGGCCGCCCACATCCCGAGCTTCCGGCCGCAGGCGGGCCTGACCCGCGAGGCGCTGCTGGAGCGCTTCCTGCGCCTCGACATCGACGGCTGCCTGACGCTGCTCGACGAGATCTTTCCGGTGACCCCCGACCCGACGCTGGGCCTCAACTTCGGCGAGCCGCCGGGCCCGCGCGACGTCGGCACCTACGAGACCGAGCACAACACCCTGTTCGGGCCGATCCGGCGGATGTTCGAGCGGGTGCGGGAGATTTCCGGGATCATCCAGCACGAGGTCGGCGCGTTCGGCTGAGGCCTCGTCCGGCTCTCGTCGCGGAGCCGGATCGCTTCGGCTCCGCCTCGCAATGACGGTGCGGGCCACCCTCTCCGTCATTGCGAGCGAAGCGAAGCAATCCAGGGCTCTGCCCTCTCCGAACGGATCGCGACGACCGACTCAATGCTTCAGCAGGCTCTCGAAGCTCGCGTCGGGCTCGACCTTGCCGGCGAAGCGGGCCAGCCGGCTCAGGCTCGGCTCGGACAGGCCGCCGGCATGGGCGTAGGTGGCCAGCGCGAAGCTCACCAGGAGTTCGGCCTCCTCGTGGGTCATCGCCCGGCCGCTCAGGGTGCTGGCCGCACCGCGCACCGCGAGGGCGGCTTGGCGGAAGGCGGGGTCGTTCTTCAGTTCGTCCAGGCGACTCATCGGGCGTCCTCGGGGCCGTGCTCGGTTCCTTGCGCGTCGACGGACGAGCCGGCGGGGTTTCGCGTGAGCTAGCCTAAGTGGGCTTCAAGTGAACTGCGTCCGAACGAAAAAGCCGATTCATCGACGGCGCGGCCCCGTTGTCGCGGCGTTCCCTCTCCCCATCGTCGCCGGAAACGGTACATTCGGGGCGGCCAGCGGGAGGGCGCGCCATGGAACGCGATCGGACCGAGGACGCGGCCTGCGCGGAGGGCCGGCACGCGGCCGAGCGGGGCGAGGCGCCGGAGAGCAACCCCCATCCGCCGGGCTCGGCGGAGCATCGAAGCTGGCAGGACGGCCACGCCTCGGTGACCGCGCCCGACGCCGTCGCCGACGATGTCGGCGATTTCGCCTGACCCCCGAGCCGCGGGACGCCGATGCGTGTGCTGGAAACACCGGACGGCCGCTACATCGTCGTCCACGGCCGGCTGTGGCGGCGCCACCGGCCGGACCTGGAGCCGGTGCAGCGCGACCGGCTGGTGCGCGACCTGATGGATGCCCGCCGTGCGGTGCGGTCGGCCAAGCGCTCCGGCGAGGAGACGGCGCTCGTCCGCGCCCGCGCGGCGGTCGACGCCGCCAAGCAGGGGCTCGGCGAGCGCGGGCCGGTGTGGTGGACGGACGGCGCACCCGACCACAACCGCCGCATGATCGCCAACACGCCCTACGCCGCGTGGTATGCGTCCCTGCCCGCGGCAACGAGGGCCGACCACGACCGTCGGAGAGGGTAGGGCGGCGTCGGGCAGCCTTTGCCGCAGCCCTCATGTGCGCGGCCGCACAGACGATTTCGAGCGATCGCTCGGAAAGCGCCCGGGACCCGCTTTGCGACGGCAAAGCGTCGGACGCAACCGAGTCGCGCGATTGCCAAAGCCTCCCGGTTCTGATTAATTCCAGACAAGAAATGCAGTCGAGGCCGTTCCGCGGCCTCCGCATCGCGGCGCAGCGATCGCGCCGCCCTCGCGACCGACCACAGGCACGAACCAAGAGCCGGACGGCACCGCCCGTGAACCGGCCGCCACGGCAGCGATCCACCCGCCCGTCGGGCTTCGGATCGTTCCCGGTACGGCATCCATGGGGAACGGCAGATCGATCCGGCCGCCGGGCGCGGCATTCCATTCCGAAACGGCAGATGGCAAGATGATAAAACTCACGGTCAACGGAGCCGAACGCAGCTTCGACGGCGATCCCGAGATGCCGCTGCTGTGGTACCTGCGCGACGAGCTCGGCCTCACCGGCACCAAGTTCGGCTGCGGCATCGCCCAGTGCGGCGCCTGCACGATCCATCTCGGCGGCACCGCCGCACGCTCCTGCATCACCCCGGTCTCGTCCGCGGAAGGCCAGGAGGTCACGACCATCGAGGGGCTGTCTCCCGACGGCAACCACCCGGTCCAGGCGGCGTGGCGCGACCTGAACGTGGCCCAGTGCGGCTACTGCCAGACCGGCCAGATCATGCAGGCGGCCTCGCTCCTCAAGGACGCACCGAAGCCGACCGATCAGCAGATCGACGAGACCATGAGCGGCAACATCTGTCGCTGCGGCACCTATCCGCGCATCCGCGCCGCGATCCATCAGGCCGCCGGCCAGACGGCGCCCGCCAACACGGGAGAGCGCCTGTGATTCACGAAGCGAAGCCGATGGCGGAACTCGCCGCCTCCGAGAACGCGTCCGGCCCGGTCCGGATCGACAACGTCAGCCGCCGCGGCGTGGTCGGCGGCATGGGCGCGCTCGTGCTCGCGCTGTCGCTCCCGGACCGCGCCAGGGCCGACGAGGGCCAGACCAAGGAGCAGAAGGAAAGGAAATTCGGCGCCGACGGCATGCCCAACGGCTGGCGCGACGATCCGAAGATCTTCGTCTCGATCGCGCGTGACGGCACCGTCACGATCACCAATCACCGCTCCGAGATGGGCCAGGGCGTGCGCACCTCGGTGGCGCTCACCGTCGCCGACGAGCTGGAGGCCGACTGGGCGAAGGTGAAGGTGATCCAGGCCTGGGGCGAGGAGACCCGCTTCGGCAACCAGGACACCGACGGTTCGCGCAGCCTGCGCCACTTCTTCCGGCATTTCCGCCATGCCGGCGCCGCCGCGCGGCTGATGCTGGTCCGGGCCGCTGCCAAGCGGTGGGGCGTGCCGGAGGGCGAGGTGAAGGCGGAGGGTCACGTGCTGACCCACGCCAGGTCCGGGCGCACGCTCGGCTACGGCGAGGTGGCCGAGGCCGCGGCCTCCCTGCCGGTGCCGGCGCGCGAGAGCGTGCGGTTGAAGAAGCCCGAGGCCTTCCGCTACATCGGCAAGGGCCGGATCGGCCTCGTCGACAACCGCGACATCACCACCGGCAAGGCGGTCTACGCCCTCGACGTGAAGCTCGACGGCATGCTTTTCGCCGTCGTCGCCCGCCCGGCGGTCTACGGCGGCAAAGTCGTTTCCTTCGACGATTCGGAAACCTTGAAGGTGCCCGGCGTCGTCAAGACCGTGAAGATCGAGGGCGGCGAGATCCCGTCCGAGTTCATGCCGCTCGGCGGCATCGCGGTCATCGCCAGGAACACCTGGGCGGCGATGAAGGGCCGCGAGGCCCTGAAAGTGACCTGGGACGACGGCCCGAACGCCGCCTACGACACCGCCGCCTTCCGCAAGGAACTGGAGACGGCCGCCCGCGCGCCGGGCAAGGTCGTACGGGTCGCGGGCGACGTCGATGGGGCGATGAAGGGCGCCAGGACGAAGATCGAGGCCGAGTACTTCGTGCCCCATCTCGCCCAGGCGCCGATGGAGCCCCCGGCCGCGGTCGCCCGCATCAAGGACGGCATCTGCGAGGCCTGGGCCTGCACGCAGGGGCCGCAGGCCGCCCATGACCGGGTGATGAAGCGCCTCGACCTGCCCGCCGACAAGGTGCGGGTGAACGTGACGCTGCTCGGCGGCGGCTTCGGCCGCAAGTCGAAGCCCGACTACGTGGTCGAGGCGGCGCTCTGCTCGCGGGCCATGGACGGCGCGCCGGTCAAGCTGGTCTGGACCCGCGAGGACGACATCCGGCACGGCTACTACCACACCATCTCGGTGGAGCGGATCGAGGCCGGCCTCGACGACAAGGGCCTGCCGGTGGCGTGGCTGCACCGCTCGGTCGCGCCGACGATCGGCTCGATCTTCGCGCCCGATCCGAAGCACGAACTGCCGTTCGAGCTGGGCATGGGCCTCGTCAACAATCCCTTCGCCCTCGAGAACCTGCGGTTCGAGAACCCGGAGGCCGCCGCCCACACCCGGATCGGCTGGTTCCGCTCGGTCTCGAACATCCCGCACGCCTTCGCGATCCAGTCCTTCGTGGCCGAACTCGCGCACGCCGCGGGCCGGGATCCGAAGGATTATCTCTTGGATCTCATCGGCCCCGCGCGAAACATCGACCCGACCGGGATGGGCGATGTCTGGAACTACGGCGAGGATCCGAAGCGCTACCCCGTCGAGACCGGCCGCCTGCGGCGCGTCATCGAGACGGTGGCCGACGGGGCCAAGTGGGGCCGCAAGCTGGAGAAGGGCCGGGGTCTCGGCCTCGCCGGCCACTACAGCTTCGTCACCTACACCGCGGTCGCGGCCGAGGTGGAGGTGGACGACAAGGGCCAGGTGAAGGTCCACGCCATCGACATCGCCGTCGATTGCGGGCCGCAGGTGAACCCGGAGCGCGTCCGCTCGCAGATGGAGGGGGCGGTGGTGATGGGGATGGGCCTCGCGCTCACCTCGAAGATCACCTTCAGGAACGGCCGGACCGAGCAGTCCAACTACGACGGCTACGAGGTCCTGCGCATCGACGCCGCCCCGAAGGCGGTGCGGGTGCATCTCGTGCCCTCGGACACCTACGACGCTCCGCTCGGCGGCGTCGGCGAGCCGGGCGTGCCCCCGGTCGCGCCGGCGATCGCCAACGCGGTCTTCGCGGCCACCGGCCGCCGGGTGCGCGAGCTGCCGCTGCGCGACCAGCTCAGCACCTGAATACCAAGCGGCCTGGAAGCCGACCGATGGTCGGCTTCCCTGCGTCCGGCGGACGACCGGGCAACGCCCTCCGGATGTCGGGCTCGCCCGATATCCGGCTTCCTTGTCCAAAGGGGTTTGGTCCAAAGGGAGTTTGGTCCAAGTCGGGCTTGATCCAAGTCGGGCCTGCCCGACTTGGATGGGGGAGGGTCGGATGTCGGCGGCAACCCTCGGGCGCCTCGCGACTTTCACAGGCATCCGTTGCACGAGGATCCACGCTTCATGACGCTCACCGCGCGCCTTGCCCTCGGGCTGTCGCTGACCGGCCTCCTGATGGCCGGGCCGGCGCTCGCCTCCCCCTGTTCCGACAAGATCGCGAAGCTCGACGGCCGAGTGAAATCCGAGGCGACGGCCTCGATCGCGGCCTCCACCGGCAGCAAGACCGTCGCCGCCCACCGGGAGGGCGAGGGCCAGACCGGGACCGGCGGCCAGACCGACCGGCGCGAGGCCCCCCCGGAAAAATCCGCCGAGGCGGGCAAGGGCGGTGATCGGGCCCAGCAGGCCAAGGTCGCCCTGGAGGAGGCCCGCACCGCCGACGGCAAGGGCGACGCCAAGGGCTGCGAGGCGGCGATCGCCCGCGCCGAGACGCTCCTCGGCGACGAGCCCTGAGCTTGGCGAAGGCGGGCGCCGTCGCGGTGCCGGATCGCTTCGCCGACCCGTGCGCGTCGTCGGCAACCTCGGCCGCCAGCGCGAGGGCGTACTGTCCCTGGAACCGGGCCGGGGCGCCCGGTTCGCGTCGCGGATGATCGCCGAGGGGTGAGCGGGGCGTCGAGCGGCGCTCCCGGGACGCGTCAGTTGCCGCCGCTTCCGCCGCCGGCGCTGCCCTGCGGCACCACCCGCGAGGGCTGGTTCGAATTGCCGCCGGCGGCCGAGTTGGTCTCGACGGTATCGGCGGCGCTGTTGCCGCGCGGGATCGTCAGGTTGCGGTCACCGCCGGTGTTGTTCTGGCCAATGCCGACGGCGGGGCTGCTCGGGGGCGGAGCCGCGGTCTGCGCCAGTGCCGGCGTGGCGGCGGCCAGGAGTGCGGCGGCCAGGATCGGAATACGCATGGAAGTCCCTCGATCTCGCTGGAGCACCCGCATGTCGCGGCGGGCCTCGGGCTTGTTTTCGCTCGGACAACCGTGCTGACCGGCGATCGATCCAAGAAAGCCTTTCACGGCTTCCGGCGCGAAGCCGCCATTCGACAGCCGCACCGTTCCGCTCTCACGAGAGGAAAACAGGGAGGAGAGGACGTGACGCGCCATTCGAACGGGCCCGCCGGGATGTGCGCGCTCGGGCCGGGCCGCGCTCGCCGCCGTGCACCTACACGGTCGAGGGGCGCCAATACGTGGCCGTGGCCGCCGGCGGCGCCTCCTTCACCAGGGCTTCGGCACCGGCGACGCCCTCGTGGTGTTCGCGCTGCCGGATTGAGCCTCGGCCTACGCCGCCGCGTCGGGCCCGTCCGCCTCGAAGGGCGCCGACGGATCGGTCCCGTCCTCCGCCGCCTCGTCCCCGAGGCCCTCCTGCGCCGACCGGGGAGCGGTGCCGACGGCGTAGAAGTCGCCGCGCCGCACCGCCTCGCCGCTGTTGGCCATGACGCTGAGATAGGTGTTCAGCGTGTTCGGCGCGACGTCGGGCAGGCGCCGCGCGATCTCGGCATGCGACAGGCCCTGCGGTCCGGCGCCCTCCAGCAGCGTCTTCAGCCGGCCCTTGGCCGAGTTCGCCCGGGGCCCGCGGCTGCCCCGCCCGCCGCCGCGCCCCGAACGCGCCTGCGGCTCGCCGGCAAACCCCGGCGCGACGGCCGAGGAAGCCGGAAAGTCGGCGGTCACATCGCCGAGCGCCGTGCCCTCGACGATCGCGGCGAGCGACTTTTCCGCCACCTGGAGCTTGGTCAGCTCGGACGTGACGCGCTCGTACTCGGCCTGGAGATCGGCCATCCGCCGCCGGACATCGGCCAGGGCCTTGGCCAGCGTATCGCCTTCGGACATGACGGAATTCAACCCTCACGGGACGGGAAGAAGGCTACAGCCACAGCCCGCTCTGCGCGTCAACCGGGCCGGCGCGGATCGGGACGAGAAAGCGAAGGTGCGGTCGAAATCCACCGACCGGCGGGACTCAGCCGCCGGACGAACCGGTCGGGGGCGGCAGGAGCTTGCGCGAATGATAGTCTGCCGCGCGGGGCTTCGGCGGCGGCGCGTCCGGGTTCTTGTTCCAGCCCCGCCGGCCTTCGGCGAGGCCGTGCTCGACGAAATGGACGAGCGGGTTGACGCCGCCCTCGCGCACGTCGGGGTTAGCCTTGAGATAGCCCTCGGTACTGAAGCCGGCGCTCGGGTCGCGCCCTTCCTTCCAGCCGTAATGGATATAGTGGCTGAGAGGCCCGTGCGGGAAGGTCCGCACATCCGGATACCAGTAGAGGTAATAGATCGGATCGAAGCCCGGCAGCGGCGTGCGGACGATCGAGGACGACGGCCGCCGCGTCGTGAGCGCCTGCAGCCTCGTCTTCTTCAAAAGCTTCTTCACCGCGCGCACGGCTCTAAGGACTCGTTCGAGGAGGAGTGCCCGTCGCCTCCCGACGACGGCGCCATTCTCGGCGCCGGCGTGAGGGCGGGTTCGTCAAGACACTCGGCCGATCCCTCATCCGCGGATTGCATCGGCCAGTCTAGTGCCGGACGGCCACAATCGCGGTCCGTCGGATACGCGCGGACCGGCGGGACGGAAGTGGCCTGAACGAACGGCGCGACGGGTGCCTCGATCCGCCACTTGGCCTCGATCATGAGTTCGGAACGGTAGACCGGCCGCCGCTCGTTCTTGGTGACGGCCTTGGTGACGACCTCGAACCGGCCGATATCGAGCCGCGTCGTCATCGCCGTGACGGCCAGCGCCCGACATCCGGCGAGTTCCATGCCTTCCTCGTCGATCGTGCGGTTCCCACCCTCCCCGTCGAAGAAGCAACGGAGCATCCCGTGCGGCTCCTCCGTTCACCGATACGGGCGGAAGTTGGAAACCAAGGCGACATAGCCGTATCCCGGTTCGGCTAAGTCATTGACTTAAAGGATGGTCGGAGTGGCGGGATTCGAACCCACGACCCCTAGTCCCCCAGACTAGTGCGCTAACCGGGCTGCGCTACACTCCGACGCCCCGAAGGGCTTGGCGCTCTTAGCTTTCCGCCACCGGGGGTGCAACCCCTTTTCGAGCCGGTCGCGCAACGAAGCGCGAACAGGTGCGGCGTCGCGCGCAGAAAGTCCCACGGAAGTCCCACGGGATGTTCCGTCGCCTTGCCCCGTGGATCGGGTCCGCCAAAGCCTTCCACGGCGACGACCGGCAGCGGGGTCGGCTCGAACCGGGGCAGGTTGGGAAACCCCGCGCAGCCAGCCAATAATGCAACCTGAAAGAAATTTATGACTGCTCTTCTCAAGAGCCTCGTATCGACTTATCGTAATGATCGCGCATCCGTTTCACCGGGCCATGTCCAGAAAATCACTCGACCTGACGTTGGCGATCCTCAAGTCGCTCGACCGGGCGCATTCGCGCGAGGATGTCCTGCGGGCAATCATGCCGCGCCTCGGAGCCTTCGGGATCGAATACATCATCTCCGCGATGATCCCGCAGAAACGTCTCCCGTCACGGACACAGAAGAACTACGTCATCCTCGAAAATACATCGGACGAGTGGAACCGGCTCTACTTCTCGAAAGGGTACATGTACGCCGACCCGATCGTTCAGGCGACGCTGCAGAGCACGACGGGCTTCCGCTGGTCCGAGATCGAGACGGCCGGCCCGCTCGATCCGCGCTCGCGGCAGGTCATGGGCGAGGCGCGCGAATTCGGCCTCGGCGACGGCTTCACCGTGCCGCTCGCCACCCTGGAGGAGGAGCGCGGCGGCCTGACCTTCGCCGGGCGGCAGATCGACGTCAGCCCGGCGCAGCGCGGCGTGCTGACCCTGCTGGCTTCCTACGTGGTCGGGCAGACGCTGCTGATCGCCAACGGGCCCAACGAGCGCCGGATGGGGCTGACGCCGCGCGAGCGCGAGAGCCTGCAATGGGTGGCCGAAGGCAAGACCGACTGGGAGATCGGCGAGCTGATGGGCATCTCCCACCACGGGGTCGATTTCCACCTGCGCTCCGCCCGGGTGAAGCTCGGCTGCGTCTCCCGCACCCAGGCGGTGGCCGAAGGGTTCCGGCGCGGACTGATCATCTAGAGCATCGTCCCGGAAGGTGGCTGCCGGCTTGTCTGAAAAGACGATGCAAAATCAAAAACCGAGAGCATCGAGGCCCGACATCCCGTCTCGCAGGGCCACCGCTCGAAGCTGCCCGCAGGGCCACCGCTCGAAGCCGCGCGAGAGGTTTCGCGGCGCGAAGGGCGCCGAAAGGCAGGGCCGCGAACTCGGGTTGACGCTCTTGCAGGCCCTCTCCGGTCCCTCACCGCCGTCATTCCGGTGCTGTGGCCGGTGCTGTGGCCGCGACGCCGCATCCGGAGGGCGCACTTCGTCGACCTGACTTCGCAGCCCTGCCCGGGGCCTCGGATGCAGATTGCCTCGGCATGCAATCCACGATAGAGGAAACGGGCCGCGACTCGGCCCCGCACCGCCCCCCGCCCGCGGTCGCCGCCGGCGCCCTGTTTGCGCGAACGAAACCCTACGGGTTCCCGTAGTGCCGCCGCCCGTCTGAATTTGGGACGACCACCTCGGATTTCCCAAGAGGTGTTCCCATGATCCATGTCGTGACGGCGGAGAACATGCAGGACTATGCCGGTGCCCTGGATCAGGCTTTCCGCCTGCGGCACCGGGTGTTCGTCGAGGAGCTGGGCTGGCACAACCTCGCGCGGCCCGACAAGCGCGAGATCGACGAGTTCGACGACGAGCACGCCGTCCACCTGCTCGCGATCGATGAGAACGACACCGTCATCGGCTACTCGCGCCTGTTGCCGACGACCCGCCCCTACCTGCTGCCGATCGTTCTGCCGCAGCTCTGCGAGGGCACGCCGCCCTCGGGCCCGCACGTCGTCGAGTGGGGCCGCATCTGCGTGGCCGAATGCGCCCGCACCTCGGGCCGGCGGCTCAACCCGACGGCGCTGGCGCTGATGACGGCCATCGTCGAGTGGGGCCTGCCGCGGGGCGTGACGAGCTTCGTCTCCGAGATGCCGACGAGCTGGATCCTGCGCCTCCTGCAATTGCATCTGCGCGCCATCCCCCTCGGCCTGCCCCATGAGATCGAGGGCGAGGAGATCGTCGCGGTCGAGGCGGCCTTCGACCGCCGCGCCCTGCGCCAGCTCCAGACCAAGCGCGGCGACATCCGCTCCGTGCTCGCCCCGCCGCGGGCCAGCATCACGCGCCTCGCATCCTGACGGGCGCCCCTCCAGCCCACGAGAGCGCCGCGGCCCGGCCGCCGCGGCGCGCACGAGCACAGCCACCAACACCATCGGCCCAAAAAACATCGGGCGCGGGGAGCAGGACCGTGAAACACAGACGCAGTGGCGCCCGCCGGGGCGCGACCCCGGGGCTCGTCGGAACCCTGGCGAAGTCCGGCATCGTCGGAACCTGGGAGTGGGATCCGGCCACCGGACACTTCCTCCTCGACGAGGGAGCCGCCGCCCTGATGGCGGGCGATGCGCGACTTGCCGGAGGCGCCCTGCTCAGCGAACGGGCGACGGCAGGGCTCGACACGCCGGACGCCGTCCGCTTCCTCGGCGCGGTGCTCCGCACCGCCGAGCAGGAGGAGGACGATCTGCGGATCGACCTTCGCGTCCGGGCTCCCTCCGGAGCCGTTCGCCGACTGCTGTGCCGCGGCCGGATCCACCGGAACGAGCACAACCGGCCCGTCCGCTGCGAGGGAACCCTGGTCGACACCGTCGATGTCGGCGCCGAGGCCCGTGCCCTGCTGGGGCTGGAGAACGAGGGCGCCGCGAACGCCATCGACGAGGCGGCCGAACTCCTGATCGCGGCGCGCCAGGCGATCGATGCGAGCGGCAGCCGTCGCCTGCGCCAACTCGTGGACGTCCTCCTCCTGGAGGTCGCCCGGGAGATCGCCAGCCGGAGCGTGCAGCCGAACCGGTCGCATCATTAGGGCACCCTGCGCCCGGGTGGTGCCCGGTCCGGCGCGAGCGGAAGCGCGTCAGGACAAGCGCTGAGAGCCCTGCCGATTGCAACGCGATCGGGCAGGGCTCTATGCAGCGGCCCATGCCAGCCAGCCTCGCCATCGACCTGACCCGCCTCATCACCCGGCTCCGCCACGCCAGCCCGACGGGGATCGACCGGGTCGACCTCGCCTATGCCCGGCACGTCCTCGCCGGGGGCGGGCAGGGCACGCGCTTCGGGCTCGTCTCGACGGCCCTCGGCCCGCGCGTCCTCGACCGCGAAACCGCGCGCGGCCTCGTCGAGGCCGTGGCGGCGGGCTGGGTCGAGGACGCCGCCGCGGAGGCCGACCCGGTCTACCGGACGCTCGCCGCCTCCCTCGCCGCGACTCCCGCCCCCTCCCTCGCGGCCTGCCCGCTTCCGGCGGAGACGGCTCCCCGGCGACGGGGGGAGGGGAGCCTGCGCCGTCGCCGCCTCCAGGCCGAGACGATGCTGCGGGTCCTGCGCCGCGGCGGCGCCGAACACCTGCCCGCGGGCACGGTCTATCTCCACACCTCGCACCTGCGGCTCGACCTGCCGGGGCGGTTCGACTGGCTCTACACCCGGCGCGACGTGCGGCCGGTCTTCTTCGTCCACGACCTCATCCCGATCTCGCATCCCGAATACGGCCGGCCCGGCGAGGCCGGGCGCCACGCTTTGCGCATGGAGACGGTGGCGCGCCACGCCGCCCACGTCCTCGTCAATTCCGGCGATGTCGGCGCGCGCTTCACGCATTACGCGCGGCAGCGGGGCCTCGGGACGAAGCCGGTGAGCGTGGCGCCGCTCGGCGTCGAGACGGTCTTTTCGGATCACGCGGGGGAGGCGCCGCCGGGGCTCGCCCGGCCGACCTTCCTCGTCTGCGGCACCATCGAGCCGCGCAAGAACCACCTGCTGCTGCTCAACCTCTGGCGCGATCTCGCCGCGCGCATGGGCGCGGCGACCCCGCGGCTCGTGCTGGTCGGCCGGCGCGGCTGGGAGATCGAGAACGTCGCCGACATGCTCGATCGCTGCGCGGCGATCCGGCCGCACGTCACCGAGGTGGCCGGCCTCTCGACCCACGGCCTCGCGCGGCTGATGCGCGGCGCCACCGCCCTGCTGATGCCCTCCTTCATCGAGGGCTACGGCCTGCCCGTGGTCGAGGCGGCGGCGAGCGGCCTGCCGGTCGTCGCGTCCGACATTCCGGTCCATCGGGAAATCGGCGCGGGCTTCGCCCATCTCCTCGATCCCCTCGACGGGCCGGGCTGGACGCGGGCCGTCCGCGCCTTGAGCGAGCCGGATTCGCCGCTGCGGCGGGACCTGAGGGGGCGCCTCGACGGCTACCTGCCGCCGAGCTGGGCGGCGCATTTCGAGCGGGTGGACGCGGCGCTGGCCGAACTGCCGCCACCGTGAGCGCAGTCCCGCGGCAGGGCCATCGCTCGAAGCCGCCTGAGCGGCTTCGCGGCGCCAAGGGACACGACCAAGAGCGCCGCGCGGAGCGGGTTTTTCCAAGACGTTCGTCCTGAAAAACATCGAGCGGAGCGAAAGCCCAAGGGGCCGAGATGTCCGCGGAGGCGGGCGCCGGCGACTGAAGCTGGCCAAGAAGACCAGGGCCATCGCTTCAAGCGATGGCCCTGGGCCCCGCGGGGGCGACGGTTGCACGGTGCCGGTCGCAGGACTTATACGCTATCCGGTTGATGAGTTCGGCCTCTCCTGCGTCATCGCGAGGCGAAGCCGTGGCGATCCAGGGCGCGCCCTGGATCGCTTCGCGGTCGCTCGCGAGGACGGAGGGGGGCCAAACCCGAAGCGATCAAGCGGAAACGGTATTAATACCAAGCGGCGCCGATCCCGACCGATGGTCGGGATCGGCGCATCCGGCGGACGGCCGCCGCCCCGAGGTCGCGGGGGCAGCCGACGATGCGTGATCCTCATCGCCGGCTGGTATAAGAAAAACGCCCTCGGACGCTCCGCCCCTGAGCGTCTCTCACGAAACGCCCGCTGCGCCGACGCGCCCGAAGGGGAGACGACCGGTGACCGGGCGTTTCGTGAGGCACTCCGAACCCTCGGCCGCGGCAGGTTCCCCTCAGGAAAGATCGGTTTGCGATGAAGGTGGTCGATCTCGACCGGGAGACGGTCAAGCAGGGCCTGGCGGACGGCTCGCTGCTGCTCATCGACGTGCGCGAGGACCATGAGTTCGCCCGCGGGCACATCCCCGGCTCGGTCTCGCATCCCCTCTCGCGCTTCGATCCGGAGAGGGTGCGGGCGCTGATCGCGTCGGACGGGCGCCGGCCGGTCTTCTCCTGCGCCTCCGGCGTGCGCTCGGTCCACGCCATCGCCGCGGCGCAGCAGGCCGGGCTCGATCTCAGCGAGCACTACGCCGGGGCCTTCAAGGACTGGTACGCCGCCGGGGAGCCGGTCGAATTCTAGCTCATGAAGAATTTCCCCACGGACATCGATTCGTTCCGGCGATTCGTTCCGGCCGGAGGAACCGACCATGTGCGCGAGCGCACGCCCCATACGAGGGGACGGGGACTAGGCCGCGCCATGCAGGGAACCGAATGATGCGCAGCCTCAGGCCACTCCTCTTCGCCACGCCGCTGATCGCTTCCGCGCTGCTGGCCGCGCCGGCCAGCGCACAGATGCCGGGGGCGCCCCCGCCCGGCGTGACCGTCGCCAAGCCGGTGGTGAAGGAGATCGTCGAGCAGAACCAGTATACCGGCCGCTTCGACCCGATCGAATTCGTCGAGGTGCGCGCCCGCGTGACCGGCTATCTCGACAGGATCCTGTTCCAGGACGGCGCCAACGTGAAGAAGGGCGACGTGCTCTTCGTCATCGACCGGCGCCCCTACAAGGCGGCGCTGGAGCAGGCCCAGGCCGCGCGGACCTCGGCCAAGGCGCGGCTGTCCTTCACGCAGACCGACCTGGAGCGCGCGCAGGTGCTGTCGAAGGGCGGCAACATCTCCGAGCAGGTCACCGACCAGCGCCGCCAAGCCTCGCAGACCGCCCAGGCCGATGTCGACAGCGCGGAAGCCGCGCTGCGCAACGCCCAGCTCAACTACGACTTCACGGAAGTGAAGTCGCCGATCGACGGGCGGATCAGCCGGCGCCTCGTCACCGAGGGCAACATCGTCATCACCGACCAGACGATGCTGACCACGATCGTCTCGCTCGATCCGATCTATTTCGGCTTCACCGTCGATGAGCGCTCGTTCCTGAAGTACCAGAACACGCTCGGCATCGGCATGGGCCAGATGCAGCGCGGCAAGGGCGCGCCGATCCTCATCGCCCTGTCCGGCGAGGAGAAGCCGACCCGCAAGGGCACCCTCGACTTCGTCGACAACCGCGTCGACAACGCCACCGGCACCGTGCTCCTGCGCGCCACGGTCGAGAACCCGGACGGCTTCGTCAAGCCGGGCCTGTTCGGCATCGTCTCGATGCCGGCGACCAAGCCCTACCAGGGCATCCTGCTGCCCGACGAGGCGGTCTCGGCCAACCAGGACAAGCGCATCGTCTACGTGCTCGGCGAGGGCGACAAGGTCTCGGCGAAACCGGTGAAGCTCGGGCCGATCGTCGACGGCTACCGGGTGATCCGAGACGGCCTGAAGGGCGACGAGATGGTGGTCGTCAACGGCGTCGCCAAGGTCCGTCCCGGCGCTCAGGTGAAGCCCGAGACGACGCAGTTGCCGCCGAGCAGGAAGTGAAGCCGCCCCGGCCGCGGGGGGCGAGGCGGGAACGGACAGTGACATTCGAGCGCCGACGCCGCCGGGCCGACCGGGGGCGCCGGCCTGAACGCAGACGGCAAGCCGCGCGGGTCGCGCCAACGCGCTCGTCCCGGCGGCGAGAGGTTTGAACGATGCGTTTCGCCCATTTCTTCGTCGACCGGCCGATCTTCGCCTCGGTCACGTCGATCGTCTTCCTGATCCTCGGCTTCGTCGCCTACGAGACGCTGCCGGTCTCGCAATACCCCGAGATCGTGCCGCCGACGGTGACGGTGCGCGCGAGCTTCCCCGGCGCCAACGCCGAGACCGTGGCCGCCACGATCGCGACGCCGCTGGAGCAGGAGATCAACGGCGTCGACAACATGCTCTACATGACGTCGTTGTCGACCAACGACGGCGCCATGCTGCTGACCGTGACCTTCAAGGTCGGCACCAACCTCGATATCGCCAACGTGCTGGTGCAGAACCGTCTCTCGGTGGCCCAGCCGCGCCTGCCGCCGGACGTGCGCAACCTCGGCGTCACCGTGCGCAAGGCCTCGCCCGACCTGATGCTGGTCGTGCACCTGCTGTCGCCGAAGAAGACCTACGACCAGAACTATCTGGCCAACTACATCTACCTCAACATCCGCGACGAGCTCTTGCGCCTCGACGGCGTCGGCGACATCTCGATCTTCGGCGGCAACGAGTACGCCGAGCGGATCTGGCTCGACCCGCAGAAGATGGCCGCCTACGGCCTGACCACGACCGACGTCACCTCCGCGCTGCAGGAGCAGAACGTCCAGGTCGCCGCCGGCCAGCTCAACGGCCCGCCGGCCGCGCCGGGCGCCGCCTTCCAGCTCGTGGTGCAGTCGCAGGGGCGCTTCCAGACCCCGGAGGAGTTCGCCGACGTCATCGTCAAGGCCAATGACGGGCGCCTCGTGCGCGTGCGCGACATCGCCCGCGTCGAGATGGGCCAGAAGGACTACACCACCAACTCCTTCCTCAACGACACGCCCGCGGTCGGCATCGGCGCCTTCCAGCGGCCGGGCACCAACGCGCTCGAGGCCGCGGAATCGGTCAAGGCGACGATGGAGAACCTGAAGAAGAACTTCCCGCCGGACGTCGAGTACCGCATCGCCTACAACCCGACGGAGTTCATCGAGGAATCGATCCACGAGGTCTACAAGACCCTGTTCGAGGCCGTCCTCCTCGTCGTCATCGTGGTGCTCGTCTTCCTGCAGAGCTGGCGCACGGCGCTGATCCCGGTGATCGCGATCCCCGTCTCGCTCGTCGGCACCTTCGCGGTGATGTCGGCGCTGGGCTTCTCGCTCAACAACCTGACCCTGTTCGGCCTCGTGCTCGCCATCGGCATCGTGGTCGACGACGCCATCGTCGTGGTGGAGAACGTCGAGCGCAACATGGCCGAGGGCCTCTCCCCCGGCGAGGCGGCGCACAAGACCATGGACGAGGTGGGCAGCGCGGTCATCGCCATCGCCCTGGTGCTGGCGGCGGTGTTCATCCCGACCGCCTTCATCCCCGGCATCTCGGGCCAGTTCTACAAGCAGTTCGCGCTCACCATCGCGGCCTCGACCCTCATCTCGGCCTTCAACTCGCTGACGCTGTCGCCCGCGCTGTGCAAGCTCCTGTTGAAGCCGCACGACGCGCATGCCAAGCCGAAATTCTTCCTCACGCGCTTCGTCAACTGGCTGGCGCACCTGTTCAACCGCGGCTTCGACGGGCTGTCGAACGCCTACGGCCACACCATCCGCGTCCTGACCGGCACGGCGATCGGCGTGATCGCGATGCTGATCCTCTACGCGGGCGTGATCGCGGGCACGCTGCACCTCGCGAAGACGACGCCGACCGGCTTCATCCCGGACCAGGACCAGGGCTACCTCATCGGCGTCGTGCAGTTGCCCTCGGGCGCCTCGCTCGACCGCACCACGGAGGTGGTGAACCGGGCCGCCGCCATCGCCCGCAAGATCGACGGCATCACCAACACCGTCATCATCGCCGGCTTCGACGGCGCGACCTTCACCAACACCACCAACGCGGCGGTGATGTTCCTCACCCTCAAGAACGCCAAGGAGCGGGCGGAGCAGGGGCGCAGCGCGGCGGTCATCACCGGCGACGTGATGAAGGCCACCGCCGGCATCCAGGAGGCGCGGATCATCGTGATCCCGCCGCCGCCGGTGCGCGGCCTCGGCCAGGGCGGCGGCTTCAAGATGCAGATCGAGAGCCGCCAATCCTCGGCGGTCGGGCCGCTGCTCGCGGCGACCGGCGAGGTGATCGGCCAAGCCAACCAGAGCAAGGACGTGACCCGGGTCTTCACGACCTTCGGCAACGACACGCCGCAGCTCTACCTCGACATCGACCGCACCATCGCGCGCATGCTCAACGTGCCGCTCGCCAACGTCTTCGACACCGTGCAGGCAGAGCTCGGCGGCACCTACGTCAACGACTTCAATACCTTGGGCCGCATCTATCAGGTGCGCGTGCAGGGCGATGCGGTCTACCGCATGTCCCAGCGCGACATCGAGCAGTTGAAGGTGCGCTCCTCCACCGGCGCCCTGGTGCCGATGGGCACGCTCGCCACGATCCGCGAGATCACCGGCCCGCAGATCGTGCAGCGGTTCAACCTGTACTACTCGGTCCCGGTCCAGGGCGTGGCGCAGGCCGGCGTCTCGACCGGTCAGGCCCTCGACTCCATGGAGGCGATCGCCAAGCGGGCGCTGCCCGAGGGCTACGCCTACGACTGGACCGAGATCGCCTTCCAGCAGAAGGCGGCCGGCGGCACCGCCATCTACGTCTTCGCGCTCGGCGTGCTGCTGGTCTTCCTCGTGCTCGCGGCGCAGTACGAATCCTGGGCGCTGCCGCTGGCGATCCTGCTCGTGGTGCCGACCGGCGTGCTGTCCGCGCTCTTCGGGGTGCAGTTGAGGGGGCAGGACAACAACATCCTGACGCAGATCGGCCTGATCGTGCTGATCGGCCTGGCGGCCAAGAACGCGATCCTGATCGTGGAGTTCGCCCACGACATCGAGAAGAGCGAGGACAGAGGGCCGGTGGACGCGGCCGTGCACGCCTGCCGCCTGCGCCTGCGCCCGATCCTGATGACGGCCTTCGCCTTCATCCTCGGCACCCTGCCGCTGGTGATCGCCACCGGCCCCGGCGCCGAGATGCGTCAGGCACTCGGCACGGCGGTGTTCTTCGGCATGATCGGCGCGACCTTCTTCGGCCTGTTCCTGACGCCGGTCTTCTACGTGGTGATCCGCAAGGCGGTGCTCTGGATCGAGCGGAAGCGCGGCAAGGATCCCCACGGCAAGGATCCGCGCCACGAGCCGCACGGCGCCCCGGCCCACGGCTGAGGCATTTACCCGAAGGGGATGAGAATGCGGCCGGGAGCGCTAGCTTCCGGCCGTTCTCGTTTTTTCGAAACAGGATCGTCCGTGCCCGGTTACCTGCCCTTCGCGGGCGCCCTGAAGCTTCCCGCCTACGCTTGCGACAATTGCGGGTTCTGGCAGCGCCACTTCGAGGCGCCGCCGGCCTGCCCGATGTGCCTCGACGCGCGCCACGTCGTGCCGCAGGACGGCTGGCGCTTCCGCTCGGAGCGCGAGGCGCAGGCCGCCTTCCCCTGCCACTGGGAGGAGTTGGAGCCCGGCGTGTGGCGCTTCTGGAACGAGCCGGTCTCCGGCATCGGCCCGAGCGCCTACCTGATCCGGACCGAGAACGGGAACATGGGCTTCGAGGGCTGCCCGGTGTTCAGCGAGGCGGCGCTCGACCGGATCGGGCGGCTGGGCGGGATGCAGGTGCTCTCGGCCTCGCACCCGCATTCCTACGGCGCCCTTGTGCAGCTTCAGGACCGCTTCGACCCGGAACTGTGCCTGCCCGCGGCCGACTTCACCTGGAGCGCGGCGCTCCAGGTCTCCTGGCCCTACGACGATTTTCTGGAGCCCCTGCCGGGCCTGGAACTGCACCGGACGGCGGGTCACTTCGACGGCCACGCCGTGCTGTTCGACCGGAAGCGAAAAATCTGCTTCTGCGGCGACGCGCTGAAGTTCGAACTCGACCCGAACGATTCCCGTAAGGCGGTGACGATCTCGGCCCACAAGGCCTTCGTGCGCGGGGTGCCGCTGACGGTGAGCGAGCTGCGCCGCTACCGCGACGTGTTCGAGCGGCTCGACTTCACCCAGACCTGGACGCCGTTCGAGCCCGCGGCCAATGTCGGCCGGGCGGAGGTGCTGGCGCTGATCGATGCCATGCTCGGCTCACGGCCGCACGCGGCGCCGGTGCCGCTGGCCTCGCTGCCATCCCGGATCTGAACCTGCGGAACCTGCCTTCTTACCGGGGCCGCCCGGCGACCGATGTCGCGATCCGGCCCGTTGTCCGGCAGGGGGAAGGGGGAAGGGGGAGGATAAACGGAACACGCATGGCTTTCATCCCAATTTAACACCTACCATGAGATGTAAACCGAGAAGAGCGGTGGGACGATGCGCCAGACTTTTGTTTTTGCATCCTCTTTTTCCGAAAGCCGGAGGCCACCTTTCGGGATGATGCTCTAAAAGAACGAGAATCTCTGTCCGAGGCATGACCGGAAACTCTCCGCACGTAGCCTCAAGCGGAAACGGACTTCGGTCACGAGGCTATTCATGTTCCATAAAGCTGTTGTCGACAACTTCGACCGAGCCAAGCTTGCCGCACTCGACCGTTCGCTCGCGACGATCGAACTTTCCATGGACGGCCTCGTCGTCGACGCGAACCGGAATTTCCTGGCTCTGTTCGGTTACACGCTCGAAGAGATCAAGGGACGGCATCACGGCGTCTTCGTCGAGGCACCTTGTGCCGAGAGCGACGATTACCGCAGGTTCTGGGAGAAGCTTCGCGGCGGCGAGTACGTGTCGGGCGAGTTCCTCCGTCTCGGCAAGGCCGGAGACAGGATCTGGCTGGAGGCAACCTACAACCCCATCCTGGGGGTAAACGGTACGCCCGAACGGGTGATGAAGTTCGCCACGGACATCACCGCCAAGAAGAACGAGACGAGCCGCCTTCTGACGATGATCGACCGCATGCCCGTTGCCGTCATGACCGTGGATCCTCGGGATGATTTCCGGATCAACTATCTGAACAAGACCTCGCGGGACACGCTGAGCACGATCGAGCGGCATCTGCCGATCAGGGTCTCGGAGATGGTGGGTCGCTCCTTCGACGTGTTCCACAAGACCCCCCACCATCAACGCTCCCTGCTCGCGGACGACAGCCGCCTGCCGCACCGGGCCAAGATCAGGGTCGGCCCCGAGACGCTCGACCTGCGGGTCTCGGCGATCAACGGTCCCGACGGCGCATATATCGGCCCGATGGTCACCTGGGCGGTGGTGACGGCCCAGGTCGAGATGGCGACGAACGTCTCGCAGGTCGTCGAGGCGGTGGGCTCGGCGGTGGGAGCGATGCAGCAATCGGCCCAGGACCTCGCGCACTCGGCGGAGGAGGCCCGGCGGCGGGCCGCCTCGGTGGCGGCGGGGTCGGAGCAGATGACGGCCTCGATCCAGGAGATCTCGGGGCAGGTCGGCAGCGTCTCCGACCGCGCTCAGCGGATCGCGGCCCAGGCCGCGACCACCGACGCGACGGTGCGGCGGCTCGCCGAGAATGCCCGCACGGTCGATGCGGTGGTGGCGATGATCCGCACCATCGCCGCCCGGACCAACCTGCTGGCGCTCAACGCCACCATCGAGGCGGCCCGGGCGGGTGCCGCCGGCCGCGGCTTCGCCGTGGTGGCCGCCGAGGTGAAGGCCCTGGCCGAGCAGACCGCGCGGGCGACCGGCGAGATCTCCGGGCAGATCGCCGCGATTCAGAGCGCCACGGGCGAGGCGGTCGATGCCATCGACACCATCACCGCGGCGGTGACGGAGCTGTCCGGGCTGACGCTCGCCATGGCGAGCGCGGTGGAGGAGCAGGCGGCCTCGACCCACGCGATGTCGGGCAACATCGTCGGCGTGTCCTCCGCCGCGAACGCCACCGGCGCCCTCGTCGATTCCGTGCGCGCGATCGCCGACGGCCTCTCGGCGCATTCCGCGAGCCTGGGGGCCAGCGTGGAGAAGTTCCTCAAGGCGGGCTAATAGCGAGGAAATGGCCGCCCTCCTGCGGCCACGTTCCTGACCAGACTGCGCGGCGACACGTTCCGCGGAGACACGCCCACCGATGTCCTTCCTCCAAGGACTGCCGATCGCCGACCTGATCGCCCATTACGGCTATCTCGCCGTCTTCGTCGTCGTCGCGCTGGAGAGTGCGGGCGTGCCGATGCCGGGCGAGACGATCCTGATCTCGTCGGCGGTCTACGCAGGCAGCACCGGCAACCTCAACATCGTCCTCGTCGTCGCCGCGGCGGCGGCGGCCGCGATCCTCGGCGACAATGTCGGCTACTGGGTCGGGCGGCGCTGGGGCATGCCGCTGCTGCTGCGCCACGGCCACCTCATCGCCCTCGATCACGGCCGGCTGAAGCTCGGGCAGTACCTGTTCCGCGAGCACGGGGGCAAGATCGTGTTCTTCGGCCGCTTCACGGCGATGCTGCGCGCCTACGCGGCGGTGCTGGCCGGCGTGAACAAGCTCGATGCCCGCCGCTTCATGGTGTTCAACGGCCTCGGCGGGCTCGCCTGGGCCGGCATCATGGGCTTCGGCGCCTATGCCTGCGGCCGTTCGATCGAGCACATCGTCGGCCCCGTCGGCCTCGCGCTGCTCGCCTTCGTGATCTTCGGCGGGCTCGCCCTGTGGCTGTTCATGAAGCGCCACGAGGAGCGGCTGCTGCTGAAGGCGGAAGCGGCGATCCCGGGGCCGCTGACGGACTGATACCGTTGCCGATTGATCGCTTCGGGTTTCGCCCCCCCCTCCGTCATCGCGAGCGGCCGCGAAGCGATCCAGGGCGCGACAAGCCCGGAAAGGGCGCGCCCTGGATCGCCACGGCTTCGCCTCGCGATGACGCAGGAGAGGCCGAAGTCAGCAACCGGATGGCGTATGATTTCTCTTTTCGCGGGCGATCCCCGCGACGACGGCCATTGAGGGCCCCTCTCCCCGCCCGGCGGGGAGAGGGGGAAGCCTTATCCGGCGACCGCCGCCCTGATCGCCGCGGCGACGCGCTTCACGCCGCCGGCCACGTCGCCGCCCTTGACGTGAACCCTGAGCGCCCGGCGCTTACGCTCGGACAGCACGGCGAAATCGCCCCGGGCCTGAGCCGCGATCACCGTCTCGAAGCCGAGCTTGCGCCCGGGGATCGGCAGGGCGGCGGAGGGGTCGGCGGTGATCTGGAGGAACACGCCGCCGGCAGGGCCGCCCTTGTAGGCTTGCCCCGTCGAGTGGAGGAAGCGCGGGCCGAATTCCAGGCAGGTCGCCACCCGGCGCGCGTCGCGCACCGCGAGACGCGCCTCCTGAAGCGTGGCGTGGTGCGCCGCGTTGCGTTCGACGTAGGCCAGCAGGGCGACGTAGTCGCCCGGCTTCACCCGGGCGAGATGGGCCGCGACGATCGCCTCGAAGCCCTCGCCCTGGCGCAGGGCCTCGGTATTGGCCGCGTCCGCGTAGAGCGCGACGGTCCCGTCCTCGAAGACCGGCGTCTCGGCCGGGAGCGCGCCGGTCTCCTCGGCCGCGGCGAACAGCTTCTTGGTCTCGACCTTGCTCGCCTCGACATCGGGCTGGTCGAACGGGTTGATGCCGAGCACCGCGCCGGCCACCGCCGTGGCGATCTCGAACCGGAAGAATTCCTGCGGCAGCCGCTCGGCCTTGTCGAGGTCGATGCGCACCACCGGCTGCGCCTCGCTCTCCAGGATCTTCACCGCCTCGTCCTGGCGCGCATCGGCGTGGCCGGTCAGGCGCAGGTACACGAACAGGCGATCCTCGCCGTAGACGGCGGGCACACCGACCGGCTCGCCCTCGACCGGGATCAGGCCCTTGCCCTCCTTGCCGGTCGACTCGGCGATGAGCTGCTCGGCCCAGGTGCCGAAGGTGCCGATGCCGGGCGAGGCGACCAGAGTCACCTTGTCGCGGCCGAACTCCCTGGCCGCCACCCCGATCGCCGCGCCGAGCTGCACGCCGGGATTGGCGGCGGGCGGCACCGCCGGACCGCAGGAGCGGACCATCATGCGGGCGCTGTCGAGGAACTCGCGGATCTCGACGCCGGCCGCCGCCGCCGGCACGAGGCCGAAGGCGGAGAGCACGGAGTAGCGCCCGCCGATCTGCGGCACGCCCAAGAAGATCTTGCGGAAGCCGTCGTCCTTGGCCGCCTTCTCCATGGCCGAGCCGGGATCGGTGACGGCGACGAAATGGCGGCCGGCTCGTGTCGCGCCGACGACCTCCTTCATCCGGCCGAGGAAGTAGTCGCGAAAAACGTTGGGTTCGAGGGTCGAGCCTGACTTCGAGGCGACGATGAACAGCGTCGTCTCGAGGGTCACCGCCGCCTCGACCGCCCGAACCTCGTCCGGATCGGTCGAGTCGAGGATGCGCAGGCGCGGAAAGCCCTCGCGGTGGCCGTAGGTCGCGGCGATCACCTCCGGGCCGAGGCTGGATCCGCCCATGCCGAGCACCACCGCGTCGGTGAAGCCTTCCGCCCGGACCTCCTCGGCGAAGCGTTCGTAGAGATCGACCCGCTCCCGTTCGTCCTCGACGATGCGCAGCCAGCCGAGCCACCTGTCCTCGTCGCGCCCGGTCCAGACGCTTGCGTCGTGCGCCCAGAGGCGGCGGATCGCACCGCTCGCGCGCCAGGACTCGACCGTCTTGTCGGTGGCCGCCTGGAGCGCCTCGTCGAACTGGAAGGACTGGGCGTCGAGCCGGTGACCGAGGAGCGCCGCCCGCTTGCCGGCGACCGCGCCGAGCACCGCGTCCGCGGCATCGACGAAGAGCTGCACGCCCTCCTCGACGAGCTGGCGCGCCACCGCCTCGATGTCGATGCCGGCCTCGGCCAGACGCGCCATCGCGGCCTCCGCCTCGCCGACGTTCTCTTCGAGCGTCGCCCGCACCCGGCCGTGGTCGCGGAACGCGTCCATGGTGGCCGGCGGCATGGTGTTGACGGTGTTCCGGCCGACCAGTTCCTCGACGTAGAGCACGTCGGAATAGGCCTTGTTCTTGGTGCCGGTGGAGGCCCAGAGCAGGCGCTGCGCCTTCGCCCCCCTGGCCTCCAGCGCCGCCCATTTCGGGCCGGAGAAGATCCGCTTGTAGCGCTGGTAGGCGAGCTTGGCGTTGGCGATCGCGATCCTGCCCTTGAGATCCTCGTAGCCGCCGGCTTCGTCGAGTTTCCTGTCGACGAGGCTGTCGATGCGGCTGATGAAGAAGCTCGCCACCGAGGCGACCTTCGAGACGTCGCCGCCTTTTTCCCCGAACGCGGTCAGGCCGTCGATGAAGGCGTGCGCGACCTCTTCGTAAACGCCCTGCGAGAACAGCAGGGTGATGTTGACCGAGATGCCCTCCGCCGTGAGCTGGCGGATCGCCGGCAGGCCGGCGGGGGTGGCCGGCACCTTCACCATCAGGTTGTCGCGGGCCACCGCCGCGTGGAGGCGGCGCGCCTCCTTCAGGGTCTCCTCGGTGTCGAGGGCGAGGTAGGGCGAGACTTCGAGGCTGACATAGCCGTCGGCGCCCGCGCTCGAATCGTAGACGGGCCTGAGCACGTCGGCCGCCGCCCGGATGTCGGCGATGGCGAGCCCCTCGTAGAGGTCGATGACGCGGGCATCGCCCTCCGAGAGCGCGGCCTTGAGGCCGTCGTCGTACTCGGCCGAATGGCCGATCGCCTTCTCGAAGATCGCCGGATTGGAGGTGACGCCGCGCAGGTCGTCGGTCTCCACCAGCGCCCGGAGTTCGCCCTTGGCGACGAAGCCGCGGGCCACGAAATCGAGCCAGACCGCCTGCTCGTGCTCGGCGAAGAGGGCGTTCAGCGCGTTCATCTCGGTCGTCCTCGCGTGATGTCTGGTGCGTCCCGTGCCCGGTAGATAGGGCGGGGCGGGCGCCTCAACCCTCCCCCCCGTCTGCGGGGGAGGGGGCCTGCGGAGCGGGCGGGGGAGGGGCTGGCGCAGGTTCCGGAAACGGCGCTCCCCTCTCCCGCGCTCCCTTCGGGGGCCACCCTCTCCCGCTTCGGGGGAGAGGGCAGTTGGCGCGCCCTACTTCCCGTGCTTGGCCACCTGCGCGCGCGCGGCCTCCAGCACCTTCCCGGCGGTGAAGCCGAACTTGCCGAGCAGATCCTTGATCGGGGCCGAGGCGCCGAAGGTGTGCATGCCGACGATGGCGCCCGCCGAACCGGCGTAGCGGTCCCAGCCGATCACGCTGCCCTGCTCCACCGCCACGCGGGCCAGAACCTCGGGCGGCAGCACGCTGTCGCGGTAGCTCTCGTCCTGGCGCTCGAACAGGTCCCAGGACGGCATCGAGACGACGCGGGCCTTGACGCCCTCGCTCGTCAGGGTCTCGTAGGCGCCGACGCAGAGCTGCACCTCCGAGCCGGTGCCGATCAGGATCACGTCGGGGGTGCCGTCGCAATCGGCGAGCACGTAGCCGCCCTTCGCGACACCGGAAGCCGGGGCGTACCGGGAGCGGTCGAAGGTCGGCAGCGGCTGGCGGGACAGCGCCAGGACCGCGGGCTGGTCCTTGAGCGAAAAGATCACCCGGTAGGCCTCGGCGACCTCGTTGGCGTCGGCCGGGCGCAGGGTCATGAGGCCGGGGATGCAGCGCAGCGAGAGCAGTTGCTCCACCGGCTGGTGGGTCGGGCCGTCCTCACCGACGCCGATCGAGTCGTGGGTGAAGATGTGGAAGACCGGCAGTTCCATCAGCGAGGCGAGCCGGATCGGCGGTCGCATGTAGTCGGCGAAGACGAGGAAGGTCGCGCCGTAGGCCCGCAGGCCCACCAGCCCGAGGCCGTTCACGATCGAGCCCATGGCGTGCTCGCGCACGCCGAAATGGATGTTGCGCCCGCCCGGCTCGAACGGGGTGAGCGAGCCGGCCCCCTCGAAGGTGAGGTTCGACTTGTTGGAGGGCGCCAGATCCGCCGAGCCGCCGAGCAGGAACGGCACGTGCTTCGCGATGGCGTTCAAGACCTTGCCCGAGGCTTCGCGGGTCGCGAGCCCCTTGGCGTCGGCCTCGAACACCGGGATGTCCCGGTCCCAGCCCTCGGGCAGGCGGCCTTCGAGGAAGGCGCTCAGATCCTCCGCATGGGCCGCGTCCGCCGCCTTGGCCTCTGCGAAAAAGCCTTGCCACTGGGCGTAGAGCGCGGCGCCGCGCCTGCCGATGCCCTCGGCGAAGGTGTCGTAGACGCCGTCCGGCACGAGGAACTCGGAATCCTCCGGCCAGCCATAGGCGCGCTTGGCCCCCTTCGCCTCGTCGGGGCCGAGCGCGTCGGAATGGGCTTTGGCCGTGTTCTGCTTGGTCGGCGCGCCGTAGCCGATGATCGAGTTGACGATGATCAGGGTCGGGCGGTCGCTCGACTGCAGGAAGGTTTCCAGCGCGGCCGAGATCGAATGCACGTCGTTGGCGTCCGCCACCCGCAGCACCTGCCAGCCATAGGCGAGGAAGCGCGCGGCGACCTCCTCCGAGAAGGCGAGTTCGGTGTGGCCCTCGATGGTGATGGTGTTGTTGTCGTAGATCCAGCACAGGTTCGACAGGCGCAGGTGCCCGGCGATCGAGGCGGCCTCCTGGCTGACGCCCTCCATCAGGTCGCCGTCCGAGCAGACGGCGTAGACGTTGTAGTCGAACAGCGGCCGGTCGGGCCGGTTCAGGCGCTCGCCCTTGAAGCGGCCGCCGACGGCCATGCCGACGGAGTTCGCCACGCCCTGGCCGAGCGGGCCGGTGGTGGTCTCGACGCCGGTGGTGAAGCGGTATTCCGGGTGGCCCGGCGTGCGGCTGTCGAGCTGCCGGAATTTCTTGATGTCTTCCAGCGATATCGCGGGTGCGTTGCCGCCGTCGCTCTCGGCGACGCGGGCGAGGTGCAGCAGCCCGTAGAGCAGCATCGAGGCGTGGCCGGCCGAGAGCACGAAACGGTCCCGGTTCGGCCAGTGCGGATGGGCCGGATCGTAGCGCAGATACCGGTTCCACAGGGTGTAGGCGACGGGCGCCAGCGCCATCGGCGCGCCGGCATGTCCCGAATTCGCCTTCTGCACCGCGTCGATCGCGAGCGTCCGGATCGTGTCGATCGCGAGCGTGTCGCCCTCGCTCGGGGCCGCCTTGGGGCTCGTGTCTGCACCGCTCATCAGTCTCGTCTCTCTCGCTTCCACCGCCCGCCGGGCAACCGCCGCCATGAAGCGGACGGCGCCTACTGCGCCGCGATGGATTCGCCTGCCCTCGACTCGGAATCGTCCGCGCCGCCGCCCCGTTCCTTCGCCGGACCGGTGGCGCGGCCGTAATTGAGGATCGTGTTGACGAGCGCAACATGCGTGAACGCCTGGGGGAAGTTGCCCACCTGGCGTTTTGCGCGCACGTCGTACTCCTCGGAGACCAGTCCGAGGTCGTTGCAGATGCCGATCAGGCGCTCGATCAGGTCGCGGGCCTCGGCGCAGCGGCCGAGCCCGATCAGGTTGTCGGCGTACCAGAAGCTGCAGGGCAGGAAGGCGCCCTCGTTGCCGGGCAGGCCGTCGGTGGTCTGCCCTTCGGTCTCGTAGCGCAGCACGAAGCCTTCGCGCATCAGGTGCCGCTCGACCGCCGCCACCGTGCCGACGACGCGGGGATCGTCCTGGGGCAGGAAGCCCATATGCGCGATCAGCAGCAGGCTCGCATCGAGCGCCTTGCTGCCGTAGGACTGCACGAAGCTGTCGAGTTCGGCGTCGAAGCCCTTCTCGCAGACCTCGGCGTGGATCTCGTCGCGGATCGCGCGCCAGCGGCCGAGCGGCGGATCGGCGGGGCGAAGAGCGTCTTCGCCCATCATCTCGACGCTGCGGATCGCCCGGTCGAAGGCCACCCAGGCCATCACCTTGGAATGCACGAAGTGGCGCCGTCCGCCGCGCACCTCCCAGATGCCCTCGTCGGGCTCGCGCCAGGCCGTTTCGAGATGCTTGATCAGGGCCTGGCCGACGCGCACGCCCTCCTTGTCCTCGGCCATGCCGCGGGAGCGGGCCTGGAACAGCGCGTCGAACAGCTCGCCGTAGACGTCGAGCTGGAACTGCGACACCGCCGCGTTGCCGACCCGCACGGGCCGCGAGTTCTCGTAGCCGGGCAGCCAGTCGAGCTCGATCTCGGGCAGAAGCCGCTCGCCGCCGATGCCGTAGAGGATGTGCGCCTGTTCCGGGTTGCCGGCCACCGCCCGGGTCAGCCAGTCGCGCCACGCGCGGGCCTCCTCGATGTAGCCGGAATCCATCAGCGCCAGCAGCGTGAAGGTCGAGTCGCGCAGCCAGCAGAAGCGGTAGTCCCAGTTGCGCACCCCGCCGAGATCCTCGGGCAGCGAGGTCGTCGGCGCGGCGACGATGCCGCCGGTCGGCCGGTAGATCAGGGCCTTCAGCGTCAGCAGCGAGCGGCGCAGGATGTCGTCCCAGGGTGTCTCGAGCGTGCAGCGGCTCGACCAGTCGCGCCAGAACCGGTTGGTGTCGTCGAGCCAGCGGCGCGGCTCGATCGGCGGCGGGTCGTCCTCGTGCGAGGCGCCGTAGCTGAGCACGAAGCGGATCGCGTCGCCCTTGTAGACCGTGAACTCGGAGACCGTGGTCTGGTGGGTCGAGCCGCGCATCGGCGCGTTGGTGCGCAGCACCACCTTGTGCGGCCCGGAGATGGCGCGCAGATCCCCGAGTTCGCTGCGCGACACCCAGGGCACCGCCGAGCCGTAATCGAAGCGCACGGCGAGATCCATGCGCATCGCCATCCGTCCGCGCACGCCCTCGACGAGGCGGATCACGTGGGAGCCGTCGCCGACCGGCATGAAGTCGGTGACGCGCACCTCGCCCTCGTGGGTCCTGTGGGTGGTCTCCAGCACCAGCGAGCCGGTGCGGTAGCGCCAGGAATGCCGGGCGCCCTCCGCCGCCGGGGCGATCTTCCAGAAGCCGTGCTCCTGCGTGCCGAGCAGGCTCGCGAACAGCGCGGCGGCGTCGAAGCGCGGCATGCACAGCCAGTCGATGCTGCCGTCGCGCCCGACCAGGGCCGCGGTGCGGCCGTCGCCGATCAGGGCGTAATCCTCGATCCGTCCCGCCATCCGCGTCTCCGTCGCATCGTCCCGAGCCGACCGGCGCGGGGGGCGCGAATACGGGCGTCGGTCTCGCTTTCCAAGGTGCCGGCCGGCAGGTCGGCCGGAAAGACACCGCACCATCGGGGGGGGGTCGGCGGGCGTTGCGCCGGGCGCTCCGATCCCCGCGAAGTGGCGCAGCCGCCGCGCTTCGCAAGGCTTGGGCGGATAACGATCGTGAAAACGGTGCCCGCGGGCGGGTTCAGCGCAGGTCGGAGACGAGGCTGACGACCGAGCCGCCGAGATGGGCCGCGCCGGTGCCGACGCTGCGGGCCGCGTCCCAGGCCGCATCGATGGCGGCGAAGGGCAGGGCACCCGCGGGCAGGAAGCGGCCGTCCTCGGCCTCCGCCTGGGCGGCCGGAGCCTCGAAGGGGGCGGCGACCGGCCCCGTCGCGGGTTTCGGCGCGGCCGCCGGCTGCGTCGTCGCCATCCGGCTCGCGGGCGGGCGGCGGCGTTCGGATCGGGCGATGGCGGGATTGCGTGCCGGGCGGGACGGCGCCGCGGCGGGTTCGCTCGCCGCGACGGGTTCGCTCGCCGCGACGGGGGGCGCGAGGCGGGCGAAGGCTTCGCTCGCCGGCACCGGTGCCAGATCCGCCACGAGGGCGTTGCCGGGATCGAACACGGTGAGGCCGGGTGCCGCAGCCATGGCGGGAACCGGCCTGGCCGGCTCCGGCGTCTCCCTGGCCGGCTCGCGGCAGGCGAGGGACAAGAGGGCGGCGGCGAGCGCGAGGCCGAGGGTCGGCAGGAAGGGCGGCAGACCGGCGCGGGGCGTCGCGGTGACATCCGGCTTCCGCAACGGATCGACGATGCGCATGAACCGGACCCTCCCGATGGATTCGCCAACGGCTTGCATGTACCGTTCCGTTTGCGGCGGAAGCGGGGCCGTGACATGTCCGGTTCGTAAACGCTCGGCGTGGTCGGCACCGGATGGACCCCTCGCTTGGCCGCCGCCCCCTTCCCGCGCCGGCCCGCACGTCGTAACGCCCTTTCTTCGAACCGGATCGAACCGCCCCAGGCCTCGATGACCGAGACCAGCCTCACCGTCGCCGTGATCGATCCGAGCCGCGCCCGCGCGGCGATCCTGGAGGAGGGCCTGCGGGCCTCGGGCGTCGGCACCGTCGTCGTCCTCTCCGACGGGCCGGACCTCCGGACCCGGGTGGCGAGCCTCAGGCCCGACGTCATCGTCGTGCATCTGGAGAGCCCGAGCCGGGACGTGCTGGAACAGATGTCGGGCCTGTCCCGGCAGGCCGAGCGGCCGGTGGCGATGTTCGTCGACCGCTCGGACCAGACCATGATGCAGGCGGCGGTCGATGCCGGCATCTCGGCCTACGTGGTCGACGGCCTGCGGGCGGAGCGGATCAAGTCGATCCTCGACATCGCGATCCTGCGCTTCAACGCCTTCGCGCGGCTCCAGCGGGAACTCGACGAGGCGCGCTCGGAACTCGCCGACCGCAAGCTGATCGAGCGCGCCAAGGGCATCCTGATGACGCGAAAAGGCATGGGCGAGGAGGAGACCTACAAGCTCCTGCGGCGGCAGGCGATGAACGAGAAGCGCAAGATCGTCGACATCGCCCGCGCCATCGTCACCGCGGCGGACCTGCTCGGATGAAGCTGACGCTCGGATACGTCCCGCTCGCCGACGCCGCCCCCGTGATCGCGGCGGCGGAACTGGGCTTCGCCCGCGACGAGGGCCTCGACGTCGCCCTGTCGCGCGAGCCCTCCTGGGCGACCCTGCGCGACCGGCTGGCGCTCGGCCATCTCGACGCCGCCCACATGCTGGCACCGCTCGCCATCGCCAGCGCGCTCGAACTCTCGGGCCCGCGGGCGGCCTTGAGCGTGCCGATGGCGCTCAACCTCAACGGCAACGCCCTGACCGTTTCCAACGCCCTGTGGGCGGCGATGGCGCCGGAGAGCGACGGGCCGGCGGACGTGGCCGCCGCCTTCGCCCGGGCCGCCCGCGCGCGGGCCGGGGCGGGGCGACCGCTGACGATCGGCACGGTGCACCCCTTCTCCAGCCATTCGTACCAGCTTCGCCTGTTCGCGGGCCTCGGCGGGCTCGACCTCGACGCCGCGGTGCGGGTGGTGGTGGTGCCGCCGCCCGATACGGTCGGCGCGCTCCGGCGCGGGCTCATCGACGGCTTCTGCGTCGGCGCCCCCTGGAACAGCGTCGCGGTCGCCGCGGGCCTGGGGCGGATCGCCGCGCTCGGCTGCGAGATCGCCCCCGACTGCCCGGAGAAGGTGCTGGCCCTGCCCGCCGAGGGGGCGGACTTCGCGCTCCCGCTGGTGCGGGCGATCCATCGCGCCGGATCGTGGTGCGCCGAGCCCGCCAACCGCGATGCCCTCGCCGCGCTCCTGGCCGAGCGGGCCGGGCTCGGGTCCGACGCGGCGCTGATCGCCCGGACGCTCGGCGGTGCGCTGATCGTCGATGCACACGGCACCCGGCGGACGAACACGGCCTATCTGCGCCTGGGCGCCGCGACCCACTGGCCGGACCCGGCCCATGCCCGCTGGTTCGTCGCGCAGATGGTCGCCTGCGGGCAGATCGCGCCGGGCGGCGACGCGGCCGAGCGGGCCGCGGCCCTGTTCCGGCCGGACATCTTCGAGGCGGCGATCGCTCCCTGATCGGGCCGTTCCGGCCGTCGTCGCGAGGGCGAGGCCGATACGGCCGGCGAACGGATTCGGGATCGCGCGAAAGTCTCATCCGGCTCTCGTCGCGCACCGGATGGTTTCGGCTCCCCCTCGCCATGACGGGGCGGGCGGGACACGTCGTCGTCGCGAGCCGTCAGGCGAAGCGATCCGGCACCACGACCTTCACGAATTCATCCCGCGTCTTCCGCATCGGCCAGCGGGATCGGCTCGAGACCTCGCGCCGACGAGAGGATTTCCTCGTCATCGCGCGCGAAAGCGAAGCGAGCCGTCGGCATGTCCCCGTTCGTCCTGCGCATCGCCGCGGCATCCGCTCAAATTTTGTGCACCGCACGCGAAGGCCGGGCTTTCGAGCGAAGCGGGCGTCCCGACCGCCTCTCCCGCGGCGCCCCCGCCCCCGACCGACACGGCTTGGCACGCTTCCTGCGACCCGATCCGGGCGGGACCGCCAACGATGACGGCCCCCTCATGTCAGCAAGGCCGCTGATCCGGATTTTCCGCACGCGATTCACGATCGCGCCAGGCGATCCCCGGACGGCGGCTTTTTTCATGCGTGCTCAGGGCAACGGAGACGAGGAGCGGATGAGCATCGATCAGGGCGACACGACCCGGCGCGGCGTCCTCAAGGGGGCGGCGGCCGCCCTCGCGCTGGCGGGCGCCGCCCGCGCCGCCCTGCCCGGCGGTGCCTTCGCGCAGGGCGCGGGGCCGGAGGTGAAGGGCGCCAAGCTCGGCTTCATCGCGCTCACCGACGCGGCCCCCCTCTTCGTCGCCAAGGAGAAGGGCATCTTCGCCAAGTACGGCCTGCCCGAGACCGAGGTGCTGAAGCAGGCGAGTTGGGGCACCACCCGCGACAACCTCGTGCTCGGCTCCGAGGGCAACGGCATCGACGGCGCCCACATCCTCACCCCGATGCCCTACCTGATCTCGGCCGGCCGGGTGACGCAGAACAACGTGCCGGTGCCGATGTACATCCTCGGCCGGCTCAACCTGAACGGCCAGTGCATCTCCGTCGGAAAGGAATACGCCGAAGACAGGATCGGCCTCGATCCGAAAGCCTTCAAAGCCGCGATCGACCGGAAGAAGGCCTCCGGCAAGCCGGTGAAGGCCGCCATGACCTTCCCCGGCGGCACCCACGACCTCTGGATCCGCTACTGGCTCGCCGCCGGCGGCATCGATCCCGACAAGGACATCGAGACCATCGTCGTGCCCCCGCCGCAGATGGTGGCGAACATGAAGGTCGGCACGATGGACGTGTTCTGCGTCTGCGAGCCCTGGCACAAGCAGCTCATCAACCAGGGCATCGGCTACACCGCGCTCACCACCGGCGAACTCTGGAAGGACCATCCCGAGAAGTCGCTGGCCCTGCGCGCGGCCTGGGTCGACAAGTATCCGAACGCCGCCAAGGCCGTCCTGATGGCGGTGATGGAGGCCCAGGCTTGGTGCGACAAGCCCGAGAACTGGGACGAGCTCGCCGCCATCGTCGCCAAGCGCCAGTGGATCAACGTCCCGGTCGGCGACGTGATCGAGCGGATGAAGGGCAAGTTCGACTACGGCAACGGCCGCGTCGTCGAGAAGAGCCCGGTGATGATGAAGTACTGGGACAACGGCGCCGCCGGCTATCCCTATCACAGCCACGACCTCTGGTTCCTCACCGAGGATATCCGCTGGGGCAAGTTCGAGCCGACGACGGACACGAAGGCGCTCATCGCCAGGGTCAACCGCGAGGATCTGTGGAAGGACGCCGCCAAGGCGCTCGGCGGCATCGCGATCCCGGCCTCGACCTCGCGGGGCAAGGAGACCTTCTTCGACGGCAAGGTCTTCGATCCGGAGAACCCCGCCGCCTACCTCGGCAGCCTCGAGATCAAGAAGGTCGCGTGATGGCCACCGGAGCAACGCTCGCCGCGACCCGCATGCGCGCCGCCGCCAAGGCGCGCGGCCCCCTCGTCACCATGGTCGCCCTGCGCGGGCTCGCCGCCCGCGTCGTGCCGCCGCTCGTCGTGCTGGCGGGCCTCCTTCTGCTGTGGGAGGTGCTGTGCTCCTCCCCCACCGCCGGCCTGCCGCCGCCCTCGCGGGTGGTGGCGGAGGCCTGGGACATCATCGTCGATCCGTTCTACGACAACGGCGGCACCGACAAGGGCCTGTTCTGGCATATCGCCGCGAGCCTCCAGCGCGTGGCGCTCGGCTTCGCGCTGGCCGTGGTGGCGGGCGTGCTGCTCGGCACCCTGGTCGGCCAGTCGGAATGGGCGATGCGCGGCCTCGATCCGATCTTCCAGGTGCTGCGCACGATCCCGCCGCTGGCCTGGCTCCCGCTCTCGCTCGCCGCCTTCCGCGACGGGCAGCCGAGCGCGATCTTCGTGATCTTCATCACCTCGATCTGGCCGATCATCATCAACACCGCGGTCGGCATCCGCAACATCCCGCAGGATTTTCGCAATGTCGCGGCGGTCGTCCGGCTGAACCCGATCGAGTTCTTCGTGAAGATCATGCTGCCGTCGGCGGCGCCCTACATCTTCACCGGCCTGCGCATCGGCGTCGGCCTGTCCTGGCTCGCCATCGTCGCGGCCGAGATGCTGATCGGCGGCGTCGGCATCGGCTTCTTCATCTGGGACGCGTGGAACTCGTCGCACATCAGCGAGATCATCGTCGCCCTCGTCTATGTCGGGCTCATCGGCTTCGTCCTCGACCGGCTGGTCGCCGGGCTCGGCGTGCTCGTGACCCGCGGCACCAGCGCAGCGTGAGGGAAGCGATCCCATGGCCCATCTCTCCCTCTCCCAGGTCGGCATCGCCTTCCGCCGCGGCGGAAAGACCTCCGAGGTGCTGCGCGACGTGAACCTCGACATCGCCAAGGGCGAGTTCGTCTCGATCATCGGGCATTCGGGCTGCGGCAAGTCGACGGTGCTCAACATCGTCGCCGGGCTGCTCAAGGCCTCGACCGGCGGCGTGCTGCTCGACGGGCGTGAGGTGAACGCCCCCGGCCCCGACCGCGCCGTGGTGTTCCAGAACCACTCCCTGCTGCCCTGGCTCACCGTGCGCGAGAACGTGGCGCTCGCCGTGGACAAGGTGCTCAAGGGCCAGAAGACCCGGACCGAGCGCGCGGAGTGGATCGAGCACAACCTCGCCCTCGTGAACATGATGCACGCCGCCGACAAGCGCCCGGCGGAGATCTCCGGCGGCATGAAGCAGCGCGTCGGCATCGCCCGCGCGCTCGCCATGGAGCCGACCGTGCTCCTGATGGACGAGCCGTTCGGGGCGCTCGACGCGCTGACCCGCGCCCATCTCCAGGACCAGCTCATGGAGATCCAGACGCGGCTCAGGAACACCGTCATCATGATCACCCACGACGTGGACGAGGCGGTGCTGCTCTCCGACCGCATCGTGATGATGACGAACGGGCCCTCCGCCACCATCGGCGAGATCCTGCCCGTGCCGCTGGCGCGGCCGCGCCGCCGGCTCGACCTCGTGGAGGACGCCGCTTACGTCCACGCCCGCGCCGCGGTGCTGGAGTTCCTCTACGCCCGCCACGCCAAGCCGGCGCAGGCCGCTTGAACGACGCCTCGTCCCACCCATCCATCCCCCCATCCTTGAGGGGTCTGCCGCAGGCGGGCCCCCGGAGGAGGGTCCAGGGCGCGAGCAGGCGGGAGGCCTCCTTCGAAGCCTCCGCAGCGCTCCGGCACCTCGGGAGGAGGGCGCGGCGGGGAGTGACCGGAAAAGTGAGATGCCTTCAGAAGCGCAAGAAATGAAGGACAGACTCGTCGTCGTCGGCAACGGCATGGCCTCGCTGCGCTTCCTCGAGCGGCTGACGGAGCGGGCGCCGGGCCGCTACGACGTGACGGTGGTCGGCGCCGAGCCGGTGGCGGCCTACAACCGGGTGCTGCTCTCGTCGCTGCTCGGCGGCGAGGTGGACGAGGGATCCTGCGGCTTCCGCCCGCTCTCCTGGTACGAGGCGCACGGAATCCGCCTCGTCACCGGCGCGCCGGTCACCGGGATCGACCGGGCCAACCGCCTCGCCCTCGTCGGGCAGGCGCATGTCCTGCCCTACGACCGGCTGGTGCTGGCGGTGGGCTCGCTGCCGATCCGGCTGCCGCTGCCGGGCATCGACCTGCCCGGCGTCCTCACCTTCCGCGACCTCGCCGACGTGGCGGCGATCCGCAAGGCGGCGGTCGGGCACGCCAGGGCGGTCGTCGTCGGCGGCGGCCTGCTCGGCCTGGAGGCCGCGGTCGGGCTCGCCCGCCTCGGCGTCGACACCACGCTGGTCCACGTCATGGACCGGGTGATGGAGCGCCAGCTCGACCACGGGGCCGCCCGCCTCGTGCGCGCGGCGATGGAGGCGCGCGGCGTCAAGGTCATGCTGTCGGCCGACACCGCGGCGATCGAGGGCGAGGCCCGTGTCGAGCGGCTCCTGCTGAAGGACGGCCGCGCGATCCCGGCCGACCTCGTGGTGATGTCGGTCGGCATCCGCGCCTCGACGGCGCTCGCGCAATCCTGCGGGCTGGCCTGCGGGCGCGGCATCGCCGTCGACGACCGCATGACCACCTCGGACCCGGCGATCCACGCGCTCGGTGAATGCGCCGAGCACAGGGGCACCGTTTACGGCCTCGTCGAGCCCGCCTACGAGCAGGCCGAGGTGCTGTCGCGGCACTTTGCCGGCGAGGCGGCGGCCTATCCCGGCACGTCGCTTGCCACGAGCCTCAAGGTGTCGGGCCTGTCCGTCTTCTCGGCCGGACGGGTCGATACGCCCGAGGAGGCCGAGGCGGTCGTGATGCACGACGCCGCCGCCGGGCTCTACCGCAAGCTGATCATCGCCGACGGCCGGCTCGCAGGGGCCGTCTTCGTCGGCGACATCTCGGAGCAGGCGCGCTGCAAGGAGCTGATCCGCTCCGGCGCCCCGCTCTCCCCCGACGACCGGGACGACCTGATGTTCGGCCCGGCCCCGAAAACCCTCGCAGCGTGAGTGAGGCAGCGATGGCCGACGCATTCGACGCCGAGCAGAAGCGGTATCTGGAGGGCTTCGCCTCCGGCATCGCGGCCGCCCGGATGACCGGTGGCCTCGCCGCGGGCCAAGCCGCCGCGGGCCAAGCCCCGGCGGGCGCGCCGGCCGAGCCCACGGGCCCGGACGCGATCCACGTCAAGGCGCAGGACCGCACCGTGAAGGACGGCGGCAAGCTCTGCGAACAGGAGAAGTGGAAGCGCGCCGGGAACCCGTTCGAGGGCCACAACCGCCTGATTTCCGAGGCCGCGACCGGCAAGGCGCCGAAGCCGGAGGACAACTTCCGCTGGCGCTATCACGGCCTGTTCTGGGTCGCCCCGACCCAGACCTCCTACATGTGCCGCCTGCGCATCCCCAACGGCATCCTGCGGCACGGGCAGTTTTCCGGCATCGCCGACCTCGCCGACAGGCATGGCGGCCCCTACAGCCACGTCACCACCCGCGCCAACCTCCAGGTCCGCGAGATCGCGCCCGAACACGGCCAGGCCTTCCTCGACGGCCTGGTCGATCTCGGCCTGACCGCCCGCGGGGCGGGCGCCGACAACATCCGCAACGTCACCGGCTCGCCCACCGCCGGCATCGACGCGCAGGAGCTGCTCGACACGAGGCCGCTGGCCAGGTCCTGGCACAACTGGATCCTGAACGACCGTTCGCTCTACGGCCTGCCGCGCAAGTTCAACGTCGCCTTCGACGGCGGCGGCGTGATGCCGGTTCTCGAAGAGACCAACGACATCGGCTTCCAGGCGATCGAAGTGCTGGAGGGGGCCTCCGTCCCCGCCGGCATCTGGATGCGGCTCGTGCTCGGCGGCATCTCCGGCCACAGGGATCTCGCCCGCGATACCGGCATCGTCCTCAAGCCCGAGGCGTGCAACCCAGTCGCCGACGCGATCCTGCGCGTCTTCATCGAGAACGGCGACCGGACCAACCGCAACAAAGCCCGCATGAAGTACGTCCTCGACGCCTGGGGCTTCGACAAGTACCTCGCCGCCGTCGAGGAGAAGCTCGGCCGCAGGCTGGACCGGGTCGCCCCCGAGCACGTCGCGCCACGGAAGCCCACCGACCGGTTCAGCCATGTCGGCGTGCATCGCCAGGTCCAGGAGGGCCTGAACTGGATCGGCGTGGTGCTGCCCGTCGGCAAGATGACCACCGACGAGATGCGGGCACTCGCAAAGATCTCCGCCGAGTGCGGCGACGGCGAGATCCGCCTGACCGTGTGGCAGAATTTCATCTTTTCCGGCGTGCCGGACGCCAGGGTCGCGGAGGTCGAGGCCCGCGTCGCGGCGCTCGGCCTCACCACCAGGGCCGCCGGCATCCGCTCCGGCCTCGTGGCCTGCACCGGGGCGCGCGGCTGCAAGTTCGCGGCCTCCGACACCAAGGGTCACGCGATGATCATCGCCGATCACGTCGAGCGGACCGTGCCGGGCCTCGACGTGCCGGTGAACGTGCACCTCACCGGCTGCCACCACTCGTGCGCCCAGCACTACATCGGCGACATCGGGCTCATCGGCGCCAAGGTCGTCGTCTCGGAGGAGGGCGATACGGTCGAGGGCTACGACATCGTGGTCGGCGGCGGATTCGCCGAGACCCCGAAGATCGGCACCGAGATCTGGAAGGCGGTGAAGGCCGAGGACGCGCCGACCCGCGTCGAGGCGCTGCTCGACGCCTATCTCGCCCGCCGCCAGGGCCCGGAGGAGAGCTTCCAGGCCTTCACCGCGCGCACCGGACCCGAGGCCGTGCGCGAGGCCGCCGAAGAACAACCCGCCCTCAAGGCCGCCGCATGACCCAGCACGTCGCGCCCCCGCTCGTTCTCATCCCCGAGAGCGCCCCCTTCACCGCCGACCAGCGCTCCTGGCTGTCGGGCTACTTCGCGGCGCTCCTCGGCCCGGCGGTCGAGGGCGCGACGGCGCTCGCCCCCGGCGAGGAGGCGGGCCATGCGAAAGAACTCGCCGACAACGACGACGCGCCCTGGCACGACCCGTCGATGCCGATCGGCGACCGCATGGCGATCGCCAAGGACCGCTCCGAGCCGCAGAAGCTGATGGCCGCCATGGCTCAGCAGGATTGCGGCCAGTGCGGCTACAACTGCGCCGACTACGCCAACGCGATCTTCCTGAAGAACGAGGAGCGCCTGAACCTTTGCCAGCCCGGCGGCAAGGAGACGCTTCGGATGCTGAAGAAGCTGGAGCAGGAGTTCGGCGCCTCCGGCGGCGCGGCTCCCGCGAAGGAGGATGCCGACGCGCCGAGGAAGGAGCCGGAACTCGGCCCGCTCGGCTATTGCCGCGAGAATCCGGTCGAGGCGACCTTCCTGTCGCGCACGCGCCTCAACGCGCCGGGCGGCGAGAAGGAAACCTGGCACATCGAGATCGACCTGAAGGACACGCCGATCGCGTACGCGGTCGGCGATTCCCTCGGTCTGTTTCCCGCCAACGCCCCGGCGCTGGTCGATGCGGTGATCGCCGAACTCGGCACGCGCCCCGAGCGGACGATCCGCGGAAAGACCCTGCGCGAGCGGCTGCTGGGCGACTACGCGCTCGGCGCGGCGCCGGACAGCCTCTACCAGCTCCTGTCGCTGCTGACCTCGGGCGAGGCCCGCAGAAAGGCGCAGGCCCTGGCCGCGGGCGAGGATCCGGACGGCGACGCGCAATATCTCGACGTGCTCGGCGCGCTGCACAAGTTTCCCGGTGCCCGGCCCGATGCCGAGGTGTTCCTGGAAGCGCTCGACGCGTTGCAGCCGCGGCTCTACTCGATCTCCTCCTCGCCGAAGATGGATGCCGGCCGCGTCTCCCTCACCGTCGATGCGGTGCGCTACAACCACCGCTCGCGCCTGCGGCTCGGCGTCGCCTCGACGCATCTCGGCGAGCGCCTGCCCGAGCGGACGAAGGTCAGGATCTATCTCCAGAAGGCGCACGGGTTCGGTCTGCCGGAGGATCTGTCGCGGGACGTGATCATGTGCGGCCCCGGCACCGGCGTCGCCCCGTTCCGCGCCTTCCTGCGCGAGCGCGCCGCCACCGGGGCGCCCGGCCGCAACTGGCTGTTCTACGGCCACCAGCGGCAGGCCAGCGACTTCTTCTACAAGGAGGAGCTGAACGGCCTGAAGGACGAGAAGGTGCTCACCCGCCTCTCGCTGGCATGGTCGCGCGACGGCACGGAGAAGACCTACGTCCAGGACCGGATGCGCGAGAACGGCGCCGAGCTGTGGAAGTGGCTGGAAGGCGGCGCGCATTTCTACGTCTGCGGCGATGCCAAGCGCATGGCCAAGGACGTGGAGCGGGCGATCATCGACGTCGCGGCGCAGTTCGGGGGGAAGAACCCCGACGCGGCGGTGGCCTATCTCGCCGCCCTGAAGAAGGCCGGGCGGTACCAGGCCGACGTGTACTGAGGGGCCTTCTTCCCTCCTCGTCATCGCGAGCGTCAGCGAAGCGATCCGGCGGCGCGACCGATCCGGACAAGGCGGCGCCCTGGATGGCTTCGGCTTCGCCTCGCCGTGACGGAATGACAGAGCATCGTCCCGGAAGGTGGCTGCCGGCTTGTCGAGACGACATCCGGTTGATGATTTCGGCCTCTCCTGCGTCATCGCGAGGCGAAGCCGTGGCGATCCAGGGCGCGACCTTTCCGGACAGGGCGCGCCCTGGATCGCTTCGCGGCCGCTCGCGAGGACGGAGGGGGGCCAAACCCGAAGCGATCAAGCGGAAACGGTATGAGAGCCTGCTCGACGGCGAACCTCCCATCCCCTCATCCGGGGGTGCCCGTGTCAGCGGGCCTCGAAGGATCCTCCAGATTCCGCCCGATCCCTGGAACACCCTTCGAGGCCTCCGCTACGCTCCGGCGCCTCAGGATGAGGGTGGGAACGGGAAAAAGCTCTCCCCTTCGCGGGCGTTGCCTGAAGGCACGCTGGCCAAGCAGAGAAGGCTCTCAGTCCAGGGCCATCGCTCGAAGCCGCATGAGCGGCTTCGCGGCGCGAAGAGCGCCGCGCGGAGCGGGTTTGTCTGGACATTCGTCCTGACAAACATCGAGCGGAGCGAAAGCCTGAGCCCGCGGAGGCGGGCGCCGGCGACTGAGGCTGGCCAAGAAACCAGGGCCATCGCCTCAAGCGATGGCCCTGGCTCTCAGTCCGACTTGCGGCCGCAGCGGATGTAGTTCGCCTGGCCCTTGCCGCTGGTCCAGGTCAGACGGTCCTGCTCGACCACGAGGCGCACCTGCGAGGTCCAGCGGCGGCCGCGCTCGCTGCAATCGGCGGCCATGGTCCAGGTGCCGCCCTCCCGGCGGTTGTTGCGGAAGCGGCAGATCGTGCGGCCGGCCTTGGCGCCGTCCTCGGTGATGGTCGCGGGCAGGAAGCCGCGGCGGCGCTGGCGCTGGCCGCAGGCCACCGGATTCGGCCCCCACACGCCGACGAAGGCCGCCCGCTCCACCAGCGGGGCCGCCGGACGCGGCTCGGCCGGGGGCGCCACCGTCTCCAGCGGCGGGGCGGGCGCGGCGACCGGAAGCACCCGCGGCGGATGGGCGGCGGGCGCAGGCGGGCGTTCCGGCTCGGGAAGACGGACCTCCGGAACGTCGATGCCGTCCGCCGCGGCGAGCCGGGCCTGCCCGGCACTCGCCGCCACCGGCCCGTCGTCGGTGAGCACGACCAGCGTATAGGCGAACAGCGCGCCCCAGCCCGCGGCCAGGATCACGGGAATCGCGAGGCGCCGCCGCGACACCGCGGCCGGTTCCCGCGTCGCACCGCTCCCGTCCGCGTCCTGCGCGCCTTCCGTCATCGCCGTCCCTTCGGCGTTCGCTCCGGCCAACGTCATCCTAGCGTCCGAAGATCCCCTTCAGGAACTGGGCCGTGCGGTTGCGCTTCTTCTTGCGCGCCAGCTCGGCCGCATCCTTGACCCAGGCCACCTGCACCACGCGACGCTCCCCCTCGAACGGCTCGTGGCCGTGCCAGGAATTGTCCGCCCGCAGGAAAGCGAACATCGTGCCCATGGTCGGCGGCACCTCGACGGCGAAGGGCGTGTAGTGCCGGCCGTCGTAGAGCACGCGCAGGCGCCCCGCGGCGGGCGCCTCCCAGGCATCGTTCATGTAGACGAGCAGCGTCATCACCTTCGACGGTCCGTCGGTGTGGATCGAGCCGTATTTGAGCTGGCTGCGCTTCATGATCGTGGTCAGCCGCGGGCACGACACGAGGTCGATGCCGAACTTCTCGCTCAGGATGCGGGAGAATTCATCGCTCTCCAACGCGTCGACCAGTGCCTTGAACCGGCCTTTCAGCGCCACCTCGTCCACGGTGAGGTAGCCGGGTTTGGCGATGTCGGGGAAATCCGCGCGGATCTCCGCCACGGCGGCGGCGTCGAGCACGCCGCTGCCGAGGAAGTAGGTGTAGGGCTCGCGCATCACCGGCGCGGCGCGCACGGCATCGAGGTTGAGGATCGACAGGCCCGACATGGCTCGACTTCGCTCCCGTTCGAGGGACGCGTCGGCCCTTCGGCGGCAGGGCGGCGCGGGTCGTGGCAGGGCTCGTCGGCCCATGCCCGAGGATAGACTCTCAGATTGCGGCAGAGGCACGGCAACCCCTTCCCGGCGCAGGCGGAACCTGCCATGGTCAAGCTTGGCGGCCGCGACCGGCCGTCGACCGTAGCCGCGTGATGAAACCTGTCACCCTCGCCGTTCTCGGTTCGGCACTGGCGCCCCTCCTGACGTCGCACGTCGCCCCCGGTCCGGCCCTCGCCCAGCCGCGCACGCAGACGGCGCGCCCGACCTGTGCGGAGGCGATGGCCATGGTGAAGGCGGAGGGCGCGGTCACGCTCGGCTTCGGCGGACGGCCGCCCGAGCGTTTCGTGCGCGACCGCAGCTTCTGCGACCTCGCCGAGATCGCCGAGCTGCGCTTCGTGCCGACCCGCGACAACCCGCAATGTCCGATCGGCTATCGCTGCCGCGAGCCGGATTACGGCGACTGGAACTGGGACGCGAACTGAGCGCGGGGACGCGTTCGCCCGCCCGGCGCGGTTCCACGGTGTCGCACCCCGTCCTCCGCCGCGCTGGCGGCGGACGGTCGTCATGCGCGACATGACGGAAATTTCACGTGACAGGCGCGGGCCCGCGCCACGATCTCGCCACGGGGGATCGTCAGGGGCGCTGCATTCGGCGATGACCCCGACCGCCGGCCCCTCATCCGGGCAGGGATGAGCGGGGCCGGCGCAGCGAGAAGGAGATTTCGCGTGGCCGCATTGAAGAGCGGGCTCGGCATCCAGGCCGTGCTCACCGCGCTCGTCGCGCTCGTGCTGCTGGCCATGCCGGCGATCCTGCCGGGGCTGCCCTCGCCGCCGCTCTACGTCTCGCTGGCGGGTTTCGCGATGGCGGGCATCCTCGTCGCCTCGAACACCCTTTCGGCCTACCTCAAGATCTTCGTCTCGGTCTACGGAATCGGCTACCTGCTGCTCGCCGTCGCGAAGACGCTGGCGAGCATGGACGCGCTGCCGGGCATGGTCGCCGCCCTGCTGCCGCCGGACTTCGCGGCGACCGGTTCCGTGGTGTTCGCGGCCATCGTGCTCGCCGTCTCGCGCTGGAAGCCGATCCGCGACATCACCCTGATCGCCGACCCCTATTTCGCGAGCCACGACGCGCCGAGCCGGGAAATCGGCCTGTTCCGCCGGTTCGGCCGCACCGAGGGTCGGATCGGCCGCAACCTCGTGGCGCTGTCGGTCTTCGTGACCTTCGCCGACGTGGCGATCACGCTCGGGTTCAACTTCTACTACCGGGACATGTACAATTCCCTGCAGGCGCTGGACGCGGCGGCCTTCTGGAATCAGGTCCTGTGGGTGTTCGTCCCGCTCGCGGTGCTCAACGTCGCGATCGGCATGTTCGATCTCTACGTCGATTCCGCGCTGCAGCTTCGCTGGCGCACCTGGCTGACCCACAGCCTCTACGAGCGCTGGCTCGGCGAGGGCACGCATTACCGCATCCCGTTCACCGACGAGCACGCCGACAACCCGGACCAGCGCATCCAGTCGGACGTCAACAACTTCATCGCCCAGACCACGACCCTCTCGACCCGGCTGCTGTCGCAGGCCGCGCAGCTCGTCTCCTTCATCGTCATCCTGTGGACGCTCTCGCGCGACTTCGTGCTGCCGTTCACCGACACGGTGATCTCGGGCTTCCTCGTCTGGCTCGTGATCGCCTACGCGGTGGTCGGCACGTGGCTCACCCACGTCATCGGCAAGCCGCTGATCGGCCTCGACTACCGGCAGGAGCAGGTCGAGGCGGACTTCCGCTTCGCGCTGGCGCGCAACCGCATCTACTCGGAGCAGATCGCGCTCCTGCGCGGCGAGCGGGCCGAGGCCTCGCGGCTCACCACCCTGTTCCACGCCATCATCGACAACTACGTCGGCATCATCTTCCGGCGCATCAAGCTGATCGCCTTCACCTTCAGCTACCGGCAGGTGAGCGCGGTCTTCCCGCTCGTCATCGCCGCGCCCTCCTTCTTCGCCAAGAAGATCACCCTCGGGGCGCTCCAGCAGACCGCGAACGCCTTCGGCAACGTCCAGAACTCGCTGAACTTCTTCATCACCTCCTACACCATCCTCGCCGCCTACAAGGCGAACACCATGCGTCTCGGCTCGTTCAAGCGGGCGATGACCAAGGCCGAGGCGCTGGCCGGCGCCGGCTACGGGCTCGCGCAGGGCAACGAGACCGCCGGGGCCGTGACCGCCCGCGACCTGACGCTGGCGCTGCCCGACGGCCGCGAGATCGTGCGGGCGGGCGCGCTCGACCTGCCGAAGGGCGGGGCGACCCTGCTCACCGGCCCCTCGGGCTCGGGCAAGTCGACCCTGTTCCGGGCGATCGCCGGGATCTGGCCGTTCGGCAAGGGCCGCGTCGACGTGCCGGCCGGGCAATCGGCACTGGTCCTGCCGCAGCGGCCCTACATCCCGCTCGGCTCCTTGCGCGGGGCGGTCGCCTATCCCCACACCGTCGACCGCTTCTCCGACGAGGCGATCCGCGAGGCCCTCCGCGCCGCGCAACTGCCGCACCTCGCCGAGAACCTCGACGAGGTGGATAGCTGGGATCGGCGCCTGTCGGGCGGCGAGCAGCAGCGCCTCGCCATCGCCCGGGCGATCCTCGCCAAGCCCGACTGGCTGTTCCTCGACGAGTCGACCGCCGCCCTCGACGAGGAGACCGAGGCCGAGATCTACCGGATGCTGCGCGCGACGATGCCCGGCACCACCCTCGTCTCGATCGGCCACCGCTCGACCCTGCACCGGCACCACGACCGGCGCGTGGAGATGAAGCCGGCGGGCGAGGGCCGCTTCGAGCCGCGGCTCGCCGCGGCCCCCGCGCCGGCGGAGTAGGGGCGGGGACCGTGCCTCCGAACGTCGTTCAATGTCGGTGTGCTCCGGCATCATCCAACCACCGCCGTCATCCGGGGCCGCACAGCGGAACCTGGACCCCACGTGTGATGAGCGGCCGATGCACGATGTCGTGCCCGATCATGGATTGCACGCCTTCGGCGCGCCCCTTCGGGTCCGGGTTCGCTTGTCGGCGCCCCGGAACGGCAGAGCAGGCGGCGCTCGCCCCGGAAAACCGGCCAATCGGCGCTCCAGACGTTCTCGATGGCGACGGAGCCGAAGGCGTAATCCGCGTGCCAGCCGCCGGTGCCGGCGGAATCGACCGTGACGTCGAGCCCGATCCGCTCCGCCTCCCACCGGAAGGCCACCTCCGCCAGGGGCGGGCGGCAGATGTTGCCCAGGCACACGAACAGGATTGCGGGGCGTTCGGCCATCGACCGGAAGAGCCTGCTCAGGCAGCCGTCAGGGCGGCGAGGTCGGCCCCGCTCGCCAGATGCTCCGTGGCGTCCAGGATTTCGAGGGCGACGATCCGACCCTCGGCATCGAAATCGAGGACGAGACCGGGCCGCACCTCCTCGCTCTCGACAATGGGCGTCTCGGTGAAGCGGACGTAGAGCGCATCGGTCTCGGCATCGTAGCGGCTCTTCACGCTTTCCTCCTCCTGCCGCGATCGAGAAACATCGTAACGACGCGAGCACCGCCGGGGATCGGAAGGTATACCACGCGCAGGACGCGCCCGTCCCGTTCGGGGAGCGCCCGAAAGGCCCGCAGCCGGTCCGGATGGACGGGGTCCGGCTCGACGCTGTCCGGCGCCGCAAGGGTACGCTCGACCCATGCGCGTTCGATGGCGCGGTCCACGAGCGTGTCGAGGGCGTGGGGACCGTAGACGACCCTCACCGACCGAGGCTCCGGAACGGCCGGCGCCTATCCAGCCCCGATCGGCCGCGTCGCCGCCTCCAGCCACACCCGCGTCGGCCCGTCGAGATCGGGCGCCAACGCCGCCCTGACCCGTGCGTGGTAGGCGTCGAGCCAGTCGGCCTCGTCGGCGCCGAGCCGATCCGGATCGATCAGGCGCCGGTCGATCGGTGCCAGCGTCAGGGTCTCGAAGCCGAGCATCGCCCGGTCGCCGCCGGGGATCGCGCGCTCTTCCACGAGGATCAGGTTCTCGATGCGGATGCCGTAGGCGCCGGCCCGGTAGTAGCCCGGCTCGTTCGAGAGGATCATGCCGGCTTTCAGCGCCACCGTGCCGGTCTTGGCGATGCGCTGCGGCCCCTCGTGCACCGAGAGGAAGGCGCCGACGCCGTGGCCGGTGCCGTGGTCGTAGTCGAGCCCCGCCTGCCACAGGCTCTGGCGCGCGAGGGCGTCGATCTGCGCGCCCGTCGTATCCTCGGGAAAGACCGCGCGGGCGATGGCGATGTGCCCCTTCAGCACCCGGGTGAAGCGGTCGCGCATCTCGTCCGTCGGCGGGCCGAGCGCGACGGTGCGGGTGATGTCGGTGGTGCCGTCGGCGTACTGCGCGCCGGAATCGATCAGGAAGAGTTCGCCGGGGCCGGCGGTCCGGTCGGTGGCGCGGGTGACGCGGTAATGCACGATGGCGCCGTTCGGCCCCGAGCCGGAGATGGTCGGGAACGAGACGTCCCGCAGCAGGCCGCCCTCGCTGCGGAAATCCTCCAACGCCTCGACGGCCCGGATCTCGCTCACGCCGGCCGGCGCCGCCCGGTCGAGCCAGGCGAGGAAGCGCGTCACCGCCACGCCGTCGCGGTGATGGGCGGCGCGGGTGCCGGCGATCTCCGCGGCGTTCTTGACCGCCTTCATCGCGGTGACCGGATCGGCCCCGACATCGGCCACGCCCCCGGCGGCCTCGACCCGGTGCTTCAGCGCCGCGGCCCCCGTCGCCGCGTCGAGCCGCACCCGCGCGGCGCCGGCGCAGAGCGCGGCGAGACCGTCGGGAAAGGCGCTGCGCGGGCGGATCTCCGCCAGGGGCTCCAGGACGGCCCGCAGATCGGCATCGATGTCCGGCGAGGTCAGGTAGAGGGCGGCCCGACCCTCGCGGGGCAGGAGCGCGTAGCCGAGGGCGAGCGGCGTGTGGGCGATGTCGGCCCCGCGCAGGTTGAACGTCCAGGCGAGGTTGTGCGGATCGGAGATCACCAGGGCATCGACCCCGTCCTCTTCGAGCGCGGCGCGGATGCGGCCGAGCTTGTCCGGGCGCGTCTCGCCGGCGAGCGCGTCGGGATGGGCCGCGACCCGTCCGGCCGGCGGGCGCGGCCGCCCGGCCCAGACCGCATCCACGAGGTTGTCCTCCACCGCCCGCAGACAGGTCCCCGCCTTCGCCGCGGCGCGCTCCAGGCGGGCGACCCCGTCGGGCGTGTGGAGCCAGGGATCGTAGGCCAGCGTCTGGCCCGACTTCAGATGGGCGCCGAGCCACGCCTCCGGCGTGGTCTGCGCCAGCGGCACCACGGCGATCGTCCCGGTATCGACCTGCTCCGGCGCCTGGAGGGTGTAGCGACCGTCGACGAACAGGGCCGCCGCCTCGGCGAGCACCACCGCCGTGCCGGCGGAGCCGGTGAAACCGGTGAGCCAGGCGAGGCGCTCGGCATGGGCCGGCACGTATTCGGACTGGTGCTCGTCGGCCCGCGGCACCACGAAGCCGTCGGCGCCGATTTCGCGCAGGGCCGCACGCAGGGCCTCGATCCGCTCGGGGCCCTTGGCGTGGCCTGGATCGTCGAAGGTCTGGAAGCGGGGGCGGGCGCTGGTCATGGCAGGCATCATGGCGGGAACGTATCGCTTCGCGCGCGCGCCGCAACACCCTCTCGGCGTGGGCTCGGAGTGCCTCACGAAACGCCCGGCCACCGGTCGTTTCCCCTTCGGGCGCGTCGGCGCAGCGGGCGTTTCGTGAGAGACACTCAGCGGGGACGCGCCGCCGCCCCGCCCCGGCGCAGCACCAGCGTGGCCCAGCCCTCGATCACGCCGGAGCGGGCGCGGTGGAAGCCGCGGTGGCGGTAGGTCGAGAGCACGCCCGGCACGTCCCGCTCGATCAGCCCGGAGAGGATCAGCACGCCGTCGTCGGCCACCACGGCGGCGAGCGAGGGGGCGAGCCGCTTGAGCGGGCGGGCCAGGATGTTGGCGAACACCACGTCGAAGCCGCGGGGGCGGTCGGCGAGCGCGTGGCGCACGCCCGGCGCGGTGTAGAGGCGCATCAGGGGGCCAAGCCCGTTGAGGCGGGCATTGCCGCGGGCGGTGGTCACGGCTTCCGGGTCGAGGTCGCCGGCCACCACGGGGGTGTGCAGCGCCTTGGCGGCGGCGAAGCCCAGGATGCCGGTGCCGGTGCCGACATCGAGGATGCGGGCGGGCCGCCGCCGCTTCAGCTCGGCCACCAGCGCCCGCAGGCAGCCGAGCGTGGTGCCGTGATGGCCGGTGCCGAAGGCGAGCGCCGCCTCGATCTCGATGGCGAGGTCGTTGGGGCGCACGTGATGCCGGTCGTGGCTGCCGTGGACGAGGAAGCGGCCGGCCCGCACCGGCTTCAAGCCCTCCAGCGAGGCGCGCACCCAGTCCTGCCGGTCGATGGTCTCGAAGGCGGCCGCGTCGGCCTGCGCCCCGAGCACCGGGCGGATCAGGTCGCGGATCGTCGCCGCGTCGGGCTCGTCGGAGAAATAGGCCTCCAACCGCCACGCGCCGGTCTCCTCCACCTCGAAGGCGGCGACCGCCGTCTCCATGGGATCGAACATCTCGCCCAGCAATTCGGTCATGGCGCGAGCGGAGGGCTCGTCCGTGATCAGGCGCAGGACGTGCGTGGGCCGGTGCGGAGGCAGACCTTCGAGCATGAGCCGCCCTCTACCACCCGCACGCGGGGAGAGCCACGGGCTTCGCGGTCTCCCTCGCCGCCCGGTACACGCGGCCGTCGCCGGCCAAGCGTGGCCATGAAAGCACGGGCAAGCCCGAAACAGCCTAATTCTCAGGCATTATGTTTAATTTCTAGACGAAATCAGTGGAACTGTCGCCGGAAGACGGCGTTCTCACCGGCCAAAGCGTCTCTCGCGATCCTCGCCGGTCCCTCGACCGACGGGGCCATGCCCGGTGGAAGGGCGTTGCGCGAGGCGCTCGACCCTGCCCACAAGGCGCTCGAGTCCCCGTTCGCGTCATGACACCCCGATCCGCCCGTCGCCGTTCCCCCGTCGTCGTGAAGCGCGAGCCGCGGCCCGACCGCCGCCGCGCGGTGGCCTCCCACATCCTCGCTCCGGACACCCTGGAGGCCCCGCTGCCCGGCCCGCTGCTCGTCCTGCTGAGCCGGCTCCACCGGGCCGAGGCGAAACCGGGCCGGGAATCCGATTCCGTGGCCTGAGGCCGGGGAACCCCGGGCGCATCGAGCCATTCCCCATCGCGCGCCCGCCGATCCAACCGGGCGGGCGATTTTCCGGAGAAAGGAGGCTTCGATGGCCGTCGTGTCGAGCAAGATTTTCGAAGAGGGCAAGTCCGCCAAGGCGATGGGCAAGCCCGATTCCGCCAATCCCTACGAGGCCGGCTCGCAGGAGAGCCTGGACTGGCTCGAAGGCTACACCGCCGGCGAGCCCGAGCCGTCGGCGGCCGGTCCGTCCGAGGCCTGACCGGCCATCACGCCCAGGATGGTGCCGGGACCGGCGCGCGGATTCACGGCCTTGAACAGCGCTGCTGCATCGACTCGGCCTTTGTCGCGCCGCCGTTTCCGGCCTTGCCGCCCTTGGAGGGTTGCGTCACCTCCACCTTCTCCCAGAGCTTCGGGTCGGCCTTCCTCGCGGTGCCCGACATCGCTTTCGCCTCCCGATCGACATTCGGCTGTCAACAGGAGCCTTCATCCTGGGTTCCGGCCGCGCATCCGTCCCATCCACACACGCTGCGCGGAGCGACGCGAACATTGACAGGGGAAGACGAAGCTTCCACCTGCGCCCGACGATGCGTCCTGCCGACATCCCCGCGCCGCCGACGGCCGCAGGGGTTTCGGCGGGCCGCCCAACCGGCCCGAAACCGGGCGAGCGAGGATCCGCGATGTCCGACGGCGTCAGCCCCCCCCCCCCCGGCCGCCGCCCCGAAGGTGTTCATCGATGGCGAGGCCGGCACCACCGGCCTGGGCATCCGCGAACGCCTGGAGCACGAGGGCAGGGTGCGCCTCGTCAGCATCCCGCACGAGAGCCGCAAGGACGCAGGCGCGAAGCGGGCGATTCTCGAAGCGGTCGATCTCGTCGTGCTCTGCCTGCCGGACGAGGCCTCCCGCGAGACCGCAGCCCTCGCCGACGGCCTGCCCGGCGGCGGCCCGAAGCTGCTCGATGCCAGCACCGCGCACCGCATCGCGCCGGGCTGGGTGTACGGCTTCGCCGAGATGGCCCCGGATCAGGCCGACGCGATCCGCGGCGCACGGCGGGTGGCCAATCCCGGCTGCTATCCGACCGGGGCGGTCGCCCTGCTGCGCCCGCTGGTCGAGCGCGGCCTGATCCCGTCCGACCACCCCGTCAGCATCAACGCGGTCAGCGGCTACAGCGGCGGCGGCCGCAGCATGATCGAGACCTACGAGCGGGGGGAGGGCGCCCCGTTTCAACTCTACGGACTCGGCTTCGGCCACAAGCACCTGCCGGAGATCGAAGCCTATAGCCGCCTCACCCGGCGCCCGATCTTCATTCCGTCGGTCGGCAATTTCCGTCAGGGCATGCTGGTCAGCATCCCGCTTCATCTGGGCGGCCTGCCCGGCCGGCCGAATCCCGGCGATCTCGAGGACGCGCTGGCCGCGTGGTACGCCGATTCCCCGCGGGTGACGGTGGTGCGCGGCGCGGAGGAGGGAGCCCACCGCGAGCGCCTCGAACCGGAAGCGCTCAACGACACCGACCGGCTCGAATTGCGGGTGTTCGGCTCCGAGAGTCACAGTCAGGCCGTGCTGGTCGGCCGCCTCGACAACCTCGGCAAGGGCGCCTCGGGGGCAGCGGTGCAGAATCTCGGCCTGATGCTCGATCTCGACTGAACGCTCCAAAGCCTTCCCGCACCGTCGCGCGGCCCCGGACGAGGCATCCGAGCGGCCCGACGCCCTTCGCCAGCAGATCGCGAAGCCGGGGCCGTTCGGCGCGCGACCGTTCCGGACAACGCAGCGCCAATCCGGATGCACCCCGGAAATCCACAGAAAATACCGGACCCCGCGGCAGGATGTCGCAGGCAGGGGACGGTCGGAGGCCCGAAGCGCCGTTTTCACGGGGTGGCCAGCGGAACCCTGTGGTCGAGACACGTTCGCTTCGAACAGCGAAAATCTCAAACCGTTGAGAACACGCAGCTTTTAATCCGCATGGCGCATGCTTCTTAACATTTGCAATATTTCTGGTTGAGCAACCTGATGGGCAGAAAGTGAAGGCGATGGTTTTTCGGCGCAGCTTCCGAACCACGATTTTTTGATCCACACAGCATAGAAATTCTGGTCCGGCTGCATTTTCTTCGACGTCCAAGCAGCCGTTTTCATCCTCTATGACTTGCTCCGCAGAGGCGCTGAGCTTACCGTTACCGAACTTATCCTCCCCTCGCAGAAGATTGCACCATGGATGCCAGCGAACAGGACGCGGAAACAGCCCGCCTCGTCACCCTGACGGCAGATGTCGTCTCCGCCTATGTCAGCAACAATCATGTCCAGAGCGCCGAGCTGCCGAAGCTGCTCGGCGAGGTGCACGAGGCGATCCGTTCGGTGAGCCAGAGCGGCCGTCCCTCCGCCGAGACCGGCCCGCCGAAGGCGACGCCGCAGGAGATCCGCAAGTCGATCAGCCACGACTTCCTGGTCAGCTTCGAGGACGGCAAGCCTTACAAGACGCTGCGCCGCCACCTCACCCTGCGCGGTCTTTCCCCCGAGCAGTACCGGGCGAAATGGGGCCTGCCGAACGACTACCCGATGACCTCGGCGAGCTATTCCGAGCAGCGTTCCGAGCTGGCCCGTGCCCTGGGCCTGGGCCAGCAGCGCCGCCGGATCTCCGATCCCGAGCCGGAGACGGCCCCCGCGCCGGCGGCCGCCGAGCCGGAGCCGCCGCCCGCTCCGGAGAAGAAGCGACGCGCCCCGCGCCGCAAGAAGGAAGAGCAGGCCTGAGGGCCCGCCGATCGCCGCATCATCGGCCGCGCCCGACGACAGGGTCGGGCGCGGTCAAATCTCGAGTCAGCCCTCGAAACCCATCCCGGCGAAGTCGAAGACAGCTTGATCCACGAGCAATCATCGAAGCTGCCCTGTGACGAAGACACGTCGGCCGGTCAGACAGGCTCTCACGCCGAATCCGCAAACGCCGAATCGGGCGTACTGCTTATGACTTGGGCACAAAGACAGGTCACGCGCGACGAGATCCGTTCGGTCGAACTTCTGTTCCGCGAGCAGGCCGCGTCCTTCGACCGAGACAAGCGGATGCTCCTCGTGCGCGTGGACGAGGCATGGGACGGGACATGGCCAGCGGTTCGTCTCCGGGTCCCGATCTGCTGACGCCCTTTTATACGACATCCGGTTGATGACCTCGGCCTCTCCTGCGTCATCGCGAGGCGAAGCCGTGGCGATCCAGGGCGCGACCTTTCCGGACCTGTCGCGCCCTGGATCGCTTCGCGGTCGCTCGCGATGACGGAGGGGGGCGAAACCCGAAGCGATCAAGCGGAAACGGTATTACGGGTTCGTCCTGTGCACCCGCGCCGATCTGCCCCTGGCCCCGACGCTCGCGGCCGGCTGTCCGGAGCGGTTCGGGCGCGCGTTCCAAGGATGCCGACGGGGACGAACCGTCACACCGTCCGCCGCGACGGGGTGAGCCGTACGCCGGGGGCGGGGCGCTCCAGCAGCACTTCGCGACGGAAGCGCACCAGCCGGGCCGGGCGTCCGGCATTGCCGCTGGTGAGGGCCTCGGTCTCCTCCACCAATCCCTGCTGGGCGACGAGGCGGCGGAAATTCTGCTTGTGCAGCCGGGTGCCCGACAGGGCTTCGACCGTCCGCTGCAGTTGCAGCAGGGTGAAGGCCGGGGGCATCAACTCGAACACCACCGGGCGATACTTGATCTTCCCCCGCAGGCGGCCGATCGCGGTGGCGAGCACCCGGCGGTGGTCGTGGGCCATCGGCTGGCCGGTCACGGCGAGGTCGGCGGGGATGGCGGCGCCCACCTGCCCCTTGGCCTCGGGAATCAGCCCGGCCTCGAACAGCAACTCGTAGCGCTCCAGCACGCGCTCCTCGTTCCAGGCGCCGCCGATCCCGAAACTGAGCCCGACCCGGTCCTCGCGCAGGCGCCGGAGCTTCGGGTCGGAGGCGGCGGCGACCCAGGCCATCAGCCGCGGCTCGATCGCGGCGAGCGCGGGCGGGCGCCCCTCGCGAAAATCCTCCCAGGGGAGATAGCGGTACCAGTTGCGCCACGCGGCCTCCGCCAGGCCCGCCGGGCGCAGTTCGCGCACCAGGGCGAGATAGGCCACCGAGAGCAGGTGGACGCCGCGCTGGCCGCCCTCGCGGTCGCGGTCGCCGAAGGTGTAGAGCTGCTCGACGTAGCCCAGCCGCTGATGCGTCTGCTGCTCGACCCAGGCCCGCAGGCCCTTTTCCAGGGTGGCGTGCTCCGGGACCAGGGGGCCAGCCGGCAGCGCGCTCTCGCGGCCCCCGGCCTGCCCGGACACCTGCACGGTGAGCGCGCGCGGCTCGCCGTCCGTCGCCGCGACGATCACGGCGACGAGCCCCACCGAGGAGGCGCCGGCGGCGCGCATCCCCGTCTCCGCCGCGATGGCGGCCACACCCGGTTCGGCCGTGCTCATGCGTTCTTCGGCTGCGTTCGTCGGCTCCGTCCTTCGGGCCTCGCGCCCGTCGCCTCGGGAATCCTCTCGGCGGCGGAAGCGGAAGCGGTTCCGGCCGGCCCTCCCCGCTCTTGCCGGATCGCCCCCGGCAGCGTCAACGGAGGGCGCGGCTCCATCCGCAGCCCGTTGCGGCCCCGGCCGGCGGCCCCGGTCGCGGCGGCGGGCCGATCCTGCTAGACCGAAGGCGCATGCGATCGATCGGAGCGGGCATGGCGGCGGACGGGGTGCGGGCAAAGGGCGCGACAAGAGGCACGACCAGGGGCGCGGCATGAGCATCGGAACGGGACTCGGCCTGTCCCGGCCGCAGGCCGGGGCCGCGGTGGACCTGCGCCTCTACGGCCTCCTCGATGTCGGCGTGCTGGGCGGCGATGCGGCGGCGCTCGCCGCTTTGGCCGCGGAGGCGACCGCAGGCGGCGCCACCCTGCTGCAATACCGCGACAAGGATCTCGCCGACGCCCGCGCCGCCCTCGCCCGCATCCGGGCGATCCATGCGGCGGTGGCCGGGCGGGCGCCGCTCCTCGTCAACGACCGGGTCGATCTGGCGCTCGCCGCCGGCGTCGAAGGCGTGCATCTCGGCCAGTCCGACCTCCACCCGGAGGAGGCGCGCCGCCTGCTCGGGCCCCGCGCCATCGTCGGGCTCACCGTGAAGACCGGGGCCCAGGCCGACGAACTCTACCGGCTGCCGATCGACTACGCCTGCATCGGCGGCGTGTTCGCCACCACCAGCAAGGACAATCCCGACCCGCCGGTCGGCCTCGACGGACTGCAGCGCATCGTCTTCCGGGCCCGGCTCGCCCGGGGCCGGGCCCTGCCGCTCGGGGCGATCGCCGGGATCGACGCCGGCAACGCCGCCTCGGTCATCCGTGCCGGCGCCGACGGCGTGGCGCTGATCGGCGCCCTGTTCAAGGGCGGCGCGACCGAGGCCAAGGCGCGCGACCTGCGCGCGCGGGTCGACGAGGCGCTGGACCGGCGCGGAAGCATGGGAACCCGTTAGAAAGAGACGCCCGAACGCGGGAGAGGAGACGCCCATGACCGCCATCGCCGTGACCATCGCCGGCTCGGATTCGGGCGGGGGCGCCGGCATCCAGGCCGATCTCAAGACCTTCGCGGCGCTGCGCGTCTACGGCGCCAGCGTCGTCACCGCGCTCACCGCCCAGAACACCCGCGGCGTGCAGGCGATCCACGACGTGCCGGCCGACTTCGTCGCCGCGCAGATCGACGCGGTCTTCTCCGATCTCGCGGTGGGCGCGGTGAAGATCGGGATGCTGTCGCGGCCCGAGACCATCCGCGCGGTGGCCGAGGGCCTGCGGCGGCACGCGACCGGCATCCCGGTGGTGCTCGATCCGGTGATGGTGGCGACCAGCGGCGACCGGCTGATCTCGGGGGAGGCCGTCGAGATCCTGCGCGGCGAACTGATGCCGCTCGCCACCGTCGTCACCCCGAACCTGCCCGAGGCGGCGGCGCTGCTCGGCGAGGCGGAGGCGGGCCACGAGAACGAGGCCGTGGGCCAGGCCCGGCGGCTGCTGGAGCGCGGGGCGCGGGCCGTGCTGATCAAGGGCGGCCACGGCGAGGGCCGCGAGAGCGTCGACCACCTGATCGCCGCGGGCGGAACGCTTCGCCGGTTCGCCGCCCCGCGCATCGAGACCCGCAACAGCCACGGCACCGGCTGCACCCTCTCGGCGGCGGTGGTGGCCGGGCTCGCCCGGGGCCAGGGTCTCGCCGAGGCGGTGGGGAGCGCGAAAGCCTACGTCACCGCGGCGATCCGCGCGGCGGATTCGGTCCCCGTCGGCCACGGCCACGGCCCGCTCCACCACTTCTTCGCGCTCTGGCAATAGGCGCTCAAGGGCGCAAAAGCGGCCCCTGTCCGGCTTTTCTCGTTTGACAGACCAAACGCTCGTTCGGATAACGGAACGCCTTTCGGTGCCCTGCGGACAACCCCGTGATCCGGACCGCCCGAGAGGGTTTTCCCGGCGCGCGGGTGTTTCGGCGGGCATTCTTCAGCGGACCGACGTGATGCAGGACATAGCGGCAAGCCTCGAGCGCGGACGGCCGAAGGATCTCGCCAGCGGTGCCCAGGTGCTCTCGGGCCAGCTCGGCAAGACGATCCAGCGGCTGCGCAAGGCCTACAACCTCTCGCTCTCCGAACTCGCCGAGCAGTCGGGCGTGGCGAAGTCGATCATCAGCCAGATCGAGCGCAACGAGACCAACCCGACGCTGGCCACGATCTGGCGGCTCAGCCAAGCCCTCGACGTCTCGATCGAGCGGGTGCTCGCCACCTCCGACGAGGAGCCCTTCATCGAGCGCTTCTCCCGGGCCGACACGCCGCGCCTGGTCTCCGAGGACGGCCGGGTGCGGCTCGCCATCATCGGCTGGATCAAGACCGTCGAGTGGCTGCAATGGTACGACGTCGCCGCCGATGCCGGCGGCGTGCTCGAATCCGACGCGCACCAGCGCGGCTCGGTCGAGTCGCTCTCGGTCCTGGAGGGCAGCTTCGAGGTCGAGGTGGCCGGCGAGGTGCAGCGGGCCAATGCGGGCGAGACCCTGCGCTACCGCTGCGACCGCCCCCACGGCATCCGCTGCCTCGGCGACGGGCCGGGCCGGGCGACGATGGTGGTGATCATGAAGGCCGCCGTGATGGAGTGATACGACATCCGGTCGATGACTTCGGCCTCTCCTGCGTCATCGCGAGGCGAAGCCGTGGCGATCCAGGGCGCGACCTTTCCGGACCTGTCGCGCCCTGGATCGCTTCGCGGCCGCTCGCGATGACGGAGGGGGGCGAAACCCGAAGCGATCGACCGGAAACGGTATGAGGGGGGGAAAAGCCCTCACCGCCCCGTCTTCACCCAGCGCACGAGGTCGGCGAGCACCTGGGCGAGGGCGGCGTCGAGGCCGGTGGCGGCGCTCTGCGGATCGACCGTCCGGATCGGCACGCGGGCGGTGAAGACACGGGCGTTGACGACCCGGCCGCTGCCCTCGGCGATCAGCTTGGCCGAGAGGTCCACCACCGCCTCGCCGGTGCCGGAATTGATGTCGAACTCGCGGATCTCGCTGACGAGCTGGTAGTCGGACGGCACCTTGTCGCCCGGCCGCGAGACCGAGCGCAGCCGGCCGGTATTCTCCAGGCTCTGGATCACCCGCGTCTGGATCAGGCGCGGCAGGCGGTCGACCCACTGGCCGCCGCCGAGGAAGGAGAGGGAGCCGCCGGGCTCGCGCACGATGATGCGGTCGGCCTCCATCGGCTGCAGGCCGACGGGCTCGGACACGACGATGGAGCGGGCGGCACCGCCGGCCCGGGCCTGCCCCGGCAGGGCGGCGAGGTCGAAGGTCAGCGGCGTGGCGCCGCCGCCGCAGCCGCCGAGGAGCGCGAGCGGGGCGAGCAGGGCGCCCGCCCGCAGGAGGCGGCCGGGGAGGGCGGGCGTGAGAGGAAGACGCGTCATACGCTCGGGCACCGTCCGTTCGCGATCGAGGGGACTGCCGCCCCCTCCAGGGCATCGTCCCGGAAACCGGCTCCGGGACGATGCGCTCAACTCTTGTTCCTGCATCGTCTTTTTCCGAAGGCCGGAGACCACCTTTCGAGACGATGCTCCAGCACGCGGGAGCATACGGCAACGCTCAAGCGGGGCGGTGCGTGCCGACACGTCGTCCCGAAACACGGCCGCTCAGCGGCCACCGTTGTATTCCGGCAACGATGGCTTGCCGCCGAAGATGACCTGGGACGGGTCGCGCTCCAGGCTGCGGGCCGCCCGGTTCAGGCTGTTGAGGGTGCGCTGGCCGTCCCCCGACAGCGCCTCGACCTCGCGGCGGCTCGATCCCGACAGGCGGCTGAAGCTCGTCGAGATGTTGGCGGTGCGCTTGTCGAGGTTCTCCGAGAGCGCCCGGAACGCCTTGCCGGCGTCGCGCACGGAGATCGCCGCCTCGCGGATCTCGGCGAAGGTGCCGGCACCCTGCTGGCCCGAGGCCGAGCCGAGGAAGCCCTCGGCGCCCTTCAGCACGCCGTCGATCCGGTCGGCCGAGGCGCTGAGCTTGGCCGCGAGAGCGCGGGCGTCGTGCAGTCCGGCCTCGATGTCGGGGCTGGACTTGGCCAGGGCGGTCGAGAAGGTGTCGGCGTTCTCGATCACCCGGTCGAGGCGCTGGCCGTCCACCGCCTTGACCAGGCCGGCGATCGAGGGGCCGGCATCGGCCAGCGTCTTCGAGAAGGCCTCGACATTGGCCAGCGTCCGGTTGATCGCGCCCTCGTTGCCGGCCACCACCTTGTCGAGGCGCTGGAGCACGTCGTCGGCGCGCTGGGCGATCTGCCTGGCCGCCGCCATCATGTCCTGGATGTCGCTCGAATCGGCGAAGATCGTCGGCATCTTGTCGCCGGAGCCGGGCGTGAGCGCGGGCGCGTCGGCGCTGCCGCCGGAGAGCGCGATCTGCGACACGCCGGTCAGCATCGCCGAATCGAGGCGCGCGCGGGTGTCGGCGCGCAGCGGCGTCGAGGGATCGACCTGCACCACCGCGACGACGCGGCGGGGATCCTGCGGCAGCAGGCGCACGTCGAGCGCCTCGCCGACCTTGATGCCGTTGAACGACACGGTCGAGCCCTTGGCGAGCCCGCCGACCGAGCCGGAGAACACGATGCGCAGCGCCTGGGTCGCCTGCCCCCGGGAGCCGCCCTGGAGCCAGAACACGAAACCGAAGGCGGCCAGGACGACGCCGATGGTGAAGGCGCCGATCAGCACGTAGTTTGCGCGAGTCTCCATCGGCCCAGCTTTAATCCCGATCCGAGGGGGCGAAGCGGTGCGCAACCGCACCGGGGACGATCATCCGTCGCTCAAGCATGGGCGTAGCCCGGCCGCGCGGTGCTCGCCGGGGCCGCCAGCGCGCGGGCGCGCTTGCCGTGGAAGTACGCGCGCAGCCAGGGATGGTCGCTCGCCAGCATCTCCGCGATGGTGCCCTCCGCGATGATGCGGCCGTCGCCCAGCGCGGCGATGCGGTCGCAGGCGGTGTAGAGGCTGTCGAGATCGTGCGTCACCATGAAGACGGTGAGCCCGAGCGTCTTCTTCAGGGTCGAGACGAGGTCGTCGAACTCGCCCGCGCCGATCGGGTCGAGGCCGGAGGTCGGCTCGTCGAGGAACAGGATCTCGGGGTCGAGCGCGAGCGAGCGGGCGAGCGCCGCGCGCTTGATCATGCCGCCGGAGAGCTCCGAGGGGTACCTGTCGGCCGCATCCGGCTTGAGGCCGACCATCTCGATCTTCAGCCGGGCGAACTCGTCGAGCAGCCGCTCGGAGAGCTTCAGGTGCTCGCGCATCGGCATCTGGATGTTCTGCTTGACGGTCAGCCCCGAGAACAGCGCGCCCTGCTGGAACAGCACGCCCCAGCGCTGCTCCAATCGGCGCCGCCGGGCGACGGTCAATCCGTCCACGTCCTCGCCGAAGATCTCGATGGTGCCGGAGCGCTTCGGAACGAGCCCGAGGATGGTCCGCGTCAGCACCGACTTGCCCTGGCCGGACGGGCCGACGAAGCCCAGGATCTCGCCGCGGCGGATGTCGAGGTCGAGCCCCTTCATCACCGTGCGGCGGCCGAAGCCGACCACGAGGTCGCGCACGCGGATGATCGCGTCGGCCTCGGGCGAGGACGAAGGGGGGCTTGCCAAGTCGCCTGCCAAGTCGCCTGTCCGCATCGGCTCAGAGTGCCTCACGAAACTCCCGATCACCGTCCGCGCTCACCCCGGGCGCGACAGCGCAGCGGGAGTTTCGTGAGAGACGCTTGGCGCATCGTCCCGGAAACCGGCTCCGGGACGATGCGCTAGGCTCTTGTTTTCGCATCGTCTTTTCAGACAAGCCGGAGGCCGCCTTTCGGGACGATGCTCTAGAAATCGATCGCGGCGAAGAAGACCGCGAAGAGGCCATCCAGCACGATCACCATGAAGATTGACTTGACGACTGCGGCGGTGACGTGGCGGCCGAGCGATTCCGCCGAGCCTTGAACCGCGAACCCCTCGATCGTCGCGATGATGCCGATGGTCAGCGCCATGAACGGCGCCTTGATCAGCCCGACGGCGAAGTGGTGGAACGAGACCGCCGCCTGGAGCCGCGCCAGGAAGGCGTCGACGGTCATGCCGCCGTAGAGCGCGGCGGTGAGGCCGCCGCCCGCGAGCGCGGCGAGCGAGCCGAGGAAGGTCAGAAGCGGCAGCCCGATCACCAGGGCGAGGATGCGCGGCAGGATCAGGATCTCGACCGGGTCGAGGCCCATGACGCGCAGCGCATCGACCTCCTCGCGCATGCGCATCGAGCCGATCTCGGCGGTAAACGCCGAGCCGGAGCGGCCCGCCACCATGATCGAGGTGAGCAGCACGCCGAGTTCGCGCAGGATCAGGAGGCCGATCAGGTTGACGACGAAGCTCTGCGCGCCGAAGCGCTGGAGCTGGAAGATGCCCTGCTGGGCGACGATGCCGCCGACGAGGAACGAGATCAGCACGATGATCGGCACGCCGCGGAAGGCGACCTGTTCGAGCTGGTTGACGAGCGCCGCGGCGCGGAAGGCCTGAGGCCGGCGCGCGACGCGGCCGGCGGCGGCGACCACCTCGCCGAGGAAGGCGAGGCCGGCCAGCACTTCGGTGCCGCCGCGGGCGACGCGGCGCCCGGTCGCGTCGAGGAGGCGGACCAGCGGGTTGCGCGCGTCCCGCGGCGCCGGCTCGGGCTCGCGCAGGCCCATCTCGCCGAGCAGGATGCGGTGCTCGGGCCGCGCCCCGGCATAGGCCAGTCGCCCGCCCGCCGCCTCGATCTCGGCGCGGGTCCGTTCCAGCACCCAGGCGCCGAGGGTGTCGAGCCGCGTCAGCCGGCTCAGGTCCACCAGCACCGGCCGGCTTCGGCCCTGAACCGTGCCGTGGGCGGCGATGCGCGCCGAGGCGCTCTCGACCGCCGGCCCCTGATCCGCCGTCCAGCGCCCGTGCAGGATCACGCGGCCGCTGCCGGCATCGAGTTCGGCATCCGCGCAGTCCAAGGTGCCCGCCAAGGTGCCCGAGCCGTCTGCGATCCGCACGCCGCCGCTCCCGCTGCCGCCCCGGCGATCTCGGGACGGACTCCTCAAGCGCTGCCTATACCGCATCGCGGGAAGCCTCGCCAAACCGTCCGGCTTCCCGAGCGCGTTGCACCCGGCGCGCGAGCGTCACGAGGGCGAGGCCGGCGAGCGCCGGCGGCGCCATCACCAGGAAGGTCGCCGTGCCGCCGAACGAGCGGGAGACCGCGCCGCTGGCCTGCGGCGCGGGAGGCCGCCGGTCCGGTCGGCAAAAAGCGGCGCGGGGAGGCCGCGCGGCGCGAAAACCGTAAGCCGCCGTTAAAGCGCTCGTGTCAATCTCGGGCGGACCGTCAATCGTCACGACGCTCCCTTGCGGGTGCCGGGTCTTATACCAAGCGGCGGATGGCCGCCGCCCCCAAGCCGCATCCCTTGGCGCGGGGGCAGCCGACGATGAGTGATCCTCATCGCCGACTGGTCTTACGGGTGAGGGTTCCTGCGGGGTGTGATGTCGAGTTCCCGATCCCTGACGCCGCTGGACGCGTCGCGCTACGATGCCATCGAGGACGCCGTTCGGGAGACCGAGCGCGGCCGGTGGTTCCTGGCGGAATACGCCCGGCGCAACCGCAACGCGGACACCGAGGTGCTGCTCGACGCGATCCGGCGCATCGAGAACGCCGTCACGACCGAGCGGCCCGACGATGTCGGACGCTTCCGCGGCGACCTGATGGAGATGGCCGACGCCATCGCCCGCACCCGGGCCGAAGTCGCCGCCCTCTCCGCGCCCGAGCAGGGGGAGAGCCGCCTGACGGTCGCCTCGGAAGCCCTCGACGCCATCGTGCGGGCCACCGAGCGGGCGACCTCCGACATCCTCGGCGCCGCCGAGGAGGTGCAGGAGGCGGCCTGGACCCTGCGCGAGGGCGGGGCCGATTCGGCGCTCTGCGACGCCCTCGACCGCCACGCCACGCAGATCTACACCGCCTGCTCGTTCCAGGATCTCACCGCGCAGCGCACGAGCCGCGTGGTGCACACCCTGCGCTACCTCGAGAACCGCATCGCCTCGATGATCGGCATCTGGGGCAGCCCGGACGACGCGGTGCCCTCCCTCGACCCGGATGCGCGCGCGGAGACGGCCGCGGCCCTCGACCAGAACGACGTCGACCGCTTCCTCGACATGGAGAGCCCGGCCCCGGCGCGGGCCCCCGTCCTGCCGCCGCTGCCGACGGTCGCCCTCGACGGCGACCTCGCCTTCCTGCCGGAGGGTCCGGAGCCGGCGCATGGGGGCCCGGCCGAGGGTTTTGCGGAAACGGTCACCGTCGCCGACCAGGCCGTGACCGGATGGGACGTGCCGACCGTCGAGACCGCGGCCGAAGAGACGTCCGATCCCGAGCCGGCGTCGGATGCCATCGAGGCCGAGACCGCCGCCCGGTTCGATACACCGCCGGAGCCCGTGCCGCCGGCGACCGCGGTTGCGGATGAGGCGCCCGAGACCGTCGCCGACCTCGCCGTCCCGGCCGCTTCGGAGCCCCCCGCACCGACGGTCGAGCCTGCGGCGGAGGACGACCTCGCCGCGGCCTTCCCCGACCTCGACGCGCTGAGCATCGAGGAGAAGATCGCGCTGTTCGCCTGAGAAGGGCAGGGCGCCGCGGTGCCTGCCGTCCCTGGACGAAGGGCGGCGGCCACTTTCGCCCCGCGATGCGCTATAGGGCCCGCGTCATGGCCTTGCATCTCCTGAAGCTGTGCGTCGGCCCCTCCTCGATCGAGGAGCTGGAGGCGCGCATCGCCCACAACCGAGCCGAGGCGCTGCGCCTCGGCGGCGATCCCTCGACCGCGCACGTCACCCGCATGGTCCCCAAGCGGGCCGGGGCCATCGCCGGCCGCGGCTCGATCTACTGGGTGATGAAGGGCACGCTGATCTGCCGCCAGCCGATCCGGGCGATCGAGCCGGTGACCGGCAGCGACGGCATCGGCCGCTGCCGCCTCGTGCTCGATCCGGCCGTGACGCCGGTCTCGCCCCGCCCCTGCCGCCCGTTCCAGGGCTGGCGCTACCTCGAAGCCCGCGACGCCCCGGCCGACCTCGACCGCGCCAGCGCCGGCGAAGTCGCCGAGATGCCCGAGAGCCTGCGGCGGGAGCTGGCGGCCCTCGGACTGATCTGAGGGCGGGTCGCCCGGCTTTTTTCGAGGCGACGCTTCGGTGATCCGGCTGCGATTCCTCACTGGTGAAGCGTGCTCCGGCCCCGTTGCGCTGGATGGCTTCGCCTTTCGGCTCGCAATGACGGAGAGGGCGGCCCGCACCGTCATTGCGAGGCTTCAGCCGAAGCAATCCAGGCCGCCGGTACCGGATGCGGCTGACGCGCGGAGCCGGGTATGATCGTCTCCTCCCCGCGATGACGGAGGTAAGCGCCCCCGTCATCGCGGTCCGTCACGCCTCGTCGAACCGGCCGCTGGCGTGGGCGAGCATGGTGTAGACCTTGCCCGTCTCGGAGGTGAGGTAGGCGTCCGCGCGCTTGGTGTCGCGGTCGTTCTTGGTCACCTCGCCGAGCAGCCGCTCGAACTCGCCGACGTAGCGGTCGACCGTGCGGCGGAACTCCGCATCCGCCCGGTAGCGGCGCTGGATCTGCTCGAAGGTCTGGCGGCCCTGCGGCGTGTAGAGGCGGCCGTCGAACAGGTTCGCCTCGCCCCGGCGGTAGCGCTGCCAGAACTCGACCGAGGCCTGATGGTCGACCATCCGGGCGATGTCGGTCGAGATCGCGTCGAGCGAGATCCGCTCCACCGCGCCCTTCGCCTCGGGAGCAGGGGCGGGGGCCGCCCCGGCGCCGTCGTCGTCGATCGAGGCGCGGGTCAGGAGGTCGGACAGCCAGCCGCGGTCGTCGCGGTTGCCGGGCCGCCCCTGGACCGGGGCCGGGCTCGCCGGACGCACCGTCGCCTGGGCCGGCACCGCGGCGGGGGGCCGGGGTGCGGCCGCGGGACGAGCCGGCTGGGGCGCCGGCTGCGGTGCGGGGGCCGCGACCGGCGCGGGCGCGGCGCGCCCGCCCTCCGCGCGGCGCGGCTCGACCTGACGGGCCTGGGCCGAGGGCTGGGCGACGTCGACCGAGCGGTTCGAGCGGGCGACCAGGGCGGCCAGTTCGTTCAGCGCCTCGATCTGCTCGGCCACGACGCGACGCATCTCGCCGGTGGCGTCCTGCGTCTCGCGCGGCAGGTCGAGCACGCCGCGCTGGAGTTCGGCGCGGGTGGCGTCGAGCTCGCGGCGGATCTCGACGGCCATGGCGCTCATCCGCGCCACCGCCTCGCCGAACTGGCCGGAGGCGGCGCCGAGGCTCTCCATCATCTTGGCCGAGGCCTCCTCGATGGCGCCGCGCACCGCCCCCGCCGTGCGGGCGCTCTCCTCGTTCGCGCCGCTGCGCAGGCGCGCGAAATCGCCCGCCACCGCGGTGCCGGCTTCGCGGGCCGCCTGGGCCAGGCTCTCGCCGAGTTCCTGGGCGCGGACCTCGGCCGTGCGCAGCGTCTCCTCGACCACGCTGCCGAAGCGGCCGGTCTGGGCCTCGATCGCCTGGCTGCGCTCGGCGAGGCGGGCCAGCACCGCCTCGACCACCGCCTGCCGGCTCGACAGGCTCTCGGCGAGCCGGTTCTCGACCGCTTCGAGCGTCCCGGCGGCTTCGGAGAGCGCACCGAGATGGGCGCCGGTGCGCTCGACCAGCGCCGTGCCGCTTGCGTCGAGGGTCCGGGCGAGGTCCGAAGCCTGGGCCAGCGCGCCCTGCGAGGCGTCGCGCAGGGCGACCACCTGGGTCGAGACCCGGTCCGAGGCCTGCGCCGTGTCGGCGGCGATCCGGTCGAGGGCCGACCGGATCTGCTCGACGCGGGCCGCGAGCCCCTGCTCGATGGCGCCGAGGTTTTCGGAGGCACCGCCGACGAGGTCCTTGAGCCCGGCATTGGCGCCCTCGATCCGGGTCAGGAACCCGGCCACGTCGCGGCGGACCCGCTCATGCGCCTCGGCGACCGTGCCGGCGGTGGCGGCGGCGCCCTCGTCCAGGGCCGCGCGCAGGGCCTGGGCCGACTCGACGGTGCGGACCACGATCGCGTCGGTGCGCTCGCGCAGCGCCTCGACGAGGGGGGCGCCCTTGTCGGCGATCAGCCGGTCGAGAGCCTGTTCCCGCTCGGCGAGGGCGTCGGCGAGCGAGGCGGCGGGCCCGTCGATCAGGCGCGCCAGCGCCGCGTTGCCCTGGTCCAGCGTCTCGGCCAGGGCGTCGGCGCGGCCCTGCACCTCGGCGGCGTGGCGGCGGGCCCGCTCCTCGAGCGCGGCCACCATCCGGGCGGTGCCCTGCTCGATCAGGCTGGCATAGGCGTCGCGCTGGCCGTCGAAGGCCTCCGTCAGGGCGGCCTGCCGCCGAGCGCGCTCGTCGAGGGCGGCGACCATCCGGGACGTGCCCTCTTCGATCAGCGCGGTGACGGCCCTCTGGCGCTCCTCCACCGTCTCGGTCTGAGCCGCGTGCCGGCGGGCGCGCTCGTCGAGCGCCGCGACCAAGCGGGCGGTGCCCTGGTCGATCAGGCCGGCATAGGCGTCCTGGCGCTCGTCGAAGGCGTCGGCCAGGGCGTCGGCGCGGGTCGCCACCACGGTGGCGAAGGCCCGCAGGCGGGCATCGATGCGGGCGGTGAAGGCCTCGCTGCGCGCCTCGACCGACTGCGACAGCAGGGCCGTCTGATTCTCCACGAGCCGCACGAAATCGCCGCCGCTTCTCTCCACCAGCCCGTCGAGGCCGCGCATGCGCTCGTCGAACACCGCCGCCATCGCCTTGGCCTGGGCGTCGAGGCGGCCGGTCAGGGCCGTCGAGCGGTCATCGACCAGGGTGTCGAGGGTGGCGTGGATCTCGTCGAACAGCCGGCGCAACTCCTGCGCCCGCTGGTCCACGGTCTGCGCGATCTGCCGGCCGCGGCCGTCGACGAGGTCGCCGAGCACGCCGAGGCGCTCGTCGAACAGGGTGGCGAGCGCCCGGGTCCGCGCATCGACGGCGCCGGCGGCCCGGCCGATCCCGCCCTCCAAGAGTTCGATGAAGGCGCGCGCGCCCTCGCTCAGGGCCTCCTGCAGCGGCAGGATGCGGCCCTGGAAGCCCTCGTCGAGGCGGCCGGCATGGCCGTCGAGCAGCCCGCGGATCTCGCCGGTGCGGCGGTCGAGGATGTCGCCCACCGTGCGGGCGCGCTCCTCCAGCGTCGTGCGCAGCGCCTCGACGCTCCGGTCGAGCTCGCCCCGGATCTCGCCCGCCTGGGCTTCGAGGACGTGGCCGACGCGGCCGGCCCCGTCACCGAGCAGGCCGTCGAGCTGTCCCATGACGTCGCGAAGCCCGGCAAGCAGGGCGGTGCCGCGGCGGTCGAGCAGCGCGCCGAGGGAGGCGCCGCCCTGTTCGAGGGCGTGCGTGATCTCCGACAGGCGCCGGTCGAGGTCGGCGGCGAGCGCGCCGCCGCGCGCGTCGAACAGGTGGTCGAGGCTCTCGGCGCGCGCGTCGAACAGCCGGGCGATGGCCTCGACATGGCCGCCCAGCGCCTCGGCCGCGCCGCCGCTGCGACGCTCCACCAGGGCGACGAGGTCGCGGATGCGGCCGGTCAGCTCGCCGTCGATGGCACGGGTGCGGCTCTCGATCAGGCGCACCGCCTCCAGGGCCTGGATGCCGAAGGAATCGTCGAGCTGGCGGGCGCGCTCCTCCAGGGTGCCGCTCAAAGAATCGAGGCGGGCGACGACGCCCGTGTCGAGGCGCTCCGCGCCCGCGTCGAGGCGGCGGGCGAGATCCCGGGTGGTGCGGTCGAGCCGGTCGGAGATCTCGGCGGCGCGGTCGGCGATGTCCTGCGCGGCACCGTCGGCGCCGCGGTCGAGGGCCTCCGCCAGGGCGCGGTTGCCGTCCTCGAACGCGCGGGCGATCTCGGCGGTGCGCAGCACCAGCGCCTCGTTGAGGGCGTTGGCGCGGGCGCCGAGCCGGGTGTCGACATGGCCGGCGAGGGCCTCGAAGCTCTCGCCGATCTCGGCGGCGCGCCGGGCGGACAGGGCCTCCATCTCACGGACGCGCGACGCGACGGTCTCGCCGGCGAGGCGGGCGCGCTCGGCCAGGGACTCGGCGAGGGCGTGACCCTGCTCGACGATGATCCGGTCGACCTCGGTCAGGCGCGAGCCGAGGGTCTCGCCGAGCGCCTGGGTGTTGCCGGCGATCCGGTCGGCGAGGATGTCACCGCGGGCGATGGTCTCCTGCAGGGCGGCGAGCCGGCTGCCGAGCGCCTCCTCGACCGCGCGGGCGCGGCTGTCGGCGGTCTCGGCGAAGGCGGCGTGGCTGCGGTGGAACGCGTCGCCGACCTGCGAGACGTGGCCGGCGATGGCGAGCACGACCTCGCGGCCGGCGCCTTCGAGCCGGGCCTGCGCCTCGTCGGACTGGCTGGCGATCAGCGAAGCGGCGCCGCGGCCGTGCCGGCCGAAGCCCTCCTCCAGGGCGGCGAGCCGGGCGGACAGGTCGGAGCCGACGTCCTCGGCGGTGCGCACGAGCGCCTGCGCCGTCGCCTCGCCGCGGGCCGCCGCCTCGTCGCCCAGGCGGCGCAGGGCCTCGCCCAGGGTTTCGAGGGCGCCCTCGGTGCGGGTGCCGACCTCGCCGCCGGCCTGCTCGGCGGCGCGGGCGAGGGCGGTGACGACCTCGGCGCCGCGGGCGTCGATCTCCGCGCGGACTTGGCCCAGCAGGTCGCGCAGGCCCTGCGTCGAGAGATCGGCCCGGCTGCCGATCTCGCCGCCGGCCTGGGCCGCCGCGAGGGACAGCGCCACGGCCGCCTCCGAGCCGCGGGTGCCGATCTCGTCGGCCACCTGCCGCAGCAGCTCCTGGAGCGCGTGCATCGACTGGTCGGTGCGGCTGGTGATCTCGCCGCCGGCATGGGCCGCGGCCAGCGCCAGGGCGCCGGTGGCCTCGGCGCCGCGGGCGGACAGTTCGTCGGCCACCCGCTGGACCGCGGCGTGCATCGCCTGGGAGACACCCTCGCCGCTTCGGCCCAGCTCGCCCCCGACATGGGCGGCGGCGGCCTGGAAGCGGGTCACCACGTCGTCGGAACGGGCCTCGACGGCGGCGGCGGCCTCGTCGGCCGCCCGGCGCAGGGAAGCGGCGGCGTCGGCGAAGCGGGCGGCCGTCGCATCCGCCTGGGCCTGCGCGGTGCCGGAGGTCTCCTCGGCGCTGCGCAGCATCAGGGCGGTGGACTGCGCGGCACGCTCGGTGAGCAGCACGCTCGCGGCCTCGGCCGCGGTGCGCAGGCGGCGTTCGAGATCCTCGACGCCGGCGCCGACGGAAGCCGCCGCGGCCTCGGTGCCGCGCCGGATGCCGTCCTGGGCCGAACCGGCGCGGGCGTCGAGATCCTCGCCGAGGCGCGCCACCGTGTCGCGCAGGCTCGCGGCGGCGCCCGCCGCGTTGGCCGCGAAGGCGGAGCCGAGTTCGTCCAGAACCCGCTCGACGGTCTGCGCGGCCAGCGCCGCGCGGTCGGCCATCAGGCCGGCCACCCGCTCGCCCGCCGCGTCGAGCCCCGTCGCCAGGGCGCCGCCCTGCACGGCGATGACGTCGTCGACGCGGGCGGCGGCCGCCTCGATCCGGCCGGCGAGTTCGAGGCCGCGGCCGTCCATGGTCTCGGCGGCACGGGCGGCGGAGGCGAGGACCGCGTCGCGCACCCGGTCCATGCGGGTGGAGAAATCGTCGGCGACGCCGCCGGCGGCGAGCGCCAGGGCGGCCTGCGCGTCGCGGCCGCGGCCCTCGATCAGTTCGGAGACGCCGGTGCCGGCGGCCTCGATCTCGGTGCGCAGCGAGGCGCCGCGGGCGGCGATGTCCTCGGAGATCGCCGCGCCGGTGGCGGCGAAGTGGCGGCTCAGGCCCTCGCCGGTCTCGGCGAAGCGGGCGGTGATGGCGCCTCCGGTCCGGGCGAAGCGCTCGGTCAGCTCGCCGCCGCGGGCGAGGAAGGCTTCCTCCAGCCCCCTGGTCGAGCGCTCGAAGGTCTCGCGCACGGCGCCGCCCTGGCGGTCGAGGGCCTCGATCAGGCCGGCGCCGGTCTGCGACAGCGACTGCGCCACCGAGCCGGCGTTGTCGGCCAGCGTCCGGGTGAGCGCCCCGCCGGTGCGCTCGAAGGCCTGCGTCACCTCGTCGGCGCGCTGCTGGAGCGAGGCGGTCAGGCCGCCGCCGATGGCCTCCAGGCCGCTGCGCACGTCCTCGCTGGTGGCGTTGAGCTGGCGGATCAGGTCGTCGCCCCGCGTCGAGACGTTGCCGACCACCCGCTCGCCGACCTCGCCCAGCGCCGCGGTGATCTCGCTGCCGCGGGCGTCGAGGGCGCCGGTCACGCGCTCGCCCGCGCCGTTGATCGCCGCGACGATGCGCTCGGCCGCGCCGTCGAGCTCGCTCGACAGGGTCTCGTGCGAGCCGGTGATCGCCCCGCGCACCCGGTCGGCGCTGCCGACGATGGATTCGCGCTGGGCGATCAACTCGTCGACGAGGCTGCGGATGCGGATCTCGTTGTCGGAATAGGCCCGCTCCAGGGTCGAGATCTCGCCGCGCACCAGGGTTTCGAGTTCGCCGGCGCGGGCGAGCGCCCGCTCCACGCCGTCGCCGACCGCGGCGACCTCGCGGCGCACGGTCTGCGACATGGTCAGCACCGCGTCCGTCGAGAAGCTCTCCGGCTCGGCCAGCCGGATCGCGACCTCGCCGACGGCGCGGGCGACGAGGCGCATCTCGTGGGCGCGCACCGCCAGCATCGCCGTGATCAGGAACAGCACGATCGGCCCGGCGATGGCGGTGGCCACCACCGCCGCCTGGAGCGCGGTGAGCCCGGTGACGAAAGCCTTCAGGTCGCCGCCGGACTGGTTCCAGGCGAGCGCCACGAGGCCGTTGAGCCAGAGGAAGGAGGCGACGCCCGCGACGAGGTACGGCTTGCGCGAGGGCCGCACCCGCAGGGTCTGCTGCAGGATGCCGATGTTCTGGCGGTCGTCGTTGGCCACCAGCGAGCGGTCGGGCGGCAGCAGGCCGCCCTCGCGGCGCGAGCGCCCGCGCTCGGGCGGCGGCAGTTCGGAGGCCGCCGGATCGATGTCGAGGTTGGGGATGCGGCGCCCGCCGGCCCCGGCGAAGGAATCGGCGAGCGGGTCGCCGTCGCCGACATCGGGAAGGCGCGGCTCGACGCGGGCGGTCTCGCCCGGAGCCGGAATGTCCAGATTCAAAGCCTGCTCGATCGCGGAGAGGGCCGCCTCCGCCGGATCCTTCAGCTTCTTCTCGGTGGCCATGCAACGCCTCGTACGCATCGCCGTCCGCCGCGGAACGCGCGCCCTCGCACGCACCCTCCGCAGCGGAGGCGGTATTGACCCGTTCACCTCGGAACCCTAGTCCCTCGGCCCCCGCACCCGATACCCGATCGGTCCGGCGCACCCAAGAAACCTTAACGAAATGGTTACCAAGACGGAGCCCGGCAGCGGGCACCCGCCTCAAGTTCTGACGCGGGAAGCCTTAAACGGGTACGCCCCTCTCCGCCCTGCCTTGTGGATAGCCTCCGCCGCCCACAGGCCGATCACCGGTCTCCGCCGGTTCCGGGGCCGGCCCGGCGCCTCCTTCGACGAGTTTCAAGACAGCATGAGCCCGGACGTGAGCGATCGAAACCAGCCCGCTCCCCTGCTCGACCGCGCGCATCTCGACGCGCAGACCTTCGGCGATGCCGATCTCGCCCGCGAGGTTCTGAGCCTGTTCGAGGCGCAGTGCCGCCGCCTGCTGCCGCTCCTGGCCGAAGCGAGCCGCCCGGCGCAGGAGCGGGCCGACTTCGCCCATACGCTGAAGGGTGCGGCGCTCGGCGTCGGGGCGATGCGGGTGGCCGAGGCCGGCGCCGCGGCGGAGAGCGGATTTCGCGCCGGCGGCGAGGCGGATCTCGAAGGCCTGCGATCGGCGGTCGCCGCGACCCTGGCGGCGCTCGGCACGTTCGGCCTCGAAGCCTGACCGGCACCCGGCGCGACGGAAAAGCGCCCGCCGCCCGCTTGCATTCCGGCGCCGCCGCCCGCAAGCAGGCGCCACGCCGCCGCCCCCCAAGGACCGCAGGCGGACGCCGACACGTCCCGGAGCCAGGAATGCCCAAGATCACCTTCGTCGATCACGCCGGCACGGCCCGCACGATCGACGGCGAGGTCGGCTCGACCGTCATGGAGACGGCGATCCGCAACAACGTTCCGGGAATCGATGCCGAGTGCGGCGGCGCCTGCGCCTGCGCCACCTGCCACGTCTACGTGGACGAGAGCTGGGCCGACCGGGTCGGCCCCGCCGAGCCGATGGAGCAGGACATGCTCGATTTCGCCTCGGACGTGCGCGCGACCTCGCGCCTGTGCTGCCAGATCCGCGTGACGCCCGAACTCGACGGCCTCGTCGTGACGACCCCGGCCCGCCAGGGCTGATCCTTCCTTCATGCCGGTGCGAGCCGCCGGAGCCGTCTTCCGCAGACGCCGATCGGCGGCCCTGCCGTCGCGGAACCCCTATCGCAGCAGCGCCCGCATCGCCCCGTCGAGGCCCTCCAGCGTCAGCGGGAACATCCGGTCGGAAAAGATCCGGCGGACCATGCCGACAGACTGCGTATAGGCCCAGTGCTCGACGGGGATCGGATTGAGCCAGACGGCCTTCGGGAAGTGATCGAGGAGGCGGCCGAGCCAGACCTCGCCCGCCTCCTCGTTCCAGTGCTCCACCGAACCGCCGGGACGGGCGATCTCGTAGGGGCTCATGGAGGCGTCGCCGACGAACACCACCCGGCAGTCGGACGGATAGGTGCGGATCACGTCGAGGAGCGGGATGCGCTCGTCGTGGCGGCGACGGTTCTGCGTCCACACCGCCTCGTAGGGGCAGTTGTGGAAGTAGTAGTGCGCGAAGTGCTTGAACTCGGAGCGCGCGGCGGAGAACAGCTCCTCGGCGCGTTCCACGTGCCAGTCCATCGAGCCGCCGACGTCGAGGAACAGCAGCACCTTCACGGCGTTGCGCCGCTCCGGCCGCAGCCGCACGTCGATATAGCCCTTGCGGGCGCTCTCGCGGATGGTGCCGTCGAGGTCGAGTTCCTCGGCCGCGCCGGTGCGGGCGAAGCGGCGCAGGCGCCGCAGCGCCACCCGCATCGAGCGGGTGCCGAGTTCGCGGGAATCGTCGAGATCCTTGAACGCGCGCCGGTCCCACACCTTCACCGCGCGGACATTGCGGTTGCCGTCCTGGCCGATGCGGATGCCTTCCGGGTTGTAGCCGTAGGCGCCGAACGGCGAGGTGCCGCCCGTGCCGATCCATTTCGAGCCGCCCTGGTGGCGTCCCTTCTGCTCGGCGAGGCGCTGCTTCAAGGTCTCGAACAGCCTGTCCCAGCCGAGCGCCTTCAGTTCCGCCTTCTCCGCCTCGGTCAGGTACTTCTCGGCGAGCTTCCTCAGCCACTCCTCGGGGATCGCCGCGGGCTCGACCGCCTCGCCCAGCGTCTCCAGCCCCTTGAACACGGAGGCGAACACCCGGTCGAACCGGTCGAGGTTGGCCTCGTCCTTCACCAGCACCGTGCGGGCGAGGAAGTAGAATTCCTCGACGCGCCTGTCGGCGAGGCCGCCCTCCATCGCCCGGAGCAGCGTCAGGTATTCGCGCAGGGAGACCGGCACGCGGGCCTCGCGCAGGCCCGTGAAGAACTGGAGCAGCATCGCCCCTAAACGCCCGAGCCGGGCCGGCGGGTCAACCCGCGGATCGGCCGGGACGCGCCCGAGGTCCCGGCCTCGACCGCCGGGCGCGAAGACCCATGGAGTCCTGTGGACGGTGTCGTTTTCCGGTGGATATCGCCCGCCGACGCCTTTGCGCGTGAAGAACAACCGTCACCTGAGCGGAACTATGGTGCCTCGCACAATGCAGGACGAGTCCGTGACTTGACGATTGGATGGACGCGATGCCCGTGGTCTTGCGCTCCTTGAGCGATTTCAAGAAATTCCTGCGCAAGCCCGGGGCGACCCTGCAGATCGTCCAGAACACCTTCGTCGACCGCCAGGACGAGGAGTCCCGCGCCGCCTACCGCCGCAAGGGCCTCTACGAACCCCGCACCCTGCGGGCGATGTCGAAGAAGGCCGCCGTCTTCGACGTGAAGGGGCACGAGACCACGGTGTGGCTCTACTGGGATCGCGGCACCCGCAACTGGCGGTTCTCCGGCGATACCGTCACGGTCCCGCTCAAGGCCTCCCTCGGGCCGCCCGATGCGGTGGTCTATCGCTGCAGCCTGCCGGATGTGCCCGAGCACGGCGGGGAACGCCGGGCGAAGCGCCGCCCCGTCGCCCGTCGGGACAATCGGGAGCCGGCCCTGTCGGGCCCGTAACCATCGCCCGCCGCGAACGGGGAAAAGCCTCGCTTGCGAGGTCGGCGTCCCCCAAGACCGGCTGCCGTCGATCGAGATGGGCAATTCGACCTGTCGCGGCGAAGGCTTCACCCGCACATCGATCTCACGATCTCTCGAAGGGCGCGAATCGGACGCGCCTGACCACGCCCTTCTTCGAACCTCAGCTTGCCCGCATCACCTCGAGCGGTGATGAGATCCCCTCCGCGGCGGCTTGATCGGTGGATATATCGGCCAGATGGGGCTCTTTTCTCGGTTTTTCAGTCGGTTTATGGGAGAAGCGCTGGAATTGGCCTTGAAAGTTTTCTCGATCCTTTTAGTTCACAAGAACGAGGGGCAAATCAGGGTCACTTACAATGTCGGAAAACAGTCAGTCACCGGAACTCGACCGGATCGAACTCGCCGCGGATCTCGTCTCGGCCTATGTCTCGAACAACTCCCTTCCGTCGGCCGAGCTCGCGGGCCTGATCACCCAGGTTCACGCCGCCCTCGTCGGCCTCTCGGCGCCCCAGGCGCCCAAGGAAGAAGAAGTCGAGCGGGCGACGCCGGCCCAGGTCAAGAAGTCGATCACGCCCGATGCGCTGATCTCCTTCATCGACGGCAAGCCCTACAAGACGCTCAAGCGCCACCTGACCACGCACGGCCTGGACATCGAGGGCTACCGCCGCCGCTACGGCCTGCCGACCGATTATCCGACGGTCTCGGCCAACTATTCGGCGGCGCGCTCGGCGCTGGCCAAGGACCTCGGCCTCGGCCAGCAACGCCGCAAGCCGTCGACGAAGGCCGCCGAGACCGCCGATGAGGTCGTGGCCGAGGCCGCCCCGGCGACCGGCCGCAAGGGTGCCGCGACGGGCGAGGGCCGCAAGACCGGCGGGCGCCGCAAGGCCGCCTGAGCCCGGACCGGACCGGCAGGAGATCGGATCCTGCCGGCCGCTCCTGGGCCGGACGGAAGACAGGGGTTGGTGTCTCACGCGGCCGGTCCGCCCGGATCGCCGTTGTCGCGTGCGCGTCGATGCGCCGGCAGACTTCGGCTGAAGCGCTCATACCGGCCAACGGGGCCCGGACCGATCGTGAACCCCATCCGGCACCGTCGTGCTCCTGGATTGCTTCGCCTGACGGCTCGCAATGACGGGGGTTGGGCCCTCCTTTTCGGCCCCGTTGCCGTCATCGCGAGGCGGAGCCGAAGCGATCCAGACCGCGACGCGGACCGGATGAGTATGCGAGAGCATCGTGCTGGATATCGGATCCAGCACGATGCTCTCGGCTTTCAATCTTGCATCGTCTTTTCAGACAAGCCGGCGGCCACCTTTCGGGACGATGCTCGAGCCCATCCAAAACTCCGGCGCCGGCAGTATCGACCTCGCGTCGACGGTGCGGTCGGATCCGGAAAATCACCGACGGAGCGGGAGGAGCCCGTTCAGGCGTCGGGCATCGCCGACTGGATGAAGCGGTCGGAGGCGAGGTCGTCCCCGTCCCCCCACCCCCCCCCCCCCCCCCCACCCCCCCCTTCACCCCCCCCCCCCCCCCCCCCCCCCCCCCCCCCCCCCCCTCCCCCCCCCCCCTCCCCCCCCCCCCCCCCCCCCCCCTGGACCCCCCCCCCCCCCCCCCGGGCCCCCCCCCCCCCCCCCCCCCCCCCCCCCCCCCCCCCCCCCCCCCCCCCCCCCCCCCCCCCCCCCCCCCCCCCCCCCCCCCCCCCCCCCCCCCCCCCCCCCCCCCCCCCCCCCCCCCCCCCCCCCCCCCCCCCCCCCCCCCCCCCCCCCCCCCCCCCCCCCCCCCCCCCCCCCCCCCCCCCCCCCCCCCCCCCCCCCCCCCCCCCCCCCCCCCCCCCCCCCCCCCCCCCCCCCCCCCCCCCCCCCCCCCCCCCCCCCACCCCCACCCCCCCCCCCCCCCCCCCCCACCCCCCCCCCCCCCCCCCCCCCCCCCCCCCCCCCCCCCCCCCCCCCCCCCCCCCCCCCCCCCCCCCCCCCCCCCCCCCCCCCCCCCCCCCCCCCCCCCCCCCCCCCCCCCCCCCCCACCCCCCCCCCCCCCCCCCCCCCCCCCCCCCCCCCCCCCCCCCCCCCCCCCCCCCCCCCCCCCCCCCCCCCCCCCCCCCCCCCCCCCCCCCCCCCCCCCCCCCCCCCCCCCCCCCCCCCCCCCCCCCCCCCCCCCCCCCCCCCCCCCCCCCCCCCCCCCCCCCCCCCCCCCCCCCCCCCCCCCCCCCCCCCCCCCCCCCCACCCCCCCCCCCCACCCCCCCCCCCCCCCACCCCCCCCCCCCCCCCCCCCCCCCCCCCCCCCCCCCCCCCCCCCCCCCCCCCCCCCCCCCCCCCCCCCCCCCCCCCCCCCCCCCCCCCCCCCCCCCCCCCCCCCCCCCCCCCCCCCCCCCCCCCCCCCCCCCCCCCCCCCCCCCCCCCCCCCCCCCCCCCCCCCCCCCCCCCCCCCCCCCCCCCCCCCCCCCCCCCCCCCCCCCCCCCCCCCCCCCCCCCCCCCCCCCCCCCCCCCCCCCCCCCCCCCCCCCCCCCCCCCCCCCCCCCCCCACCCTTTCGGGACGATGCTCGAGCCCATCCAAAACCTCCGGCGCCGGCAGTATCGACCTCCGCGTCGACGGTGCGGTCGGATCCGGAAAATCACCGACGGAGCGGGAGGAGCCCGTTCAGGGCGTCGGCATCGCCGACTGGATGAAGCGGTCGGAGGCGAGGTCGTCCTCGTCGTAGCCCAGGAGTTCCGCGAGGCGGCCGCGGGCGCGGCTGACGCGGCTCTTCACCGTGCCGACCTTGCAGCCCATGATGGTCGCCGCCTCCTCGTAGGACACGCCCTCGGCGCCCACCAGGACGAGGGCCTCGCGCTGGTCCGGCGGCAGCTTGGCGAGCGCCGTCTGGAGATCCTCGACGTCGAGCCGGTCGCCCTGGTGCGGGGCGGTGGCGAGCCGGGCGGCGTAGGAACCGTCCTGATCCTCGACCTCGCGCACGCGCTTGCGGTGGTCCGAGTAGAAGATGTTGCGCAGGATCGTGAACAGCCACGCGTTGAGGTTGGTGCCGGGCTGGAAGCGGGCGCGGTGCTGCCACCCTTTCAGCAGGGTGTCCTGCACGAGGTCGTCGGAGCGGGCCGGGTTCGAGGTCAGCGACAGGGCGAAGGCGCGCAGGCTCGGCACGGCCGCCAGGAGCCCGTTGCGGAACCCCGGATCGACCCGCTCTCCCTGCGCCTTCAGGGCCGCCTCGAGCTGTCCGATCAGTTCGGCGAAGCGGGGCGGCGTGTCCTCGGCCGCGCCGAGCGTGTCGTAGACGCTGCGCAGGTGATCGCCGAGATGCGAGCGGATGGAATCGGAGAGCTTCGGACGGCCGTCGGCCATCGCGGGACGATCCAGGGTCGCTTCGGTGTCGTTGCGCATCGGGCTCTTCGCGATCGGATTCTGTGCAATTGTCGAGGCGGCGCATCGTCCGGAAACAAGCACCGGGCCCGCCCTTTGACAGGGTTGTAGCGCATTGCCCGTCCGAGCGCACCCGCACCGGGCGAATTACCGCCACGCTTGCGCACAGGGACGAGACCCCGACTCCATTGCGTGAGATGGCCGGCCGATGCCGACGCGAGAATGCGGCAAATCGGCCGCGAAGGGGACGGCGCGGATCCCGGTCAGGCCGCGCCGCGCAGCACGGGGGCCGGTCGTGCCCGGCGCGGGGCCGGCCGCTGCGTGCCCTTGTGCGTGCCCTTGCGCACCCGCACCGCGCCGTCGACGATCACCACGGTGTCGCCGCGCTCCAGCTCGGTCCAGGTCTCGTCCCGCGTCAGCGCCCGGGTCGCGATCACCGTGACGATGTCGGTCTCGGTGGTCTCCTGGGCGAAATCGACCCGCCAGTCCTCGTCGATCAGCGTCGCCGTGCCGAAGGGGGCGCGGCGGGTGAGGTAGCACAGCCGCTTGCCGCAATGGGCGTAGAGCACGCGGCTGTCGGTGAGCAGCATGTTGAACACGCCGCGCTCCGACAGGGCGAGCGCGCAGTCGGCGACCGCCGCTTCCAGGGCGGCGGCCCGCGGCGGCTTCGGGAAGCGCTCCCGGAGCTGCGACAGGATCCAGCAGAAGGCGTGCTCGCTGTCGGTGGTGCCGACCGGCTCGAACCGCCCGAGGGCCAGGCGCTTCACGCCCTTGAGCTGGCCGTTGTGGGCGAAGGTCCAGCGCCGACCCCACAATTCGCGGGAGAAGGGGTGGGTGTTCTCCAGGCTGACGCGGCCGCGGTTGGCCTTGCGCACGTGGGCCACGACGATGCGGCTCTTGATCGGATAGCGGCGCAGGAGCTTGGCCAGTTCCGAGCGGGCGCTCGGCTCCGGGTCGTGGAAGGAGCGGCAGCCGCGCCCCTCGTAGAAGGTGATGCCCCAGCCGTCGGCGTGCGGACCGGTTTCGCCCCCGCGCCGGGCCAGGGCCGCGAAGGAGAAGCGGATGTCGGTCGGCACGTTCGCGCTCATTCCGAGCAGTTCGCACATGGAGGATCGGGAGCTTCGCGCGGATACCGAGGGGGAGGGCGAAACTAGAGCGCTCTCCGCCGAAGTGGAAGCCGGTTCGGAGAGTTGCCAGGGCCATCGCTCGAAGCCGCTTGAGCGGCTTCGCGGCGCGAAGAGCGCCTGCGCGGAGCGGGTTTTTCCAAGACATTCGTCCTGAAAAACATCGAGCGGAGCGAAAGCCTGATACGACATCCGGCTGATGACTTCGGCCTGTCCTGCGTCCTTGCGAGGCGAAGCCGTGGCAAACCAGGGCGCGCCCTTTCCGGACATGCCCGCGCCCTGGATCGCTTCGCGGCCGCTCGCGAGGACGGCGTGGGGCGAAACCCGAAGCGATCAATCGGAAACGGTATCAGCCCGCGGAAGCCGGCGCCGGCGACTGAGGCCGGCCAAGAAAACCAGGGCCATCGCTTCAAGCGATGGCCCTGGGAGAGTGCGCGCGAACGGGCGTTCAGAGCCGCGCCCGCTCGCGCCCCGGCCAGGCCGGCGTCACGGCCAGGCCCGGGATCAGGCGCCGGACCACCGGCACCAGCCCGGCCGCCAGCCCGGCGACACCCGCGAGCGCCAGGGCATCGGTGGGGCCGATCCGGAAAGTCCCCCGGAAGGCCGGCGTGACGAACCAGAACAATTCGGCGAGATGGACCGCGACGGCGAGCGCGGCCACGAGCCGGGTGCGGTTCTCGCCGGGGCGCAGGGTCAGCCCGGCGGCGAGCGCCACGACGGCGCCCGCGGCCCAGGCCAGGACGCGGCCGGAGCCGCCGGCGCGCAGCCGGTACCACGCGGCGGCCTGCGGATCGGCGGCGGCGGCGAGCATCAGGACCTGCACCGCGTGCAGGCCGGCCCAGACCAGGAGCAGCACGGCGAGCGGGGTGAGCCGATCGTGGCGGCGCCGGGCGGGGCCGGTATCGGGCGGCGCCAGGAGGATCGCCGCGGCGAGCGCGAGGCTCGCCCAGGCCGCCATCGCCAGGAGGCCGAAGGCGCTGGCATGGAAGCCGCCCGCCGCCCCCGCTCCGGCCGTCATCACGAGGTCGCCCGCCACGAGCGTGCCGATCACGGTATGGAGGCCGAGGCCGAGGACGGCGCGCCCGTCGTCGATGCGTCCGGCCTTGCCCCAAGGCTCGCCGCCGCGGCGGGCGAACAGCAGGGCGAGGCCGGTCCAGAGGGCGAAGTACAGGCCCAGACGCCCGGCCAGGAACAGGTGCGCGAGCCAGGGCGCGGCGGAGAGCCCTTCCGGCCGGAGGTCGCCCGCGGGGAAGAGCAGCGGCGCCGCGAACGGGATCGGCAGGCCGAGCAGGGCCGCCACCGGCATCAGCGCCAGCAGGCCCCGCAGGGTCTCCAGCAGGGCGGTCTCGGGCTGCGGCCGCCACGCATCCGAGCGCTCGATCATGATGACGACGGGCAGGGCGCCCGCCGGCAGCGCCAGCAGGCAGGTCCAGGCGGCGAGATAGGCGGGGGCGAGCCGCGCGAGGCCGGCGAGGTGGGCCGCCAGCAACAGGCAGCCGAGCCCGGCGGCGAACGCCGCCGCCGGCCGGCGGGCCGGGTCGAGGAAATAGCCGCGGGCGGATTTCGCTCCGGCCGCCTTGCGGGCGGCGGCGCCCTTCTCCTGCACGCTCACCGGCGCGGCCCCGCGGCGGCGGCTCCGCCGTAGAGGGCCAGCGGCCGACCGCCGGTCTCGGGCAGGCGGCGCAGGCGGCGCGCCAGGGCGGCCGGGTCGCGGCCTCCGGCGGACGGCTCGACCGTCAGGACGAAAGGCTCGGTGAGCGCGGACGGCGCCACGCCGTCCGGCCGCACCGTCAGCGCGAGGAGGAGGGCGGCGGCGATGCCGAACGTGCCGCCCAGGACCGCGGCGGAAAGGGCCGGCACCGCCAGCATCGCCCAGGACATCGCCCAAGACATCGCCCCGGACAGGGCGGTCGCCGCCGTCGACCCGTCCGCCGCACCGCCCTCGCCCGAAAAGGCCCGAACGGCGAGGAAGGCCGCGACGCCGAGGACGGCGCCGAGGAGCGCGAGACGGCGCGTGCCCCCCTCGTCCCGGTGCAGGGCCGCGGCGGCGTCCGGCATCGGCACCGGCCCGAAGGCGTCGAGCCGCGGCGGCCGGTCGAGGACGGAGAGATCCCGGGCCGCCTCGGCGAGACCGGCTTCGGAGGCGAACACCGCGACGAGACCCGATCCCGTCTCCGGAACACCCTCCGGCGCCCTCGCTTCGGCGCGCGGGTTGTGGGCGAGGGCGAGTTCGCGCGTCTGCGCGATCGAGACCGGCGGCACGAGACGGAAGACGAGGAGCAGACCGAAGCCGCACAGGCCGAGGGGACCGAGGAATCCGACGGCCTCCGCGAAAGCCTCGGCGAGGAGACCGGCGCCGGGGACGGCGCCGGCGATCGGATCGTGGTCGGCCCGCAGGCCGACCGCGACCACGGCACCGATCAGGCCGAGCCCCGTGGCGCTGCGGCGCACGGCGCCGATCCAGAACAGTTGCGAGGGCATCAGGCCGACGAGAACCAGGGTCCAGAAGGCGGGGGCCCCTTCGCCGAGGAGCCTGCGGGCCGCGGCCCCCCGATCGGCCGCGCCGCCGTAGAGGACGGCGGTGACGATCTGCGTGACGTGGCAGTAGAGCGCCGCCAGCCCGAAGACGAGGATGAGCCGGCCGAGGATGTCGAGGTGCCGGCCGGTGACGAGGCCGTCGAGCCCCCGGACCCGGCGCAGGGCCGGCGCGAGCGCGGCGGTGAGGCCCGCGCCCGCCAGCACGGCCTCGACCAGCAGGGCCACCGGCCGGAGGGTGTCCCGGCGGAGGAGGTCCTGCCGGTCGGAGCGCAGGGCGTCGGTCAGAGCGAGGTCCATCAGCACCGCCACCGCCGCGAGGATGGCGAGCAGGGCGAGGCCGCGGCAGGCGCGGGTCCAGGCCAGCCATTGCAGCGCCGAGCCCCGCCAGCCGGCCGAGAGCGCGCGATAGAACCGGGCACGCAGGGTCCCGGGTCGTGTTCCCGCTCCTGCGGCGAGGCGGTCGCGCAGCACCGCCAGATCCGGCAGCAGCGCCGCGCCCCACAGGCCGAAGCCGACCGCGAACAGGCCCGCGAGGCTCACCGGACCGACGGGAACGGGATGGAGCGCGGCGATGCCGGCGCAGAGGAGGGCGGCGGACTGCACCGAGCGGTCGATGCCGCAGCGCCACGCGACATCGGCGAGCCGCAACAGCCCCGCGATCATCAGGCAGCCCGCCGCGAGCCCGATCCACCAGCCTCCTCCCGCCCCGTCGAGGCGCGTGCCCGGCAGGGCGGCCTCCGATCCGGCCCAGGCGAGGATCGGGGCGAGAGCGGCGGCGGCGGCGCGGCGCCATCGACGCCCGGCGGGCGCGAGCACGGCCCCCGCGAGCGCGTCGCCGATCGACGCGACCGTCTCGCCCGGGCCGACGACCGGCGCGCCGTAGAGCGGGTCCGTGCGGGATGCGGCCGGATGGGAGAGGGCGGCCATCGGCTCACGGCCCCCGCACGGAAGGCCCTTCGCCCCCGCGCGGCCGGAAGCGGGCTTCTGGGCGGGCCTTTGGGGATGGAGCGTCTCGCGAGGCCATCCGGCGTCGTCCGCTTGGAGGGGAGGCGGAAGGCCGCCGAACGGATCCCGCACAGGACATGCGGCATCCGACTCCGTTCGAGGTCGGGCGCCCGCGCGCCATGTGCTCTCCCGCACTAGAGCCGATCCCGGCCGCGGTGCAATCGGCCGCGGCTCCAAGTTTTTGTTTCGACGCGCGCTCTCGCATCAAACCGCACTGCGCCCCGTCCTGTGCCCATGCCTCTGGCCGGGCGGCGCTCTTCGAGGGAATGCGGGGCGGGCGGCCCAGGTCTCGGGCTTGCGTCTCGGGCTTGCGTCTCGGGCTTGCGCCGCCGCATTTCCGTGCGAAGAGGGCGGCCCTCATCTTATCCACGCCGACGCCGGCCGGATCATCCCTCACCTGCGCCGCGGACCCCGATCGATGCCGCATCCCACCCCCGCGAACCGCCTGCCGGGTACACGGAATGCCGATGGAGCGTGATCCCGTCCTGTTCGCCTGGGCGTCGTCGCCGCGCCGGCACGCGGCGGCGCTCGTCCTGGCGGTCGGCCTCGGCGCACCGCTGGCGCTGTTCGTGCTCCTGTGCCTGCGCGACCTCATCGCCGTGCTCACCCGCAGCAGCCCGGAATTCCTGCCGTTCCTGCGGATCGCCCTGCCCCTGCCCGGCCACCACGAGAGCGAGGCGCCGATCCTGTTCCAGGGCTGGAGCCTCGCACCGACCGAACTGCCGCTGATCGCCCTGACCGCGCTCGCCGCCGCGGCGCTGCTGCTGGCCGGCCTGGGGGCGGCGGTGGCCTATCTCTGCTTCTCGGTCCAGGCCCGGGCCATGGCGCGGCTGCGGACGCGGGCGAGCGAGGCGATCCTGGCCTCGCCGCCGGGCGCCCGCGAAGATCTGCGGACGCTGCCCGGCCTCGTCGGGCAGGCGCTGGCGCGGATGGGTCCGCTCGCGGCGGTCGGCCTCGTCGTCCCCGGGCTCGCCGGCGCCGCGATCCTGCTCGCGCTCGTGCTGGCGGAGCTGGCCGCCCCGCGCCTCGTGCCGGTGGTCGCCCTGCTGCTCGCCGCCGCCGGCCTCGCCCGGGCGCTGCTCGCCAGCCGCACCGCCGCCCGCCGCAGCCTGCGCCGCTCCGACACCGCCGCGACCGAGGCCGGCCTGCGCGACCTGATCCGGCGGATGCCGGCGGTGCGCGCCCACGGGGCGGCGGCGTTCGAGCGGCGCCGCCTCGGGCTCCGGGCCCGGGCGGCCCGCTCCGCCCTGGTCCGGGCCGAGGCCCGGCTCGTCTATGCCCGCGCCCCGGCGCTCGCCCTGGTCGTGATCCTGCCCGCCCTGCTCGTCGCCACCGCCCTGTGGCAGGGCGAGGCCGCGACCGAGGCCGACAACGTCCTGCCCGGGGCGCTCGCCGCCGCGGCCGGCGCCTTCGCGCTCGCCGCGACGCTCGTGGCGATCAGCCTGCGCCTGTGGAACCAGTATCGGGCGCTCGCCCCCCTGTTCCGGGCCATCGCCGAGATCCTGGCGGCGCTCGCTCCCCGCCCGCCCGGCGCCCAGGCGCAGCGCACGGCCCCGTTCCCGGATGCGGGCGCCCTCGCGGCAAGCGGCGTCGGCGCCTACGATCCCGGCAGCGGCGAGCGCCTGACCGGCGTCGACCTCGCCCTGCCGATGCCGGCGCATGTGGCCGTCGTCGGCGCCCGCGGCAGCGGATCGCGGGCCCTCGCCGCCCTGCTCGCGGGGCAGATCGAGCCCACCGCCGGCGCCGTCACCTACGGCGGCACCGACCTGCGCGCGTTCGACCCGGCCGAGCGCGCCCGGCGGATCGCGCTGGCCGGCTCGGAAGCGATCCTGATCGAGGGGACGCTGCGCCAGAACCTGCTCTACGGCGCCCGCAGCGGCGACCGCGAGGCCTCGGGGCTGGCCGAGCGCATCGCCATCCTCAAGCTCACCGGCCTCGATGCCTTCGTCTACGAGCGCGGGCTGGAAGCGTCCGTCGACCCGGAGGACGACCCCGCCACGGCGGAGGCGGTGGTGGACGCCCGCCGGGCCGTGCGCGAGGCGCTGGCCGCCGAGGGCATGGCCCGCCTGGTCGAACCGTTCGACCCCGCCCGCTACAATCATCAGGCCGATATCGGCGAGAACATCCTGTTCGGCGAGGCGGTCGGCCCGGCCTTCTCGGAGGGAAGGCTCGCCGCCCATCCCTACCTGCGGGCGGTGCTGGAGGCGGAAGACCTCACCCGGACGCTGGTCGATGTCGGGCTCCAGGTCGCCCGCTCCACCGTCGAGATCTTTTCCGACCTGCCCGACGATCACCCCCTGTTCGAGACCTTCTCGCTGTTTCCGGCGGCGGAGCGGGGCTATTTCGAGGATCTCGTCGCCCGCCAGCCCGAGGCCCGCGGCTTCCGCCGGGGCCCGGCCGGCCATCGCGACCGCGAGCGGCTGATCGGGCTCGCCCTGCGCTACAGCGAGACCCGCCACCGCTTCGGCCTGATCGATGCGAGCCTCGAACGGCGTCTGGTCGCCGCCCGCCATTCCTTCGCGGCGATGCTTCCGCCGCGCTATCGCGAAAAGATCGAATTCTACGATCCGGCCCGGCTCACCGCCGCCGCCAGCCTGGAGGAGAACCTGCTGTTCGGGCGCGTCACGCAAGGCGAGGCGGGTGCGGAGGCGCGGGTGCGCGCCCTGGTGCGCCGGGTGCTGGCCGAGCAGGGCCTGGAGCCGACCGTCTACCGGCTCGGCCTCACCGCCCGGATCGAGGCGGGCGCGGCGGTCGCCGGCCAGGGCCAGCGCGCGGTGCTGGGCGAGGGCGCCATCGGTCCGCGGGAGCGCGTGGCGATCGAGTTCGTGCGCTGCCTCGTGCGCCGTCCCGACATCCTCGTGGTCGGCCTGACCCTCGACGAACGCAAGCCCGACGAGATCACCGCCCGCGTCGAGCGCCTGCGGGCGCTGCGGGCCGGGGCGGGTCTGATCGTCTGCCTGCCCGACGAGGACACCTTGAGCCGGCAGGCGCCGTTCGACGCCGTGCTGCGGGTGGAGCGCAACACGGTGGTGGCCGGCGCTCCTCGGGCCATCGCCGCGACCGACGCCTGATCGCTTTGCTTCCCCCGGCTTCCCTCGCAAAACCGCCCCAAAGCTTGGGCACGGGTGCTCCCTGCCTCACCCACGGGCGGCCCTGGCCGCGGGCCGGCCTCGATCGAGACGGTGCATGCTTTCCCCGAACGGCTCTCGACGCCCCGCGAGGCTTTCGCTCCGCGCCCTGCCGGCGGTTCTCGTCGCGCTGCTGACCGCCGCCCCGGGCTCCCCGGCACGCGCCGACAAGGCGAACGCGCCGATTCCCGCCGCCACCCTGGCGCTGATGGCCGCGCGCGGCACCGGCGCCGCCGCGCCGATCGTGCTGCGGGCCTACAAGCGGGAATCGGAGATCGAGGTCTGGAAGCGCAACGCCGCCGGCCGCTACGTGCCGATCAAGACCTATCCGATCTGCCGCTGGTCCGGGCAGCTCGGGCCGAAGACGAAGAACGGCGACCGGCAGACGCCGGAAGGGTTCTACACCGTGGCCAAGGGCCAGATGAACCCGAACTCGCGCTACCATCTCTCCTTCGACATCGGCTACCCCAACGCCTACGACCGGGCGCACGGCTCCACCGGCTCGGCGGTGATGGTTCACGGCATCTGCTCGTCCATGGGCTGCTTCGCCATGACCGACGCCGTGGCGGGGGAGTTGTTCGCCATCGCCCGCGAGGCCTTCGCCGGGGGCCAGGGCGCGTTCCAGTTCCAGTCCTTCCCGTTCCGGATGACCGCCGCGAACATGGCCCGGCACCGCACCGACCCGAACATCGCCTTCTGGCGCCAGTTGAAGGAGGGCTCGGACCGCTTCGAGGCGACCGGCGAGGAGCCGGTCGTCGGCGTCTCGGGCGGGGCTTACGTGTTCGCGCCCTCGCGCGATCCGGCGAGGGAGGCGGCCTTCACCGCCCTGCACAAGGACGAGACCGACCGCATCGCCCGCTTGGTGGAAGAGGGCGCGGCGGCCGTGCGCACCACCTACTCCGACGGCGGGCAGCACGCCTTCTGGGCCGCGCGCATCCGCCAGGGTTTTCCGGTCGGCGACATCAGCCGGCCCGAGGCCCTGGCCTATGCCGGCCAGGAGGTCGTGCTGATTCCCGCCCGCCGCAGGATGCCGCCGGTGCCGGAGGCGGTCTGGACCGCCTGGATCGGGACCGACAGCCCGTCACTCACGATCCGCACCGCGGATTTCGTGCCGTCCTACGCGGCGGCGCCCCCGCGCTTCCCGACGCCGGTCACGCGCTACGCCCAGACATGGCCGAGCCTGACCCGGGCGGCGATCGAGGGTCCGCTGCCGACGCCGGATCCCGCGCAATCGCAACCTTCGATCGAGAAGGTGGCGCAGCGCTGACTGGGACCGGCTCGAATCGGCGTGTGCGTGCACGCACACGGACCCGAATGGCGGCCCCCCATCTCAGCGCGGTACACTCCGTTCCCGAACAGGGGCCGAAGGACAGCCGCGAAGACGTGCGCGGATGCGTGCGGCGGCGCCGCTGCCACCCGAGAAAGCCCGGGACGCTGCCGGGCACTGGTACCGATCGATGACCCTGCCATATCCAGCCAAGGGCGACGCGCTCGTCCTGCGTTTCTGGGGCGTCCGCGGCTCCACGCCGGTCAGCGGCCCGGACACGGCCGAGTTCGGCGGCAACACGCCGTGCCTGGAGATCCGCTGCGGGGACCGCCTGTTCGTGATCGATGCCGGTTCGGGCCTCGGCGCCCTCGGGCGCGGCTGCCGCGACAGCCTTCCCCGGGACATCGACCTGCTCTTCAGCCACCTGCATCTCGACCACACCGCCGGCCTGCCCTTCTTCAAGCCGGTGGTGATGGATCTCGGGTGCACGATCCACACCTATTGCGGGAATCTCGGCGGGGCCAGCGCCGAGGATGCCCTCGGCCGGCTGTTCTCGCCGCCGCTGTTTCCCGTGACCCTCGACGTGCTGCCCTGCACCTTCGAGCATCACGGCTTCCGCGCGGGCGAGCCGCTGACCTTCGCCGACGGCAGCCGGGTCGACACCATCCTGCTCGACCATCCGCAGGGCTCGACCGGCTACCGGTTCGACCATGCCGGCAAGCGTCTCTGCGTCATCAGCGACATCGAGCACGGCGCCGACTGGCCCGACCCGGAGCTGTGCCGCTTCGTCGAGGGGGCCGACCTGCTGGTCTACGACGGCATGTTCACCGAGGGCGAATATCCCTGCTGCAAGGGCTGGGGCCACTCCACGTGGCAGAAGGGCGTCGAGCTGGCCAAGGGCTCCGGCGCCAAGGCGCTCGCGATCATCCACCTGCACCCGGCGCATTCGGACGCGCAGTTGCGCAAGGTCGAGGCCGAGATGCAGGCGGTGATGCCGACCGCCTTCATCGCCCGCGAGCGCCAGTCGATCGAAGTCGGCCGCCCGATCGTGCCGCTGGCCGATCCGCCGGTTCTGGCCCTCGCGCGCCGGGCCTGAGGCGAGCCGGACTTCCTTCCACGCACCGGTGATGCGTACCGGCGACTGGCCGAGGCGCGGGTTTCCGACATTCCGCTCCACGACCTCGAAGGCTTTGCCAACACGCCCGCAAAGCCCTACCTTTCGGACATGACGCGGCCGATCCGATTCGAAGAGTCCGTGCTGGACCGTTCCACGGTTCGCGGGCTGCTGAGCACCGTTGCCCTGCGCACCGACCAGAAGTCCTGGGACGGTGAACTCGTGCCGGCGGGAGCCTCAGGCACGATCGTCGAGGTTCTGAAGGGCGGTGAGGCCTATGTCGTCGACATCGCCGAGCCCTTCGATGCCATCGTGACCGTCAGGGCACCCGAACTGGACGACATCGATGGCAGGTAGCGCTTGCTGGAAGCGGACCATCCCCTCCGCGTTCGCATCGTCCGCTTCGAGAAGATCTCCGATTATCTGTTGAGCCGCCGAACCGCGAAGTCGCTCAGTCGCTACACGTTCTTCACCGCATACGGCTTCGATCCCGACGACCCGCAACGACTGGTCGATGCGATCGACCGGCATCCGGAAACCGGCCTCGTGACACCGCTGCCGAGCGACATCTACGGGCAGCGCTGGAACGTGGTCGGCCCGCTCATCACGCCGGATGGCCGCAATCCGGTGATCCGGACGGGTTGGATCAAGGATACAGCGGGCCCGGCGCGCTTCGTCACCGCGATCCCCAAGGCCGGATAGAGCATCGTCTTCTTCCGAAAGCCGGCAGCCGCCTTTCGGGACGATGCTCCGGAACAAGCTCCGCCCGGCGCGGGCCGGACGGGATCTTCCGTCACGCCGATGTCCGGCCATCGCCGCCATGCGCGGTCGATCGTCCCCGCTCGGCGGGGACCGGCCTCGAACTCACAACGCCGTCGTCGCGCCCGCACCCTCCTCGCGGCCGATGCGGCTGTGCTTGCGGCTCCAGGCGAAGTAGATCACGAGGCCGATCGCCAGCCAGATGACGAGCCGCAGCCAGGTCTCGCCGTCGAGCGAGAGCATCATCGCGAGGCAGAACAGCGCGCCGAGGATCGGCACGAACGGCACCAGCGGCGTGCGGTAGGCCCGCGGCGCGTCGGGCTGGGTCCGGCGCAGGATGACCACGCCGGCGCAGACGAGGATGAAGGCGAGCAGGGTGCCGATGCTGGTCATGTGGCCGAGCTGGGAGATCGGCAGGAAGCCGCCCAGCGCGCTCGTGAACACCATGAAGAACAGGTTCGAGCGGTAGGGCGTCTTCCAGGTCGGGTGGATCGCCGAGAAGAAGGCCGGCAGCAGCCGGTCCTGCGACATCGAGTAGAACACCCGGCTCTGGCCGAGCAGGAGCACGAGGATCACGGTCGAGAAGCCGCAGATCACGCCGAAGGTGACGAGGCCCTTGAGCCACGGATACGGCGTCGCCGCGATGGCGGTGTTCACCGGGGCGGCGTCGCCGCGCATGGCTTCGTAGTGGACGAGGCCGGTCAGCACGCCGGCGAAGGCGATGTAGAGCGCGGTGCAGATCGCCAGCGAGCCGAGGATGCCGATCATCATGTTGCGCTGGGGGTTCTTGGCCTCCTGCGCCGCGGTCGAGACCGCGTCGAAGCCGACATAGGCGAAGAACACCACGCCGGCCGCACGCATCACGCCGCTCCAGCCGTACTCGCCGAAGGTGCCGGTGTTGGCCGGCAGGAAGGGGGTGTAGTTCTGCGCCTTGACGTAGAACAGGCCGACGCCGATCACCGTGAACACCACGGCGAGCTTGATCATCACCACGACGCCGTTGACCCGGGCCGATTCCCGGATGCCGATGATGAGCAGCGTCGAGGCCGCGACCACGATCAGGATCGCCGGCAGGTTGACGAGGCCGTGCGCCACCGTGCCGTCGGCGAGCTGATAGGTCTCGAAGGGCGAGTGCACGAGGGAGCCCGGCAGGTTGATGCCGAGCGAGTCGCGCAGGAAGCGGGTGACGTAGCGCGACCAGCTCACCGAGACGGTGGCCGCGCCGACCGCGTATTCGAGCACGAGATCCCAGCCGATGATCCAGGCGACGAACTCGCCCATCGTGGCGTAGGTGTAGGTGTAGGCCGAGCCCGCCACCGGGATCATGCCGGCGAGCTCGCTGTAGCACATGCCGGCGAGCGCGCAGCCGATCGCCGCGATGGCGAAGGAGAGCGTCACCGCCGGGCCGGCATGCTCGGCCGCGGCGATGCCGGTGAGCGAGAACAGGCCGGCGCCGATCACCGCGCCGATGCCGAGCCCGACCAGGCTCCAGGGGCCGAGATGGCGCTCCAGTTTGTTCTCGCCGGCCTCCGCGTCGGCATTGAGCCGTTCCAGCGTCTTGATCCGGAAAAGGTCACTCGCCAAACCCGACGCCATGTCCGCTCACCCTCATGCCAGCCTCGGCCCTCTCCGCGAGGTGCCCGAGCCGTTTCTCCGATCGATCGCAGAACCATCGCGCACGCGACGGCCCGTCGCAACATCGCCCTGCAAGGAAACGGCCAAGTTGCAACGCGCGTGAACGCCGCGCGATCAGATCGGCCAAGTCAGATCCCGATAGGCCAAGTCAGATCCCGATAGGCCAAGTCAGATCCCGATAGGCCCCATCCCAGAACCCGTATTCGAGGCGGGTGGCGTGGGCGTAGGCCGCGTGCATGCGGGCGCGCAAGGGAGGCGAAGCCTCCGCGGCCGCCTCGTCGGCCGCCGCGATCATCGCGGCCACCGCCGCGCCGAACGCCTCGCCGGCATAGGTGTCGATCCAGGCGCGGTAGGGATTGTCGGGCCGCGCGCGGGAGAAGATGTCGCGGCCGACCTCGGCGTAGATCCAGAAGCAGGGCAGGAGCGCGCCGAGCACGGTTTCGTAGGGCTCGGCGTAGGCCGACGCCATCAGCCACGCGACGTAGTGGTCGCAGGCCGGAGACAAGGGCGTGGCCGCGAACGTCTCCGCATCGATGCCGTAGGCTTGAAAAAAGCCGCCGTGCAGCGCCCGCTCGACCACGATCGCGGTCTCGGCGCCGCGGGCGAACTGCACGATCCGGTCGGGACGGGGCGCCTTGGCGGCGGCGAGGGCCAGGGCCCGGCCGAAGCCGATGAGGTAGTTGTTTGATCCCAGGGTTTGATGGTGCACTCTTCACGTTGGAGTGGAGGGACGCGCTATGGGCCAAGTTCTTCACGGCAGCGCCACCACGACGGAGGCAGTCCGTCGAGCGATCCAGCATAGTCAAGCGAGCCTGAGGGCGCTCTCGAAGCGCTACGGGATCAACCGGAAGACGGTCGCCAAGTGGCGGCAGCGGACCTCGGTCGCCGATCAGCGCACGGGTCCGAAGGATCCCCGCTCGACGGTGCTGTCACAGGAGGACGAGGCGGTCGTCGTCGCCTTTCGCCGCCATACGCTCCTGCCGTTGGACGACTGCCTCTACGCGCTCCAGGCGACGATCCCGCACCTGACCCGTTCGTCGCTGCATCGGTGCCTGCAGCGCCACGGCATCAGCCGACTGCCGGAGGTCGACGGTGACAAGCCCAAGCGGTCACGCTTCAAGACCTGCCCGCTCGGCTATTTCCACATCGATCTGGCCGAGGTTCACACAGCCGAAGGGCGACTCTACCTGCTCGTCGCTATCGACCGCACGACCAAGTTCGCCTTCGTTGAGCTCCACGAGAAGGCCACGCGGCGGGTCGCAGGTGACTTCCTCCGCCATCTCATCGAGGCCGTGCCTTACAAGGTGCACACGGTGCTCACCGACAACGGCACCCACTTCACCACGCCCGGCAACGTCGCCTCGGCCGCTTCCGTCATCAAGGAGGCGATTGTAGCCGGCGAGACCTTCCGAGCCCACAGCTTCGAACTTGCCTGCGCCCGCAACGATATCGACCATCGGCTGACCAAACCGCGCCACCCCTGGACGAACGGTCAGGTCGAGCGGATGAACCGCACGATCAAGGACGCGACGGTCAAGCGCTACCATTACGACAGCCACGCGCAACTCCGTGCGCACTTGGCCGACTTTGTCAGCGCCTACAACTTCGCACGCCGTTTGAAGACCCTGCGCGGCCTCACGCCCTACGAAGCCATCTGCAAGGCATGGTCCGCTGAGCCCGGCCGCTTCAGGTCAAACCCGCTCCACCAAATGCCGGGACCAAACAGGTAGTGCGCATCCTGCACGATGTAGCGGCGGAAGCGCTCCGGGCTCAGCGAGCCCTCCGCCAGTTCCGCGTTGAAGGGCATGGTGCGGATGGTCTCGTAGGCCGCGCGGTTGCGGGCCCAGGCTTCTTGCGAGAAGGACGCGGCAGAGGTGATGTCGGCCAAGAACGGCGCTCCGTCGCTTCGAGAAAGGATCAGCCCTGCCGCTGCGCCTGGGTCACCGCCACGTGGATCAGTTCGGCCAGCGTGCGCACCCTGAGCTTCTGGCGCATCTGCGAGCAGGCGTTGGTGACGGTCTTGTAGCTGACCGAGAGGTCGGCGGCGATGGCGCCGTAGGACTTGCCCTGGGCGAGGCGGGCGAGGATCTGCTGCTCGCGCGGCGTCAACTGCGTCTCCGGGGTGCGGCGCGGGTCGGCGCGCAGCATGGCGACCTCGGTCGCGAGCCGCCGGTCGAGGAAGACGTCGCCGGCCCGCACCCGCTCGAAGGCCTGGAACAGCTCGCTCGAGGCGTGGTCCTTCAGCACGTAGCCGAGCGCGCCCGCCTCCAGCGCCCGCGAGACGATGACGGGATCGTTGTGCATCGAGAAGACGAGCACCCGGGTCTCGGGCGCGACGGCGCGCATGCGCCGGATCAGGGCGAGGCCGGCCAGCCCGCTGCCCTGGAAGGTCAGGTCGCAGATCACCACCGGCGGACGCAGACGGTGGAAGGCGCGGTAACCGGAGACGACGCCGGTCGCTTCCACCACGGTCTCGATCCCGGCATCCTCCAGCACGCGGCGGCAGCCCTGCAGGACGATGGGGTGGTCATCGACGACCAGGACGGGCGGGGGGGAGCCCTTGTGCGGGCCCGCCTTCGCCAGGGAGGTGCTGACCGGCGCGTTCATCGTCCACGCATCACTCGGGTTGCGGCGCGGCGGGCGAGGACGAAGCCTCGTCCCCGTCGCGCTCGGGATCGATCGGTAGGGTGATCCGGACAACCGTTCCGGAGGGGCCGTCGTCAAGGGCGGCCTGGCCGAGGGCGAACCGGCCGCCCAGGGCCTCGACCCGCTCGCGCATCCCCGACAGGCCGAGGCCGACGCGGTGGCCGGGGCCGACGCCGCGGCCGTCGTCCTCGACGCTCAGCCGCAGGCGCGTCGCGCCGGCCGCGTCGGTCTCCTCGGCGGCCCGGGCGCGGACGCGGCGGGCGCCGCCGTGGCGCACGGCGTTGGTCGAGCTCTCCTGGATGCAGCGGAACACGGTGAGGTCGACGATGTCGCCGTAGCCCCGGGCCAATCCCTCGAACACGCCCTCGAAGGCGGTGTCGGGATGGCGCCGCTGGAAGTCGCGCAGCAGCAGGTCGAGGCAGTCCGTCAGCGGCACCTCGCCGAGCCCGTGCGGGCGCAGGCGGTTGAGCAGGCCGCGGTTGAGGGTCTGGACCTGCCCGACGATGCTGCCGATGTCGCCGGCCCGCGCCGCCAGCCGGGTGCGGTCGATCTCGCCCGAGGCCGCCGCGAGCCGCGCCACCGAGGCCGCGTTCGCTTCCAGAGCGAACAGGCAGGGGCCGAACTCGTCGTGGAGTTCGAGGGCGATGCGGGCGCGCTCGTCGTCCTGGGCGGTCAGGAGCTGCCGGTTGAGCCGTCCGTTGGCCCCCCGCGCCTCGGCCAGGGCGCCGGCCACCCGGTTGAAGCGCTCGGCGATCACCGCCAGTTCGCGCGAGGCCGGCGGATCGAGATGGGCGGTGTCGTCGTGGCGCTCCAGCCGGGTCAGCCCGTCGGCGAGGCAGCCGAGCGGCCGCAGGATGCGGCCGAGAGCGAGATAGAGGGCGGCCAGCACCGCGAGGTTGAGAACGAGGCCGGCGAGCGCGAGCGAGCGGGCATAGCCCCAGACCTCCTCGATCTCGTCGCGCGGCTCCGTGGTGATCGCCGCGGTGCCGATCCGCTCGGCCTTCACGGCGATGGGCAGGTCGTGCCGGCGCGGCTCGGGCGCGATCAGCCGGACGAACCAGCGCGGCGCCATGCGCACCCGCCCCCGCTCGGACGGACCGAAGCCGACCCGCCGCCCTTCCGCGTCGAGGATGGTCACGCGCACGTGGCGCAGGGACTGGAAGCGCAGGTCGAGGGTGTGGAGCACGCTCTCGGGGCTGGGGCTGCGCAGGGAGCGGATGGTGTCGGCCACCAGCGGTTCGACGGTCGAGAGGCTTGCCGCCATCTCGACCTGCACGGCGCTGCGGGCGGTGAGCACGATCACGCCGCAGGAGGCGAGGACGGCGGCGATGTCGATGGCGAGCACCGCCAGGATCAGGCGCGTGCGCGTCGGCCAGCCGGCCCAGAACGGCACGGCCGCCTCCGGCCGCGCCGCGCGCGGCGCCGGATCGGAAACGGATCGCGCCATCGCGGAGGCGAGAGACGGCTGCGTCGCGGATGGAATCGGCACGGGCCCTCGCGATCGATCAGGCCACCGCCCGCCGATGGCGCCGCGGACCCCTCGGGCCCGGGACTATTCGGCAAGCCGACATCGGATAAAAGTCTCGGATTCCTGCTCTTTCGGCACGGGATGCACCGTGGCCGATCACCTGGCGAAAGTCCATGCCGACGCCGTGCCGCGAGGTCGCACGTCACACTGATGTTTTTCTTATGATCGGATGTCCACGCGCGCCGACCGGCCCGGCCCGACCGACACGCTCCGTTAAACCGCTTCCCCTAAAGATCCCGCACGGGAACCGACCGGGACGAGACTTGGCCGAGGCGCGCACGACGCGCCGGAGGCCGGCCGTTGCGCGTGTATCCACCAGATTCGCATGGACGGCGGGTGCTTGAATTCTTCTCAGGCACCGCCGGACATCTTGCCGCCGCATTGCCGAGGCCGTCTTGTCGCAGGGGAACAACGTGCAAGAGGCCGACCGCATGTCGGTGGCGATCCACCCGTCCGAGACCCGCCGGCCCGCTGGCCGGCCGACATTCCGTCCGCGGCTGAAGGCGATGGCGGTCCTCGCAGGCGGGGGCGTCACCCTGCTCGCCTTCACGCTCGGCGCCTTCTCGTTCTTCTCCGATCTCGCCGGTCCGCGGGCCAAGCCCGTGCGGATCGCGCCGGTCGCTTCGCAATGGCCGGACCTGAAGGACGGCGTTCCGGCACTGGCCGAAGCCCCCGCCGCATCGCCGCCAGTTTTGCGCCAAGCGAGCCGGCCCGCAGCCGAACCGGCCCCGGCCACCCCGGTCCGATCCATCCCCGTCGCGCCGGCTCAGGCGTCCGTTCCGGCTCCGACGCCCGCGCAAGCGGCTCTGCCGATCGAGCCCGCGCCCACGGTGCCGCCGGCGGCACGGACGGCGGCGTCCGTCGGCCCGGCCAGGGTCGCGATCCCGCTCCCCCCGAGCCGGACCGAGACGGTGAAGGCCAAGACGGTGAAGGCCAAGACGGAGCAGCCAGCCCGGTTCGTGTCGCTGCCCGCCCCGAAGGCCAGGGAAGCCGCCGGGACGGAGGCCAAGGCCGTCGCCTCCAAGCCTGACACGACCCAATCCGAAGCCGGGCACAGGCTCGCTCCGCCGGCGCGCAACCGGACCGCGGAGGCGCAGCCGGCGCAGACCGCCTCGGCTCAGGCCCCCGCCCCGCAGCCGGCCCAAGACGCCCCGGACGAGCCGGAACTGCTCGGCGTCAAGATCCCGGGTGGCCGTCAGATTCGCGAGGGCTGGGATTCCGCGGTCAACGGCCTGCTCGGCGGCCAATGACGCGCCGCGCGGCAGAGGCTTCCGCCGCCGTTCGTCATCGCGAGGCTTCAGCCGAAGCGATCCGGACCGCGACGCAGGCCGGATGAGGCGTTCGCGTCGTTCAGGCCCGCACGCCGACCCGGCTCGACCCCCGAAATCCCGCGCCTCGGGATCGACCCGCTCGCGCATCGTCCCGGAAACCGGCTCCAGGGCGATGCGCTCGACGCTTGTTCCTGCACCGTCTTTTCGAACAAACCGGAGGCCACCTTTCGGGACGAGGCTCTATCCGCCCCGCTGCGCCTTGCCCGCCTCGCGGCGATGGCGCTGGGCGCGGGGGCTCTTCGGGCCCTTGGCGGGTGCCGGCGCTTCGCCCTGCATCCGCTCGACGCGGACATCCGGCGGCCCGCGCCGGGCGAAGGCCGCGGCGAAGTCCTCCGCGGCGCTGCTGCGCACTTCGAAGGTGGTCTCCCGGTCGAAGATCCGGATCGCGCCGATATCGCCGCGGCCGATCTGCCCGCGGCGGGTCAGCATCGGCAAGAGGCGGCGCGGCTCGGCCCGGTCGTGCCGGCCGAGATTGAGCCGGAACCACGTCGCCGGCTCGTCCTCGCCGACCCGCGGCGCGCCGACCGGCACGCCGCCGCGGGTGTCCGGGCGCCGGCCCACCTCGTAGGCCGGGTCGGTCACCTCCTCGGGTACCGGGATGCGCGAGCGGTAGAGGCGGGCGAAGGCCGCGGCGAGGCGCTCCGGGGAGAAGCGTTCGAGCAGCGCCTCGGCCCAGTCGCGCTCCCACTCGCGCTCCTCCTCCGTCTCCGGCTCGGAGAGCAGCGGGTCGGACATCATCCGCTCGCGGTCGAGGGCGCGGATCTCGTCGGCGTTCGGCGGGCCGCTCCAGTCGGGGCTCACCTTGGCGATGGCGAACATCTGCTCGGCCCGCCGCCGCCGGGCGGCCGGGACCAGCACGACGCTCGTGCCTTTCCGCCCGGCGCGGCCGGTGCGGCCGGAGCGGTGCTGCATCACCTCGGCATCGTGCGGCAGGTCGGCGTGGATGACGAGGTCGAGGCCGGGCAGGTCGATGCCGCGGGCGGCGACGTCGGTGGCGACGCAGACCCGGGCGCGTCCGTCGCGCAGGGCCTGGAGCGCCGCGTTGCGCTCGCCCTGGCCGAGTTCGCCCGACAGGGCGACGGCGGAGAAGCCGCGCTCGGTCAGCGAGGCCTGGAGGTGGCGCACCCCGTCGCGGGTGTTGCAGAACACGATCGCCACCGGCGCATCGACGTAGCGCAGCACGTTGACCACGGCGTGCTCGATCTCGCGCGGCATCACCCGAACCGCGCGGTAGACGATGTCGGCATGGCCCCGCGTCTCGCCGGCGACCGCGAGGCGCAGGGCCTCGCGCTGGTAGCTCTCGGCCAGCGCGACGATCGCCTTCGGCAGGGTCGCCGAGAACAGCAGCGTGCGCCGGTCCTGCGGGGTCGCGGCGAGGATGAATTCGAGATCCTCGCGAAAGCCCATGTCGAGCATCTCGTCGGCCTCGTCGAGGATGACGGCGCGCAGGCCGTCGGTGACGAGCCGGCCGCGCTCGAGATGGTCGCGCAGGCGCCCCGGGGTGCCGACGACGATGTGGGTGCCGGCCTCCAGCGCCCGGGCCTCGCGGCGCGGGTCCATGCCGCCGACGCAAGCGGCGACGCGGGCCCCGGTCTGGGCGTAGAGCCAGGTCAGCTCCCGCTGCACCTGCAGCGCCAGTTCGCGGGTCGGGGCGATGACGAGGGCCAAAGGCGCGCCCGGCGGCGGCAGGGTCTCCTCGGTCCCGAGCAGGGTGCCGGCGATGGCGAGGCCGAAGGCGACGGTCTTGCCCGAGCCGGTCTGAGCCGAGACGAGCAGGTCGCGCCCGGGCGCGGCGTCGAGCACCGCCTGCTGGACGGGGGTCGGCTCGGCATAGCTGCGCTCGGCGAGCGCCCGTGCGAGGGGGGAGGGCAGGGACGGAAATGGCAAGGGAGGCGCGCCTCAAGGACCGGCGAATTCGGACCGGCGATCATCGGCCGGATCGGAATCGGACGCCGCTTCTAGCCCCAACCGGCCGCGCAGACCACTACCCGCATCGCGCAGGGGCGTTGCGCGGGGGCAGGGGGCCCGCCCCCGCGCAGCCTCGATCGTCGCTCCGCTGCCGGGCCCGCTCGACGCTCCGGCCGTCGCGCGAGGCCTCGACCGTCCACACGCCGTCATCGGCCTCGATGCTGCGCGACGTCGCCGTAGCCGGCCTCGGCGAGCTTGTGCGGCCCTCGATCGGCATCCCATCCTTGCAGGGCTGGTCCGCCTGGGCCGGCGCGGCGGCCGGACCGGCGCGCATCAGGGTCTTGACGGTCTTCGTCGAGCGGCGTCCGTTGCCGGTGAGTGTTCCCACCGCATGCCTCCGGGCCGCCTCGCCGAGCCGACGGGGCCGGCAGGAGAATGTCAGGCAGCCATCCCTCACCGGCCTGTCCTGGAAGAGCGCCCTCAGGACCGGACGGACGGCACGTCGTCCGCGTCGTAGAGGCCCCGGCGGAACAGCCAGGCATAGGATCTGCGCACGATGTCGAGGGACGAGGCGTCGTAATAGGCGGCGGCCGCCGCGCGCGACGTGGTGTTGATGCGCGGCAACGCCTCTCCGGCCCGCAGGGTGACGCCCTCCAGGGCCGCGGGCAGTCCGGCCTCCAGTTCCTCCGTCCTGACGATGGCGAGCTGCGGCAGGGCGAAGGTCTCCTCGATCCGGTGATAGCTCTCGGTGTTCCAGAGGTCGCAGGTCCCGTGCGTGTCCCAGAGCCACTGCAGGTATTCGCCGAAGGGCAACCGCGCCGCCTGGTGCACGGCCTCCAGCAGCACCGGACTGTTCAGATCGTCGGCAACCGACGCGTATTGCAGGTTCTGCCGGTAATGCTCGTAGACGGAGACCTCCCGGTCGAAGGGATTGCGCGTCATGACGAGCACGCGCTTGAACGCCGAAGGCGGCTGGGCCAGGGCGGCACAGGCGTATCCGAGGGAGACGGACAGGGAAGGGTGGTTGCTGTCCAGCTTGCGCACATCGGCGGTCTGGACCTCGGGCAGAACCGAATTCAGATACCTGAGCATCGAGGTTCCGGCCGTCTTCGGATTGTGAACGAAGAGCAATTCACGATTGAACAGTATCATCCGAGCGACCGAGACCCTTTTGTTCGCCGTCACGCCACACTCGGCCACGCGGTGCCGTCATGTCGAGCCTTGTGGCAGTGCTTTCTCGCGCGGCGGGAAGGCGTTTCACCGAAGACCGAGCGCCTTCTCTATCGCAAACACCTATACGGCACGTTGTGCCGGCGGCAATTCGATGTCCCGGCGACGGGTGCGGGCGATGCGCCGCGGACCGGCACTCGACACGCTCGATCCGCGACGTCGGCGAGCCGTGGACCCGCCGCGCGCCGGGGCGGCGGCTTTCTGCTTTCTACCGCGCGCGACGCCCTGAGAGCATCGTCCCGAAAGGTGGCCTCCGGCTTGTCTTGAGAGCCTGTTTGACCGGCCGCCGTGTCTTCGTCAGGCAACGGCAAGGCAAGGTCCTACTCCCATCTCGACCCTCATCCTGAGGTGCCGGAGCATCGCGGAGGCCTCGAAGGGGGCTCCAGGAATCGCGCGGGATCTGGAGCACCCTTCGAGGCCGCTCACGCGGCACCTCAGGATGAGGGGCGAGATGGGATCACCGCGAAAAGACGATGCAAGAACGAGTCCAGCGCATCGTCCTGGAGCCGATTTCCGGGACGATGCGCGAGCGGGCCTGCATGCGCAGGGCGCCATCGATGCGGATGGTCTCGCCGTTGAGCATCGGATTGCCCAGGATCGCCATGACAAGCCGGGCGTACGCGTCGGGACGTCCGAACCGGGAGGGGAAGGGCACGGCGGCGCCGAGGCGGCTCTGAACGTCCGGCGGGCAGACGCCCGCGCAGTTGACCAGGACGCGAGCGACCCCGTGCTTCTCCGCCATGGCGACGGGGCGCCCGCGGCCGTCACGGTGCCGTCCGGAGGGAACGCGGGCTTGAGCGTCGGGATCTTGTCGGGCCGTGCCTTGCGGTCCCTCGCACGTCCGCGCCGACCGACCGGGACGGTCTCGTCGGCGAAGGCGCCCGCCTGCGCGGCGCGCTTGGCGCGGGCCAGGGATTCGAGGGCGTATGCGTCCTGCGCGTCTCGGGTGGACCGGTCGTGCCCGAGCATGACGATCGGATCGACCTGCATCTCCCGTTCCCTTCGCGATACGCCGTCCCACCGGCCCGGCCATGGCGCGGGGTTCAGCTCTCGGTCGCGGCTTCGAGGGCCGCTTTGGCGACCTCCCGATTGCGCAGGACGAAGCGCTGCAGCTTGCCGCTCGGCGTCTTGGGCAGACGATCGGCGAACTCGATTTCGCGCGGGTAGGCGTGCGCGGAGAGACGCGTCTTCACGGAGTCCCGGATGGCCTCGGCCAGGGCGGCGTCGGCTTGGATACCGGCTTTCAGGACGACGAAGGCCTTGACGATCTCCGTTCGCTGCCGATCGGGCTTGCCGACGACGGCCGCTTCCGCGACGGCCGGATGCTCGATCAACGCACTCTCGACCTCGAACGGGCCGATCCGATAGCCCGACGACGTGATGACATCGTCCGAGCGGCCGACGAAGGAGATGCTGCCATCCCCGTTGCGTTCGACGGTGTCGCCGGTCAGGTAATAGTCTCCGACGAAAGCCGGTGTCGGACGCTGCCAGTAGCCCGTGAACCACATCAGCGGCGACCGCGCCCGGTCGAGGGCCAGAATGCCCGGCTCGCCGGGACCGAGTTCCGCGCAGACGGCATCGACCACCGCCACGCGGTGGCCGGGGATGGCATAACCCGCGGAGCCGTGCGTGACGGGATGGGCCAGCGCATGATGGTTGCACAGGACCATCCCGAGCTCCGTCTGGCCGTAATGATCGTGGATGGTCGTGTCCAGATGCTCCGCGAACCAGCGGATGATCTCGGGATTCAGCGGCTCGCCGGCGCTGCTGACGGCGCGCAGGCTTCCCTTGACGGCGACCGCAGCCTCGGGGCCGGCCGCGATCAGGTGGCGGAAAGCCGTGGGGGAGCCGGCCAGGTTCGTGATGCCGAGCCGCTCGATCGTTCGGTAGGTGTTTGATCCCAGGGTTTGATGGTGCACTCTTCACGTTGGAGTGGAGGGACGCGCTATGGGCCAAGTTCTTCACGGCAGCGCCACCACGACGGAGGCAGTCCGTCGAGCGATCCAGCATAGTCAAGCGAGCCTGAGGGCGCTCTCGAAGCGCTACGGGATCAACCGGAAGACGGTCGCCAAGTGGCGGCAGCGGACCTCGGTCGCCGATCAGCGCACGGGTCCGAAGGATCCCCGCTCGACGGTGCTGTCACAGGAGGACGAGGCGGTCGTCGTCGCCTTTCGCCGCCATACGCTCCTGCCGTTGGACGACTGCCTCTACGCGCTCCAGGCGACGATCCCGCACCTGACCCGTTCGTCGCTGCATCGGTGCCTGCAGCGCCACGGCATCAGCCGACTGCCGGAGGTCGACGGTGACAAGCCCAAGCGGTCACGCTTCAAGACCTGCCCGCTCGGCTATTTCCACATCGATCTGGCCGAGGTTCACACAGCCGAAGGGCGACTCTACCTGCTCGTCGCTATCGACCGCACGACCAAGTTCGCCTTCGTTGAGCTCCACGAGAAGGCCACGCGGCGGGTCGCAGGTGACTTCCTCCGCCATCTCATCGAGGCCGTGCCTTACAAGGTGCACACGGTGCTCACCGACAACGGCACCCACTTCACCACGCCCGGCAACGTCGCCTCGGCCGCTTCCGTCATCAAGGAGGCGATTGTAGCCGGCGAGACCTTCCGAGCCCACAGCTTCGAACTTGCCTGCGCCCGCAACGATATCGACCATCGGCTGACCAAACCGCGCCACCCCTGGACGAACGGTCAGGTCGAGCGGATGAACCGCACGATCAAGGACGCGACGGTCAAGCGCTACCATTACGACAGCCACGCGCAACTCCGTGCGCACTTGGCCGACTTTGTCAGCGCCTACAACTTCGCACGCCGTTTGAAGACCCTGCGCGGCCTCACGCCCTACGAAGCCATCTGCAAGGCATGGTCCGCTGAGCCCGGCCGCTTCAGGTCAAACCCGCTCCACCAAATGCCGGGACCAAACACGTCGCATGTCCCATGGCGAGGGGGCCGGTCACGGCGTAGTACAGGCCGTAGGCCCAACCCGGATCGGCGATGTTCCAGAACCGGTCGTCCGGACGGAGATCCACGGCGTCCCGCATGTAACCGACGAAGGCCACGATGGCCTTGATCGGGACGAGCAGCGGCTTGGCCGGCCCCGTCGTTCCCGACGTGAACATGATCAGGAACGGATCTTCCGCGTCACAGGGCACCGGTACGGCCCCGCCGGGCATGGCCTCCGACGCGGCCCAGAAGTCCAGATCCGTCCCGCCGCTCCCGGCACTCACGGTGACGATCGTGCACAGGTCCGCGACATCCGCGGCCTTGGCGCGGTTGGCGGCGTCCGTGACGAGGATGCGCGTCCCGGCATCCCTGACGCGCTGCCCGACGGCCTTCGGACCGAAGGCGGTGAACAGCGGCTGGTAGACGCAGCCCAGGCGCCATGTCGCCAGGATCGTGATCAGCAGTTCGGGTGTGCGGGGCAGCAGCCCGGCGATGCGGTCGCCCTTGCCGACGCCGCGCCGGGCGAACACTTCCGCAAGCTTGGCGGCTTGCACGACCAGTTCGGCGAAGGTGATGTCCCGGACGGTGCCGTCCGTCGTCCCGTAGCGGAGCGCGACGCGGCCCGGATCCCCGGCATGGCGGTCGCAGCAGGTATGACAGGCGTTGACCCGCCCCCTTCCTTCCGGAAAGAGGTGATCGAAGGCGTCTCGATAATCGAACTTCGACACGGCCTCCCGGTGGTCGGCAGGCTCCCGTCGCCGGATGGTCTGCTGCAATCGCGCTGCCGTTCATCTGTTCCGTCCCCTGCTTTATTCTTGTATTTGCAAGATTCTTGTATTTGCAAGCAGCCGACCTTCGCGATCCGGCCGGCATCGACCCTTCGGCAAGCGGCAGAACTTGTCTCAGAGCCTGTTTGACCGGCCGACGTGTCTTCGTCAGGCAACGGCAAGGCGAGAGGAAGATCCTGCTCCCATCCTGAACCCTCATCCTGAGGTGCCGGAGCGCAGCGGAGGCCTCGAAGGGGGCTCCAGGAACCGCGCGGGATCTGGAGCATCCTTCGAGGCCGCTCACGCGGCACCTCAGGATGAGGGGCGAGATGGGATCACTGCAGTCAAACAGGCTCTCAGTCGAGCCGGCCGAAGGCTCTCACGTTCCAGCGGCGTCCATCGCTCGTCAACTCGGTCCGGCTGAGGGGACGAACATCGAGGCGCGGGAACGACGCCTCGCCGGCATCGAGCGCATGGACGACGGCCGCCCGGACGACGGCCGCGGCGGCGACCACGATCGAGGCGCCTCCGTTTCTCCGGCCGGCGAGCCAACGTCCGACGCGTGCCACCAACTGGCCGATCGGTTCTCCGCCGGGTGGGGTGGCGGTCGCCGGGGACACGACCCAGGCGGCGAGGAGGTCGGGGGCCTCGGATCGAATCTCCTTGATCGTTCGACCTGTCCAGGCCCCGTAATCGAGATCGCGGAGCGCCGGATCCACGACCGCGTCGAGCCGAAGGGCCTCCGCACTCCGGCGCGACGCGCGGTCCGGCCCGGTCCAGGCCCGATCGGAGGCCGGCAGCAGGTTCGCGAGGGCCTCGGCCTCCCTCGCAGCACGCTCATCCAGCGGGTCGTCCTCACCGAACCGCCCGGTGCGGAGGGCGGCGGTCGCACCTCTGCACACGAAGGTGACGACATGGATCATCGCCCCTTCGACCCCCGCGCCGTCGCGCTCTGGCGTCCCCCGGTCAACGCGTCGAACGCGAGGCCGAGCGCCCCCCAGAGAACCGTCTGGACGCCGAGGGCGGCCAGCCGGAAGTCCCACAACAGGGCCGCCGGAAATCCCTCGGGAACCTCGTCGATCGCCGGCATGGCGAGCGCGGCGACCCCGACCAGCACCCCGTAGGACAGGCCGGCGCAGACCGCCGGGCCCCATGCCCCTCGACACGACCCTCGACGCCTGTGCATCCACCCGGATGCCGCGACCGCGAGCGCCATGGCGCCGACGGAGAACGTGACCATCCAGAAGAACAGCGCCGTACGGTGGCCGATCGTGCGGAAATCTCCGACGGAAGGCGGATTGGCGGGGTACTTGAGGCCGGGAACCAAGACGATCGCGACGAAGCCCGCCAGCGCGATCAGCCCGGCGACACCGTGGGCCCCGATCCGCCCCAGCCGGCCGTGCGCGAAGGCGAAGACCAGGGCGAAGCTTCCGCCGAGCGCCGCACCGTAGAGCACGAGCCCGGTGAGGAGACCGATGCCGGCCTGCGTGGCCCGGCTGACGATCGGGGCCTCGCCGCCCTGCGCCGTGCCGGCGGCGCGACCCAGCGTTTCCTCCACGGCGAGCGCCCGGTCGACATAGGGCTCCGCGACCCCCTTCGCGAACGCGAAGGCCAGAAGGGCCGCGACGATGCCCGCGAGCATGCCGCGCAGAAGCAGATCCCTTACCATGCTCGGTGGTGCTGACCCGTGAAGTCGTGCGGAACCGGACCGGAACGCAGGAGGCGCCCCGGGAGAGGGCTCAATGGCAAGGGAAGCCGAGCAGATGGCGCGCGTCGTGCACGAATTCGTGGACGTAGCCGCCTGAGAACAGGGCCGCCGCGCCCTGTTCCGTTCCGAGGAAATAGATCAGGAGGAGGGAGATCAGACCCGTGAAGACCGCCCAGGGCAGCAGTTCCTCGGCCGGGATGCGGACCGGTCCGTCCGTGGACGGGGCGAGGGATGCCGGAGGGGAGCTGGTCATGCGCTTGATCTCCACAGGGTGACGTTCAAAGGACGTACGGTGCCTTTTCAGCGGGCTCACATGACCTTCACCAAGCGAAGCATGGCGCGCAGATCTTCCTTGAAACCACCGCGCACGGTCAGATCGCGCTGCACCTGTCCCAGGATTTGGAAATCGGGCGCCAGGAACTTGCCGACTTCGAAGCGGATCTGCTGCGCCCTCGTCGCGGTACCGGTCGGGATCCCGTTCAGGAATTGCGTGCCGCCCCAGAGCTGCGAGTACCCTGCAGCGATCCGCCACGTCTTGTCGCTCGGCGGGACATAGGACAACCAGCCCTGGAACTGGAAGGTGTTCTTCTGGGTGAGAACGGAGCCGGGCGTCGCGGCCGCATCCTTGTTGTCCCCGTAGAACAGGACTTCACCCGAAAGCTGGGTCAGGAAATCCGGGCCGAGTGCTTGCGCCAAACCGGCCTGAACGTTCGCCCTCCAGCGGTTCTCACCGAGATCGAGCGTGGCGCCGGGCGTGTAACTGCCGAGGGGCACGAAGACATAGGGTGTGATGGCGAAATAAGTGCCGGACTTCTCGCTGTTGATGAGCCAGACGGGGGCGGCCAGAATGGGATCGCCCAATCCTCCCGCCGAGCGGAGGCCTGCGCCGCCGAGGCTGCCGTTGAAGAGCGAGCCGCCCGGAACGAGGATCTGGGGGGCGACCGTGAAGCCGGCGATGTCCATGTACCGGATGACGCGGGCGATCTCGACCAGCGAGTCGAGATGCGTGTCGGTCTTGATGGCGAATCCGTTCTTGTCCTTGAAGCCGTCGCGCGTCGCGAACGTCGTGTAGGACACGAACACGTTCGTCCCCACGGGGAGCGGCACGTAATCCGTCGCATTGAGATCGACCGCGAGAGCGGCCGTGCTCGGGGGGAGCGTGAGCATCGTCGCGAGAGCGAGCGTGCGCCGGAGCTTTCCGAAGAGCGAGAACAAGGCCATCCCCTATCGATTGCCCCCTTGAAGGACGCCCCGACCCCGATCGGCCGGTGCTCGAAATCCGCGCGTCGCGATGCCACGCCGAACGGCGCATGGAGCGGTCCTGCGCGTGCCGACCGTCGCGCCGAACAAGACGGGATCGCTCCCGATCCGTGCCAAACCGATGAATTATGTACCGTTGAATTTTCTACTTGATGCAGACACGAAACCCATCGCCCGAGCTGCGGGACCCTGCACATCCCTCCCGTGCCGACCTTGGATCCTCCTCGATCCCGAAGGCCCTCATGCCAGGCCCGGGCCGGCACGAAGAGGGTTCGGTCACATCGTTTCAAGACGACGAACTGGGTCGGAACGGTAAAAACCAATACATACCGATGAATGATTTGCCATGTTCCGAAAGAGTCGGCCGCAGCTACATCGTCTTCCAGTCGCCGGTTCTTTCGAGGGCCGCCGATGCCGCGACCAATGACGCCTCGTCGAAATGCTTCGCCGTCAGCATGAGGCCGATCGGCAGACCATCGCGAACGCCGCACGGGATGCTGATCGCAGGGTGCCCGGTCACATCGGCCACCACCGTGTTCCTGACGCTGCCGAGCATGTTCGCCACCGTTTCCAGCGGGCCGGCGTCGCGGTCGACCATCTTCGTCGCGCGGCACGGGATCGTCGGGCAGGCGATGACGTCGTAGTTCGCCAGCACCGCGTCGTAGGCCTCGTTCACGAGGTGGCGCTGGTTCTGTGCCCTGCCGTAATAACGGCCATGGTAGAACTTGCGCATGTACTCGCCCTGGAGAAGAACGTTTTTCACCGTGGGCGGCATGTCCTGGGCGCGGGCCTTCAGACCGCGGGCAAGAGCCTCGCTCATCCCGGTATTGTACCAGCCGTGCCAGTTGCTGCCGGCGCCGCAGCCCTTCAGCATGAAGGCCGCGGCGCCCTCGACGGCGATGGCGGACCAGATGTGATAGGCGTCGAGATGCATCGGGATCGACACCTCCTCGACGGTCGCCCCCAGAGAACGGAGGCGATCGAGGGCGGTCTCGACGCACTCATCGGTCTCCGCGTCGGACGACAGCAATCCGATCGACGTGTTGTCCTGACCGAACCCCTCCTTGAGGACGGCGATCCTCATGCCGCGGACGCCGCGCGACAGGGCGGACATGTAATCGGCCTCGAAGCCGGGATCGATGCGTCCCTGCTGGCGCGGATCGAGGGGGTCGTGGCCGGCGATGACCGTCAGGAGCCTCGCGATGCCTTCGGTGCTGCTCGCCATCGGGCCGACATGGTCCATCGTCGCCTCGATCATGGCGCAGCCCGTATAGGGGACCAGGCCGTAGGTCGGCTTCAGGCCGTAGCAGCCCGACCACGCGGACGGCAGGCGGATCGATCCGCCCTGGTCACCGCCGATCGCCATGTCGACCGCGCCCAGGCTGATGAGGACGGCGCACCCGTTCGAGGAGGCACCCGGATTGTGGTCCGGTTTCCAGGGATTGCCGACCGGTCCGGAACTGCAGGTCATGCCGCCGGCGGAGAAGCAGAAATCCTCGCAGTTCGCCTTGCCGGCGATGATCGCGCCCGCGTCCAGCAGACGGGTCACGACCGTCGCGTCGACATCGGGGACGTAACCTTCGAGAACCTTCGAGCCGTTCATCATCGGTACGCCGGCGACGCAGACGCTGTCCTTGATGGCGACCCGCTCCCCTTTCAGGAGCCCCCCCGTCGCGCCTTCGATCTCGCAGCGCCAATACCACCCGTTCAGGGGATTCTCGCCCGCGGACGGCCGCCAGCCGGGGGTGCGCGGATACTTCACCGGCAGCTTGCGTTCGGGCAACGCCTCAAGACGGCGGTAGGACTTGATGGCGCCCGCCATCATTGCCCGATACTCTTCCGCCTCCGCATCGGTGAGCGAGAAGCCGTTTTCCGCCGCGATCGCCTTGATCTGCTCAATCGAAGCCAGTTCGGGTCCTATAGACATCTCTAACCCTGCAAGGATGTGTCCGTGATCCTTCGGACGCGCAGGTCAGGGACCCGCGCCCAGCGCGTTCGATATCTAGCGGCAGCTCGAATTCGATGTCAACGACGATTCAATCATATCATATGAAAATATTGCAATTTCAAACAATGACGGCCTTCATCCCCGAGAGGAGCCTCCCCCCTGCCCGTGCGGATGGGTCTCGACCGCCAGGGCGTGCCGGGAGCCCGCTCGGCGCCAGCCGCACCGCACGCTCGCGGACCTCAGGCGAAAAGGGTGGTTGCCGCCACCATGGACGAACACGCCCGGCTGGACGCAGCGGCACGACGGGCCGGCCGGCCCGTCACCGTCCGGGCCGAGGCGTGGGCGGCGTCCGTCGCCGCCTACTTCGTCGATCCCGTCACCTCCTGGCCGCAAGGCCGGCGCCGGCAGGCGCCGCTTTCCGCCTTGCCGAGGATCGTGCGGCGAAGGGCCGGCGGCCGTCGGATCAGGCTTCCTTGCGCCGCGCCGGAAGAAGCCCCGCCACGGCCTTCCAGGCCGGCGCCAGAATCCTGCCGGCCAGCGGAATCAGCGCGAAGCCGGCGAGCAGCCCGATCACGCCCGCCCCGGTCGCCCTCACGAGCCACGCGACCGCCCCGCCGATTGCCGGCACGGCCCCGCCCGCCGCCGTCGCCGCCGCGTGGATCGCGTGCTCGGGACCGGCGGCTCCGTAGTGCGCGAGGCCGTGGACGATGATGCCGCCGCCGACCCAGACCATGGCGGCCGTCCCGAGCAGGGCGAGCGCTTTCAGAAATCCCGGCATGCCGCGCACGAGCGCGCGGCCGACGAGCGCCGACACGCCGCCGCCCCGTTCGGCGAGGGCCAGACCGACATCGTCGGCTTTCACGATCAGGGCGACCGCGCCGTAGACCGCGACCGTGATGCCGACCGCGACCACCGCCATCACCACGGCACGAGCCCACACCGTGTCGACATCCAGGCTCGACAAGGTGATGGCCATGATCTCCGCCGACAGGATGAAGTCCGTCTTGATGGCGCTCGACACCCGCTGGTCTTCCAGGACCTGCGCATTCGGCGCAGCCGCCTTCGCCTCGCTCCCGCGGTCGGGCTCCGCGTGCGGCGCGATCATCTCGTAGACCTTTTCGGCGCCCTCATAGGCCAGGTACAAGCCGCCGAGCATCAGGAGCGGCGTGATCGCCCAGGGCGCGAAGGCCCCGAGCATCAGAGCGGCCGGAAGCAGGAACACCAGCTTGTTGACCAGCGATCCGCGCGCGATCCGCCAGACGATCGGCAGTTCACGCTCCGGCGAGAAGCCGACGACGTAGCGGGGGGTGACCGCCGCATCGTCGATCACGACACCGGCGGCTTTGGTCCCCGCCTTCGCGGCCTGCGCAGCCACATCGTCCAAAGAGGACGCCGCGACCTTCGTCAGGGCGACGACATCATCGAGAAGGGCCAGCAGACCGACGCTCACAGCAGGTTCCCCCGGTTCCAGTGCCTGACGCCCCCACGGCCTGGAGCCGCTTCCGATCACGTTGCAATCGGGAGCGGCTTCAAGCTCTTGTTTTGACGCGCCCTCTTGCGCCGAACCGGTCTCCGCTTCGGCGCAAGAGGGCTCTAGCCCCTTCGTCTCCGCCGTGGAAGCCGGTGGCGCAGGAGCCGGCTCGGTGGCGGAGAGCGGGCCCCCGTGCCGGTCGAGCGGCATCGGCGCCCGCGGCCTGTGCCCGCGGCGTCCGTCACCCCTCGGCCGGTCGGGACCGGAGCCGGCCAGGGCCTCGCGCAGAAGCGCATCGACCGCCTCGGCCGGGGACGATGGCACCGCTCTCCTCCGCCGAAGTCCCGGGCGAAGTCCCGGACCGCGCCCAGGGCAGGATGTAGGGGGTTCCGTCCGCGGCCCGGCCGCGCTCCAGGGCGAGCCCGATATCCGCCAGGATCGTCCGGCCATCCCGCGTCACCCGGACGTCGTGCGCGGCAAGGCCCATGACGGGGAGGCTGACGGGGAGGCTCATGCCCGCCTCCCGCGGTTTCCCAGGAGCAGCACGATCAGGAAGGGCGCGCCGACGAGCGCGGTCACCACCCCGAGCTTGAGTTCGGGCCGGGTGGCGAGCCCGCGCACGCCGATATCCGCCGCGAGAACCAGAACCGCACCGCCGAGCCCGCTCGGCAACAGGCCGGCCCCGGGACGGGCCCCGACGAGGGGTCGCATGAGATGCGGCACCACGAGGCCGACGAAGCCGATGGCGCCGGAGACCGCCACCCCGCTGCCGACCGCGAGCGCCGCACCGGTGACGAGGCGCAGCCGCACCGAGACGAGCCCGACCCCGAGGCTCGCGGCGGTGTCCTCGCCGAGCGTGAGGGCGTCGAGGGCGGAGCCCGTGGACAGCATCAGGCCCCATCCGATCGCCATCAGCGGCAGGCAGAGGAGGACGTGGTCCATGCTGCGGTCGCTGAGCGAGCCCATCAGCCAGAACACGATTTCCAGCGCCGCGTAGGGGTTGGGCGACAGGTTGAGCGCCAGCGCGGTCAGGGCGCCGGCGAGACTCGACAGGCCGACGCCGGCCAGGATCAGCCCCAGCGTGCTGCCGCCGCGGGCGGCCAGGAGGTTGAGGAGGAACGCCGCGACCGCCGCCCCGGCGATGCCGCCGAGCGGCAGGGCGAGGCTCACCGAGGCGGCGAGGCCGCCGTAGAAGACGACGACGGCGCCCAGAGCCGCCGCCGAGGAGAGGCCGAGGATGCCGGGGTCGGCGAGCGGGTTGCGCAGGTAGCCCTGCATCGCCGCGCCGGTCAGGCCGAGGCTGAACCCGACGAGGCCGCCGAGAAGCGCCCGCGGGATGCGCAGCTCCCACAGCACCAGGGCCGGCAGCGTGGTCCGGCCCGCGGCGAGGTCCGCGAAGGCGGCCCCTACGTCGAAGGGCGCGTAGCCGATGGCGACCGAGGCGAGCGTCAGGACGAGGACGGCCAAGCCGAGAAGGGCGATGACGGCTCGACGGGCACCCGGCGTACCGGGGCGGACGAGGCTCGTGACAGGCGCGCTCATGGCCGTGCCGCCCGCGCGTTCGCCGCCTCGGCCAAGCGTGCAACGACCTCGGCGACCTGGGGTCCTGGGCAGGTCCAGAAGCGGTTCGGGATAGCGACCGTCCGATGCTCCCGCGCCAGCGCTCGGAAGACGGGGTGGTGCAGGAGCGTGTCGGCGAGCGAGGGCATGCCCGGCGCAGCCTCATCGACCACGATCAGGTCGGCATTCGCGAGCGCCGCGGTTTCGAGCGGCACCTGCCCGAAGCGGTCGCGACCGATCTCGGCCGCCACGTTGACGAGGCCCGCGGCGCGGATGAGCGCGTCGCCGAGGCCGCCGGGCACGACCGTGAAGGCGTTCGGCCGCAGGACCAGGGCCCGCAAGGGACGGGTGGCCGGCCGGATGGACGCGAGCCTGGCGTCGAGTTCCGCGACCATCGCCTCGCCGCGCTCCGGATGGCCCACGGCCGCCGCGACCTGCCGAACTTGCGCACGCACGCCGTCGAGGTCGGCCGGCACGCCGAGTTCGAGCACCGGGGAACCGACGCGCCTGAGCATGCCGACGGTCGCGCGGGTGGTGAAGGCGCCCGCGACGACGAGGTCCGGCCGGAGCGCGACGATCTCCTCCGTGAGGCCGCGCGTGACGGCTAAGCCGGCGGCCTTCTCCGCGACCGTCGAGCCGCGCGGGTCACGGGCGAGGCCGGTGACCGCCAGGACCTGCGCGCGGTCGGCCAGCCGCAGGACGAGTTCGTCCGCGCACAGGTTCATCGAGACCACGCGGACCGGCGTCCCCGCCGAGTCGGCGGCACGGGCCGCGGGCATGGCGGCCAGGACGGCCGAGAGAACGGTCACGGCCCGCGACGGCATCGTCACCTCAGAACGTGGTCAGGCGCACGCCGCCGTAGACGGCAAGGCCCGGTCCCAGAAAGCCCGTCGGGTTCTGGTAGCGCTGGTCGAACAGGTTATCGATGCGCGCGAACAAAGTCGTCGTCTCCGACCATGCGTAGTTGGCCGAGAGGTTGACCAGGGTGAAGCCCGGGTTCCTCAGCCGCGTGACCGAAAAATCCCGATTCCCGTCGACGAAGGCGCCGACGGCGATCAGGGTGCCGGTGAGCGTCAGGCTCGGCAGCGGCGTCCAGAGGCCGGTGAGGCTGACCTTGTGGCGGGGGCGCCGCAGCAGCTCCTGGCCCGCGACCTCGTCCTTGGTCACCGTGTTGGTGTAGTCGGCCCGGGCGCCGAGGGTGTCGGTGAACCTGACCGAGACGAAGCTCTCCGCGCCGTAGGCCACGGCGCGGCCGAGGTTCACGTTGGTCGCGTAGGTCGGGAAGGAGGCCGTCTGGATCAGGTTGCGGAAGTCGGTCTCGAAATAGGTCGCGCCGACGAGCACGCGGTCGCCGAGCGGCTGTTCGAAGCCGGCGTCGAAGCCGAAGCTCTCCTCCGGCCGCAGGTTCGGGTTCCCGAAGAAGCGGAAGTCCGGATAGTCTTGGTAGAGTTGGCTCAGGGTCGGCGGCTTGAACCCGGTGCCGACACTGCCCTTCAGGCGCGTCTCGGTGCCCGGCAGGATGGTGCTCTGCGCGACCCGGAAGGTGGTGGCGCCGCCGAACTGGTCGTTCGCGTCGTGGCGGATGTTGGCGACGAGGAAGACGCGGTCGGTGAGGGCGGATTGAAGCTCGGCGAAGCCGCCGGTGTTGCCGTTCGCGCGGTTCAGGCCGGTCGTCTCGATGCGCTCGTCCTCGCGTTGCGCCCCGAACAGCAGGAGGCTGCCCGGCGCGAGCTGCGCGTCGCCGCGGTAGTCGAAGCGGCTGCGCTCGCCGAGAGAGGTCGTCGGCGTCGGAGGCGACAACGGGTCGAGGGGACCGGCGCTCAGGCGGTCGAAGGCGGCGTAGTTCGCCCCGAAGACGTTGTGGACGCCCGGGACCGGCGTCCACTCGGCCTCGCCGCGCATGAGGAGCTGCCGCTGGTCGTTGAGGTTTCGGTATGGCAGCGGCCGGTAGGGGAAGCCACCGTCCGCCTGGTCGAGATAGGCGCTGTCGGAGAAGCGCAGCACGGTGTTGAGGCGGACGGTGTCGGTGAGCTGCGCGCCGAGCTTGGTCGAGACGGTCTTGATGTCGGTGAAGGCGGTCCGGAGCGGAACGCCGACCGGCAGGAGCTCGAAGGGCGTCACCGGCAGCGCGGCCTGGCGCAGGTGCTGGACGCCGACCGAGTAGTCGAGGATGCCCTCCGAGCCGGAGATGCGGCCGCCCTGCTTGGCGGTGCCGTAGGAGCCGCCCTCGACGAAGGCGGCAGCCCGGGCCGGACCCTCACCACGCTTGGTCACGAAGGCGACGACGCCGCCGATGGCGTCCGCGCCGTAGAGGCCGCTCTGGGGGCCGCGCAAAACCTCGATGCGGGAGAGGTCCTCGGTCAGGAGCTGGCTGAAGTCGAAGGCGCGGTTCGGGGTCGAGGGGTCGTTGACGTCGATGCCGTCGATCTGGACCTTCACGTGGTTCGAGTTGGTGCCGCGGAGGAAGACCGAGGTCTGGCCGCCGGCACCGCCGGTGCGGACCACGTTGAGGCCGGGCACCTGCTGCAGGGCGTCCGGCACGGTGCGGATCTGCTGGGCCTGGAGCAGGTCCGAGGTCAGCACGGTCACGCTGGACCCGGTCTGTGTAACCGGCGTCGGCACCCCGGTGGCCGAGACCGAGATCTCGGCGAGCGAGACGGCGGCCTCGCCGCCGCGCGGCATGTCCGCGAAGGGCGCAGCAACCTGCTGGGCGTGGGCCAGGGCCGAGGCGAGCAGGGCCGGACCGGCGCAGGAAAGCGCCAGCACGCTCCGGAGAGCGGAACGAAGGAGATGGGGCACGGGAGACGGGCCTCGGGCAACGGCAGTGGCACGTCACCGCGAACGAGGCCTCGGGTCACCGCCTCCTCGCAGGGATGGCGGGCCTTCGACACCCGCCGGGACACCCCGCCCGACGCGTTTCGCGTGTGACCACGACTGACGGCAGGTCTCCTGGCTCGCGGGTCGCTGCCCTCTCACCGTCTTCCCGGGCGAGGCTGCCCAGTGACATGGTGGCGGAAGGCTCGCCGCTTACAGTTGCGGGGGCAGCCGCGGCATCGGGCAAAAGCCCTCACCGCGTTCCCTTTTGATCCCCGAGGGGAACCGTCGCAGCTTGGCTATTCGGCCTGGAGAGGGGCTGTCAACCCGCTCGGGGCCGAAGCGCGGCGAGCCGGGCACCGGCCCGGCCCGGGCCAAGCGTTCCAGGGCCCGGTTCTTCCGCTGCCGGTCGAGCTGGATCCCGGAACGGGGTGCCGGACGGCATCGCAGGCGAAGAGGTTCCCGATCCACCGGCCCGATCCACCGGAATGCGTCGGGGCGGAGCCTCGTTCATCGCCGGTCGGCCCTGCGGAACGCGTAGGGGCTCGTGCCGAACCGGGTCTTGAAGGCGCGCGAGAACGCCGCCGTCTCCGCGTAGCCGAGCCGGGCCGCGATCTCGCCGATCGGCCGCCGGCTCTCTCTCAGGAGGGTCTGCGCGAGGGCGAAGCGCTCGCCGTCCCTCAGGCCGCGGAACGAGAGGCCGCGCTCCGCCAGCGCCCGCTGCAGGCCGCGCCGCGACCGGTCGAGCCGCCGCGCCACCGCCTCGATGTCGCTCGTACCGAGGGCGAAACCGTCGCGCAGCGCCATCCGGACATCGGTCTCCAGGGCGCAGGCGGACGGGCCGTGCCGGTCGAGCAGAACCTGGGCGTAGGTCGAGAGCAGCGCGTGCAGCCGGATATCCACGCCGGTGCGCTCCGCATCGAGTTCGTCGCGACGCAGTTCGATCGCGTTGACGGGGCTGTCGAACCCGACGGGACAGCCCAGGCCCGAACGGTAGCGCTCCGGCCGCGGGGGTTCCGGCATGGCGCACAGCACCCGCACCGGCCGCCAGCGCTGTCCGCGATGCGCCTGCAGCATCCGGACGAAGAAGCCGTTGCCGTGGCCCGTGAACTGGGCCGAGGGACCGACATCCGTGACGATCGACCAGAGGAGCGCCGGCGGATCGCGGTGTTCCGCCAGCGTGAGGTGAATGCCGCCCACCAGCGTCGGCAGGGTGCGGGCGAGATCCCGGATCGCATCCCGGAAGCGCCGGGCGTTCAGCACGAGGTAGCCGGGGATGCCCGAGCGCTCGGCACGGGTCATGGTCCCGAGTCCGAGGCCGAAACACGGGTCGCCCGACATCTGAGCCGCCACCTCGAAGTAGCGGACATAGGTGGCGAGCGAGGTGCAGGGGCCGGGCCGGTCGATCGCCTCCGGCGACAGGCCGAGCGAGCGGAACACCGAAGCGGCACCGCCGGGCAGGTGCCGGACCGCCCGATCGAACCCGGACCATGCCATGCCGTCCACCAGCGCTTCGTCAACCTGCGGGGTCATCTCGGATTCCGTCGGGGAGCCGGCATGGATTATCAAAATCCTGGCACCGGATGGCAATCCTTTGCCCGCCCAACGTGCAATGCTGCCTGCCATCGAGTGGGCTGCGGACCGCTCCGAGCCGGTTGGGCGCCCGCGTCGCGGCGGAGGCCAGGCCGACGACGCCGGTTTTGATCGCCGCCATACTTCCAAGAAACGGCACGAAACAGCGAACGGGAGGCAAGAGGTGGAAGAACTGACGACGCGCGTGATGGCGGCGACCGGGCTCGACACGGCCACGGCCCGGAAGGCGATCGGGATCATCCTGACCTTCCTGCGCAAGGAAGGGCCCGCCCCGGAAGTCGAGCGTCTCGTCGCCGCGATCCCGGGCAGCGCCGCGGTCATGGACGCGCCGGCCGGCGGCGGCCTGCTGGGCCGGCTCAGCGGCATGATGGGCGGCGTGATGGGGCTCGGCCAGAAGCTCATGGCGGCCGGCGTGTCGATGAATCAGATGCACCCGCTCGGCCGGGAGCTGTTCGCCTACGGCCGCGAGCGGGCCGGGGAGGACGTGATCGGCCCGATCGTGGGCTCGGTCCCGGGCCTCGGCCAGTTCGTCTGAGCGCACGAGCTGCGAGGCGGGCACGGCCTGATCGGACCACGGGAGCGACGTCCGAGGTCCGGCGGCACAACGACAACGAACGGGGCGGAGGGCGCGCCATGATCGAGGAGCAGAGGGCCGTCAGGCCGTGGCTGGCGTCGTATCCGCCCGGCATGCCGGCCGACATCGACGTCGACGGACTCGGCACCCTCGTCGACATGTTCGCGGCGAGCACCGCGCGCTTCGCCGATCGGACCGCCGTGATCGGCTTCGGCGCGACGCTCAGCTACGCCCAACTCGGCGCCATGGCCGGCGCCTTCGCCGCCTGGCTCCAGCGGCAGGGCTTCGCCAAGGGCGACCGCGTCGCCCTGATGATGCCGAACGTGCCGGCTTACCCGATCGCGCTGTTCGGCACGCTCCTGGCCGGCGGCACCGTCGTCAACGTCAATCCGCTCTACACGCCGCGCGAACTCGCCGCCCAGCTCAACGATTCCGGCGCCCGCCTCCTCGTCGTGCTGGAGACCTTCGCCGCGACCGTGGCCGCCGCGCTCCCGTCCCTGGGCCTCGACCGGGTCGTGCTCGCCTCGCCCGGCGACGGGCTCGGCCTCAAGGGGAGGCTGATCAACCTCGCGGCGCGCCACATCAAGAAGGCGGTGCCGTCCTACCGCCTGCCGCGGGGGCTCGGCCTGCGCCTCGCCGACGTGCTGAAGACCGGGCGCGGGCTGCCGTTCGCGCCGGTGCCCGTCACGCAGGGGGATCTCGCCTTCCTGCAATATACCGGCGGCACCACCGGCGTGGCCAAGGCGGCGATGCTGACCCATCGCAACGTCATGGCCAACGTGGTGCAGAGCCAGACCTGGTTCGGCGCCGCCGACCCGGACGGTCCCGAACGCGTGATGGTCACGGCCCTGCCGCTCTACCACATCTTCGCGCTGACCTGCTGCTTCCTGTTCTTCATCCGCGCGGGCGGCACCTGCCTGCTGATCCCGAACCCGCGCGACGCCGACGGCTTCGTGAGGACGCTCGCACGGCACCGCTTCACCCACATGTCGGGGGTGAACACCCTGTTCAACCTGCTCGGCAACCACCCGAAGATCGGCACGGTCGACTTCTCGAAGGTCGACTTCGTGGTCGGCGGCGGCATGGCGGTGCAGTCGGCCGTGGCGGCACGCTGGAAGCAGGTCACGGGCACGGCGATCATCGAGGGCTACGGCCTGTCGGAGACCTCGCCCGTCGTCTGCGTGAACCCTCACCGGCTGCAGGAATGGTCCGGCACGATCGGCTATCCCGTGCCCTCGACCGAGGTGTCGATCCGGGCCGAGGATGGCACGGCGCTGCCCTTCGGCGTACCGGGCGAACTCTGCGTGCGCGGCCCCCAGGTCATGGCCGGCTACTGGAACCGCCCCGACGAGACCGCCAGGGTGACGACGGAGGACGGCTTCTTCCGCACCGGCGACGTGGCGGTGATGACCCCCGACGGGCAGGTCCGCATCGTCGACCGGATGAAGGACATGATCCTGGTCTCAGGCTTCAACGTCTATCCGAACGAGGTCGAGGACGTGCTCGCCACCCATCCGGGCGTGCTCGAATGCGCGGTGGTCGGCGCGCCCTGCCCCGACAGCGGCGAGATGGTGGTGGCGCACGTGGTGCTGCGTGATCCCTCGGTGAGCCCGGACGCCCTGAAGGCGCACGCCCGGGCCGGCCTCACCGGTTACAAGGTGCCGCGCCGGATCGTGCTGCACAAGACGCTGCCCAAGACCAATGTCGGCAAGGTGCTGCGCCGGGCGCTGCGCGAGGCGCCTCGCGAACCGGCGTAAGGGTCCCGCGCCGCGACGCCTGCGGCCGGATGACGTGTCTCTCGGGAGTTGGCCATGAAGGTTTTGGTGCCGGTGAAGCGGGTCGTCGACTACAACGTGAAGATCCGGGTCAAGGCGGACGGTTCTGGCGTGGAACTGGCCAACGTCAAGATGTCGATGAACCCGTTCGACGAGATCGCCGTCGAGGAGGCGATCCGGCTGAAGGAGAAGGGCCGGGTCTCCGAGATCGTCGCGGTCTCGATCGGCCCGCAAGCCGCGCAGGAGACGCTGCGCACCGCCCTCGCCATGGGGGCCGACCGGGCCGTGCTGATCAAGACCGACGTCGCGTGCGAGCCGCTGGCCGTGGCCAAGCTGCTCAAGGCCGTGGTCGAACGGGAAGGCCCCGGCCTCGTCATCCTCGGCAAGCAGGCCATCGACGACGATTCGAACCAGACCGGGCAGATGCTGGCCGCGCTGCTGGGCTGGCCGCAGGGCACCTTCGCCTTCCGGCTCGCATTCGGCGAGGACGGCATCGACGTGACCCGCGAGGTCGATGGCGGCCTCCAGACCGTCGCGCTCAGGCTGCCGGCCATCGTCACCACGGACCTGCGCCTCAACGAGCCGCGCTACGCCTCGCTGCCCAACATCATGAAGGCCAAGAAGAAGCCGCTGGAGGAGCTGAGCCCCGAGACCCTCGGCATCGACGTCACGCCGAAGCTGACCGTGCTCAGGGTCGCCGAGCCGCCGGGCCGGCAGGCGGGCGTGAAGGTCGCCTCCGCCGCCGAACTCGTGCAGAAGCTCAAGGTCGAAGCCGGCGTGCTCTGATCCTCGGGCCGCGCCGCTCCCGGCCCCGGTCGAGCGGCGTCCCTCCTCCCTCGTTCCCGAAGGTTTCGCCGATGACCACGCTCCTCTACGCCGAGCACGCCCACGGGCAGATCAAGGACGGCACCCTGAAGGCGCTGACCGCGGCCCGGGCCCTGGGCCAGCCGGTCCACGCCCTGGTGCTCGGCTCCGGTTCGAAGGCGGCGGCCGCGGCCGCGGCCGCGCTCGACGGCGTCGAGACGGTTCTGAACGCCGAGGACGCGGCCTACGACCACGATCTCGCCGAACCCGCCGCCGCGCTGATCGCGGCGATCGCGGACGGTTACGACGCGATCGTGGCCGCGGCCACGACCACGGGCAAGAACACGTTGCCGCGGGTGGCCGCCTTGCTCGACGTGGCGCAGATCTCCGACATCATCAAGGTGGTGGCGCCCGACACCTTCGAGCGGCCGATCTACGCCGGCAACGCGATCCAGACGGTGCGGGCGGGCGCGGGCAAGCGGGTGATCACCGTGCGCACCGCCGCCTTCACGGCGGCGCAGGCGGGCGGCGCGGCCGCCCCGGTCGAGGCGGTCTCGGCCGCGGCGCCCGACGCGCTCGGCGCCGCCTACAAGTCGGAAGACATCGCCCGGTCCGACCGGCCGGAGCTGGCCTCGGCCAAGTTCGTCGTCTCCGGCGGCCGCTCGCTCGGCTCGGCGGAGCAGTTCAAGGCGCTGATCGAGCCGCTGGCGGACGCCCTCGGCGCGGCGGTGGGCGCCTCGCGCGCCGCGGTGGACGCGGGCTACGCCCCGAACGACTGGCAGGTCGGCCAGACCGGCAAGGTGGTGGCGCCCGACCTCTACGTGGCGGTGGGCATCTCCGGGGCGATCCAGCACCTGGCCGGCATGAAGGACGCCAAGGTGATCGTGGCGATCAACAAGGACGAGGACGCCCCGATCTTCCAGGTCGCCGATTACGGACTCGTCGGTGACCTGTTCCAGGTCGTGCCGGAGTTCATGGCGCAGTTGGAGCGAGCCGATCAGGCATGACGGCCCCGAGAGCCTGTTCGGCCGACCTGTTCCGACGCCCCTGACGATCTCCGGCATGCAGGGCGGCTCCGAATACGACGCGATGTTCGTCAACGCCTCGCTGCAGGGGCATCAGGAGGCCTATCAGATCCACGGCTCCCATGCCCGGGC